>CALFWL010000058.1 GCA_937928215.1 uncultured Pirellulaceae bacterium | reverse complement strand
TACGGAGCCACCTACATGGTGATCGCACCAGAGCACGCGTCGGTTGAGACTTTGACGACTGTCGATCAAAAATCGGACGTAGACGCTTACGTTGCTGCCGCGGCATCCAAGAGCGATCGTGACCGGCAGGACGAGAAAACCAAAAAGACGGGTGTCTTCACGGGCAGCTACGCCACCAACCCGGTCAATGGCAAGCCGGTTCCGATTTGGATCGCCGACTACGTTTTGGCGACTTACGGGACCGGAGCCATTATGGCCGTCCCAGCGCATGACACTCGGGATTTTGAATTTGCAAAGCAGTTTGGCATCGAAGTGATTCCGGTTGTCAGTCCTCCGAAAGATCATGACATTGACTTGAATCGTCTGGCAGCCGGCGAGGTTTGCTTTGTCGGGCGAGGCACCGCGATGAACTCGGGGCAGTACGATGGCATCGCCACCGATGAGTTCAAATCAAAGATAACGATCAGTTTGAGCGAACAAGGCGTTGGCAGCGAGGCGGTTAACTACAAACTGCGAGACTGGTTGTTCAGCCGACAACGATTCTGGGGCGAACCGTTTCCGATCTTGCACGAGCTTGATGAAGAAGGCAACAAAACCGGGCTGTTGAAGGCTGTCGATGCTGCTGACTTGCCCGTCGACTTGCCTGAGATCGAAGACTTCAAGCCTCATGGTCGCCCCGAACCGCCGCTCGAAAAAGCCGATGACGGTTGGCTCTACCCTGTCATCGACGGCAAAAAATATCAGCGTGAAACGAACACGATGCCCCAATGGGCAGGTTCGTGTTGGTACTACCTGCGTTTCATCGATCCGAAAAACGATCAGGTCTTCATTGATTCCGAACTGGAAAAACAATGGATGCCCGTCGACTTGTACATCGGCGGAGCAGAGCATGCGGTGCTGCATTTGCTCTACGCCCGATTCTGGCACAAGGTGCTGTTTGATCGCGGACATTTGCAGACGGCCGAGCCTTTTAATCGCTTGGTGAATCAAGGGATGATTCTGGGCGATGTCGAGTTCACTGGCTACCAAACGGAGGATGGCAGTTGGGTCTCGGTCGATCAAATCACGGAAGACGAAGATCGAAATCCCGTCAGCCCGTCTGGCGAATCGTTGACTTCGGTCAAAGTCGAGCCTGACGATGTCGAGAAGGACGGCGAAAATTTCGTTTTGAAATCCGACGCTTCAATTCGTATCGACAGCCGCGCCTATAAAATGTCAAAGAGTCGCGGGAACGTGGTCAATCCGGATGATATTGTTTCAAACTACGGTGCGGACTCGTTGCGCTTGTATGAAATGTTCATGGGGCCACTTGAGCAGTCGAAGCCGTGGAGCATGAATGGCGTCAGCGGAGTGCGAAACTTTCTTGATCGTGTCTGGCGAATGGTGATCGACAAAGATCAAGAGCAGCCCGTCTTGCACTCAGCGGTCGTCGATATCGATCCGACGGACGAACAGACTCGCACCTTGCACAAGACAATCAAAGCCGTCAGCCAGGATATTGGATCGCTCAGTTTCAACACGGCGATCGCTCGGATGATGGAGTTCACCAATTTTTTCACTCGGCAGGACCATCGCCCCAAATCGATCATGGAATCGTTTGTGCTGTTGCTGTCGCCGTTTGCTCCGCACATTGCAGAAGAATTGTGGCTCACCCTAGGTCACGAGAATTCTCTGGCCTACGAGGCATGGCCGAAATTCGATGAGGCGTTGACGGTTGACTCGACGGTGGAGATTCCGGTTCAGATCATGGGCAAGATAAAATCCAAGATCGTTGTGGCGCGTGGCATGTCCAAGGACGATTTGTTGGCGACCGCGAAGGCCGACCCTAAAATCATGGCATTGTTGGAAGGCAAAACGATTCGTAAAGAGATTGCGGTGCCCGACCGGCTGGTGAATATCGTTGCAAACTGAGGTCGTTGCCGTTTAGATCCATCGAAGTCCGGGGAGGAGAAGGCTCCGCCCGCCCCGATCAAGAACAATCCAGGGAGGGGAAGGCTCCGCCCGCGCCGATCAGAACAATCCAGGGAGGGGAAGGCTCCGTCCGCCCCGTTTTAGTGACTAAGCGTGAGCATCGATTTGGCTCGGACGGAGCCTCCTCCCTCCCAAACCTTACCTTCTCAAATGTGGCTCGGACGGAGCCTCCTCCCTCTCGAAAACAGTCTATCCACGTACCAAACGATGTTCCAAAGCTCCAGCTCGCGCACCGCGTTTCGTCGTCGGCTACTAAAATGGTTTGACGCGAACCAGCGCGATCTACCGTGGCGGAAGAACCGAACGCCATATCGGATTTGGGTCAGCGAGATCATGCTGCAACAGACTCAGGTTGCGACCGTGATCGACTACTACCTGCGCTTCATGAAGCGATTCCCCACGGTCGAAAAACTTGCGGCGGCTGAGCAATCAGAAGTATTGAAACTTTGGGAGGGTTTGGGTTACTACCGACGAGCCCGTCAGTTGCACGGGGCGGCTCAAGTAGTCGCGGAGCAACATGGAGGAAAATTTCCCATTGATTTTGACAACGTGTTAGCGTTGCCGGGAATCGGGCGATATACCGCCGGAGCGATTTTATCGATCTCGCTCGATCAACAGCTTCCCATTTTGGAAGGTAACACGATCCGCTTATTTGCTCGGCTGCTGGCGCTGCCGGATGATCCCAGAACATCGACCAACCAGAAGCTGCTTTGGGAGTTCGCCGAATCAATTTTACCTCGAAAACGGTGTGGCGATTTCAATCAGGCTTTGATGGAACTTGGCAGCGAAGTCTGTACTCCGAAAAAGCCAAACTGTTCTCAGTGTCCTGTAGCAAGCGACTGCCAAGCGTACGTTCAAGGCTTGCAGGCTGAGATCCCTGCTCCCAGCAAAAAGATCAAGTACGAAGACCTTCATGAAGCGGTCGTCGTGGTGCGAAAAGGCAGCGGTTCGAAGACTAAATATTTGGTTCGCCGCTGCGGGCCCGACGAACGCTGGACCGGGCTCTGGGATTTCCCTCGCTACCAAGTTGCTGACGGGAAAGTCGAAATGGCTTTGGCCACCGAGCTAAAAAAGCAAACGGGGCTGACCGCCGTCATCACGCCGACTACGAAACGTATCAAACACGCCGTCACCAAGTATCGCATCACACTTGATTGCTACGTTGCCGAAAAACCAACCGGGCGACTCAAGAAAAACCAAACCGCGACTCAGTGGGTCAGTCGTGACGAACTGGCAGGCTTGCCCATGAGCACCACCGGTCGCAAGATCGCCACAGCACTCGACAAGCTAAGCGAACGACTGCTGTTCTAAGCGAAGCCAAGGCAACCGTTTTTTTGTTGCGGAGGTTTGACCATCCAAGATGGATGCAGTGAATGAACCCTTACTGATTTTCGCTTTCTTTCGGCCCGAGCAAAATCAGTTTTCGTCCCGGCTTCAGGAATAGGTCGGCGCTTTCAAGGACTTGGTATGACTCGGGTAAATCTTCCAGCAACGTTGCCAAGTGTGCATCGGTTGTGAGCACTAGGGATTTCGGGAACGCAGCAAGGAAAGTTCGGGCTACTGGGCGAGCCTTATACTCCCATGGCCGCTTTGACAGCATCGAACGTACTCTTTCTTGCAAGCCGATGGGGACTGTTGGGTCGTGAGTGTCGAAGGGACTGTCTATTCCGGAAATCTCAAGCTCGTAAATCGGCTTGCCACCATACACGACCCAACTCGGCTCCATGCACTTCCATGCGCCCACTGCTTCGCAAGGGTGCTGAGCGATTCGCTCAAAGATCGCATCCGTTTTTCGCTGATCGCTGACCGTGACTGCTCCAACGCCAAACATGAGGCAGCACAGGACAGTCGCACACATGCCCGTTGAGCCAACGAATTTGGAGTTGCTCAAATCTCGGATCAGCCAAAAACCGGAAACTGCTCCGACGACAGGAACCAACCCGATCATGGCCAGCCAAGTGAGATTTGGCAAATAGGTTTGCATCCCCAACCAGAAACCAAGCGTGATCCCGACGCCACTAACCAGCAAGGCGACCATCGCGGCCAAGTGCCAATATCTTTGCGAGGAAAGTGATCGGTCGCCTCGCGCGAAAGTGATCAATCCCAGTGATGTCAAAATCGCCAATGCTGGATAGCAGGGTGTCACGTAGCTGGGCAGCTTGGTGCCGAACAACGAAAACGTCGTCACCTGAACCACGACCCAGCAGATTAAGAAAGTGACGGCGGAGCGTTTCGCGGCTGTGTGGCTCGACCACGACCACAGGTTTGCAATGGTTGGCCCCGCGAACACCGACCAAGGGTAGAACCCGGCCAGAATCGCCAACGGGTAAAACCAGAGCCCACCGTGGTGGCCTTCCATAGCGTTCGCTGCACGAGATAAATTTTCGGTCAAGAAGAAGCGGCGAGTGAATTCGCCATCGGTCTGAAAATGAACGGCCAAGTACCACGGCATCGCCACCAGCAACATCACCGCGACGCCCGCGAAGATTCTCATCGCCAACAGCGTTTGAAGGAAATGAAACGGCGCGAACCAGGCCAGCCATCGGAGCACCGATTCTGTCCACGTTTCAGTCTCGCTAACTGAATCTGAACCGAAGCAATCGCTCAACTCAGATCGCTCGATCAGCATGAACATGCCGACGACGGCCATTGGGATCAGAAACCCGATCGGTCCTTTGGCCAGCACCGCCAGACCGAGAACGATATAGAACGGTGCCCACTGAGTTGGTTTTTTGGGAAACGCCCCGTCGATCACTTCCTCGTTCTTGAAAACGGCTCGCACATAAATCCAGTACGCCAGCATACAGCAGAAGATCAGCACCGAGTCTGGCGTGGCGGCTCGGGCTGCGACGCAGAACATCAGGCTTGTTGCCAGCACAATCGCGGCCAGCCAACCGACCGTTGCGTCAAACATGCGTCGGCCAAGGGCGTAAGTCAGCATGCAAGTACCCGTGCCCAGCAGCGCGGACCAGAACCGAGCCGCGAACTCATTCTGCCCGAAAACCATGTACGCTGACATTATCAGCCAGTAGATCAGTACAGGTTTCTGCTGCCGGAGTTCGTCATTGAATACCGGCACGCCCCAATTTTCGGCCGCCAGCATCTCCATCGCGCAGCCCGCATTTCGGGGCTCGTCGCGATCCCATAGCCGAGGTTCTCCAAGACGAAAGAAGAACGTCAACCAGCAAACGACGGCAATCGTCAGCAGATGTTTCAAGGTCGAATTCATGCCGTGTGAGAGAACGATGATAATCTGCTGACAGATCCGACGAACTGATAAAACCTGAATCTAAAATGGGTCGCTGCGGTGGAGAAAATCAGGTTCGTAGCTCTGGCGATCTGGGCGACAGCAGCTTCTCTGGGACGAAGGGCTCACCACGCTGGTTCTGCAACGCCCGACGAATCGATTCGCCACGGCAACCAGCAGACGCTGAAGTCCTCAATGTCGATATCACTCTTGCGAGGAGTCACCGCCAGTTCTTCAAGGTCGAGATTTTCAACGGACAGCTTTTCGGTCAGCTCATTGATCTGTTCGTCGAATTCCGCCTCAAGATCCTCGTACTTGACTTGCAACTCTTCCAAGTTCTCTTCTGCGCGACCGATGTCATCTTTTTCCTTTGACGCTCGCCCAAAAGAACGCATGGAGGTTCCTGCTCGCCTGGCGTTCGTTGCACCAAATGCTTTTCGGCCCAACAGTGCGCCCATGATCGTGGTGCCAACGGACAACACGCTGCTCATGCGACTCTGTTGATACTGAGCCTTTTCGACTTCGACTTTGTCTTCCGCTTTACGAATACGAGTCCGCAGGGTTGAGAACTTGCTGGCAAATTTATCGCGAAGTTTTTCGACCGCATCGTCGCGTTTCTCCGATGCCAGCTGTTCGAGCCGCACCTTGAAATCGCCCGATGTTTCACCCGGTTCCGAATACTGCTTCAAGTCCTTGCAGCGCCAGATCGTCAGTGGCTGATTTCGATAGAGAAATTCTTTCAGTTCTTTTTGCCACGTCGTGTAATTTTTTTTCTTCTGAAGGTCACCACAGATCGAGGCGAACTCGCCGCCCGGTTCCGGATTGCGAACCAGTTCCAACGCCTCGTCCAGAATCTCGGCCTGCTCCCAGATTTCGTTTGGCATCTCGCCGCCCTTGACCTTCGCCAGTAGAAGTCTCTCCTGCCACGAATCGATTTTGTATGTTGACTTCACGTAATGCAAACGGCTTCGTCCCATCAACGCAGCTCGGTAGACCAGACGTTCGTCGCTGCCGATTCGATCTCGCACCTCGACAAATCGTTGCTCAATGTCGCTCGGCACCAACTGGCGTCCATCAACCGTCGGTTCGATCGGATCCGCTTTTTCAGCCATCGGGCGACGAGGGCGACTGCTGGCGGCAGTAGCATTAGCGTCGTAAAGCGGGTCGTCGTCCATTAACTTCTGCAACTGCATCTGAGTCAGCGGACCTCGCAGATACGACATGGCCCAGCGAGTTTCAAACACAACCGGTTCGTCTTCATGAACGTTATTCATCAAGAATTTCCGGCTGCCCAAGCCCGCCAGGGTTTGCTCCATTGCGGCACGATCAAAGGTTTGACCGACTTGAGACGCTGCTCCCTCAAGCCCTTCCAGCACCCGAGCCTTGTCGCGTTCCGTCTGCAAGCGACCAAGGAACCAAGTCCCTGCGTTTGACAAACCTTTGTAATCCAGATCGACGGGGTTCTGAGTCGCCAGCACGCACCCCAGACCAAACGCCCGAGCCTGCTTCAGCAACGTCAACATCGGTTGCTTGGACGGAGGATTTTTCGTCGGCGGAAAGTAGCCAAACACTTCGTCCATGTACAAAAGGGCTCGAAGACTGGAGGTTCCCGGCTGTGCCCGCATCCAAGTGAGCATCTCGTTGAGCAAAATGGTCACGAAGAACATCCGCTCTTTGTCGGACAGATGAGCAATCGAGACGACCGAAATGCACGGCTTGCCTGCTGGCGTGTGCAACATCCGCTTGATGTCCAACGCCTCGCCCTGCAACCAACTGGAAAAAGAGGGTGACGCCAGCAGGTTATTCATGGTCATCGCCAGTTCAACCCGATCTTTTTTCGGATAGAAGGCGTCCAGTTCCATGATTCCGACTCGCTCGAAGGGCGGATCCTGGATCTGGCCGATAATTTTTCCTAAATCAAGGTCGCGTTTTTCTCGCCACGCGTGATCGAGAATCCGACTGATCAGAATATGCTCGCGCGAACGGATCGGATCGGCTTCGATGCCCAGCAATGCCAGCAAGCCGGATGCGGCCGCACTGATGCGATCGCCCAATGCGTCGGAATTGTTCAACACCTGATCATTGGGGCACGCGAACGACTTGAGAATCGTCAGCGGTCGCCCTGAAGTGCTGCCGGGTGTGTAAACTCGCAGGTCGACGGTGTCTCGCATTTTGCGGATCCGTGCTCCGTCCTGTCCCCACTCCTTCAAGCCGGCTTTCCATTTTTCGGCTTCGTTGGTCGCAAAAACTTCAGGCGACACTCCTTCGCGCGAGGCCTGCCCTTCATCGATCCAAGGCCGAAATTCCTCGGGACTAAGGTTCGGAAACGTCAGCAACAGGTTCGAGATATCGCCTTTCGGGTCAATCACGATCGCGGGAATACGGTCAATGGCTGCCTCTTCCAGCAACCCGACACACAAGCCCGTTTTCCCGCTACCGGTCATTCCGACCACGACCGCGTGCGTGCAAAGATCACGGGAATCGTAAAGTAAAAGGTTCTCGGTCCGCTGCCGAGCCTCCTGGTCGTACTCTTTGCCCAAGTAAAACGCACCGAGTTTTTCGAAATCCTGCATCCTGCTGTGTTCCCTTGAAGAAGTTAGAACGCTCGCAACCGATCCAATGTCACTTGGTCGAAAGCCTGCCGTTAACTCTGTCTGTCGTTAACTCTCTGACAAGATTATTGTGTGGACCTCGCAAATTACCAACCCCGACCGCTCGACAGCAAACCCCATGATGCGGAAACTGGAGCCATGAAAACGCTGATAAAAAATGCCTCGGTCACGCTGGATAATGAAGTCGTCGAAGTATCCGTGCTGATCGATGGGACTCAAGTTGCCGCGATCGATCCGGCCGACCACACGCTTGCCGATCTGACGGTCGATGCCGCTGGCTTGCATTTGATGCCAGGAGTCATCGACGATCAGGTCCATTTTCGCGAACCTGGGTTGACTCATAAAGAGGATCTGCACCACGCGTCTCACGCCTGCGCCAAGGGGGGCGTCACCAGCTTTCTGGAGATGCCCAACACGATCCCGAATGCAATTACGCAAGACCTGCTGAATGACAAACTGGCCATCGCAGGCAAACAGAGCGTCGTCAATTATGGTTTTTACATCGGGGCCACGACCTCAAACGTAGACGACTTGCGACATGCGACTCGGACACCCGGCATTAAGATTTTTATCGGGTCGAGCACCGGCGACCTGTTGGTCGACCAGCAAGCGGCTCTTGAACGGATCTTTGCCGAAACCAGCCTGCCGATCTGTGCTCACTGCGAAGACGAAGCAACCGTCCGAGCCAACGCACAGCGGTTCAAGGATTCGACTGACGTTGCCGACCACTCAAACATTCGCGATCACCAGGCCGCTTACATTGCGACCAAAAGAGCCATCGATTTGGCCGAGCGTCACGAACATCCGTTTCACGTGCTGCATGTTTCGACCGCCGCGGAAGTCGACTTGATCGCGAGCGCTGCCGAGTTGATCACCGCCGAAGTCTGCCCCCATCACTTGTTCTTCAACATCGACGACTACGAACGGTTGGGGTCGCTGATCAAGATGAACCCTTCCATCAAAACCGCCGATGACAACGCGGCGTTGTGGGCTGCATTGGAATCGGGAAAAATTACTGTAATCGCAACCGACCACGCACCGCACACGATGGAAGAAAAACGCAAACCGTTTCCTGAATGCCCATCGGGATTGCCCGCGGTTGAAAACTATCTGGCATTGATGCTGGACCAGGTGAACCTTGGTCGCTTCACGTTGCCGCAGTTGGCTCACTGGATGAGTGCTGAACCGGCTCGCGTGTGGAACATGAAAAACAAGGGCAGAATCGCCGAAGGTTTTGATGCGGACCTGGTGTTGGTCGATCTGAATCAGGAACGCACAATTCTGAACGAGGAACAGGAAACCAAGTGCCGTTGGAGCCCGTGGCATGGCGAAACGCTCAAGGGTTGGCCTGTCGCGACGTGGGTCATGGGGCAGCAGGTGTTCCGTTGGCATGATGGCGGATGCGAGTTCGATTCCAATGTCCGAGGCCACGAGATCGAATTTTCGGGGGAACGAAGGAAGCGTCTCGGATGAATTCATTTTCTCACGCTTTCCCTTTTCTTGACCAACCTTACCTAGCGGTTGGCTGCGGGGTTCCCGATCTATTGGGGGCCGCAGATCGAAAATGTCGAACCAGAAAGAAAAAGGCCACTCCGTTCATGGATCATGACGATCCGATCGTGGCGGCGGTCGCGAAAGGAGTCGTACAGCATCACCTGGACGACCATTGGTTCCACACCGGCCCGACCTTCAATCGCTTGAACCTGACAATGGCCGTTGAACTGAGAAAGCTTTATGACGACGACCAGTCAATGCGATCCGGATTCGCGACTCACGTGCTGATCGAGATGTTTATTGACGCGTGGTTGCAGAAAAATTACCCGGGCAAGGCCGAGCACTATTACGATCAACTGGCGACGGTCGACGCGAGGAAGGTCGAATCTGCCATCAACCTCTTTGCCACTCGGCCTACCGACAAGTTTGTACCGATGTTTCAGAAATTTCTGGAGTTGCGATACATCTTCGATTACCTTGATGACGAACGAACGATTTATCGACTGAATCATGTTCTGCGACGGGTCGGCTTGCCTGAATTGGACGATCGGATATTCGACTGGTTGCCATCCTGCCGCACACGCGTTTGCGAGAATATTCAGGGTTTGCTTCATGAGTATTCTTTCGAAGTTTCGGCAAACTCCTGACCATGCCTGTAAATTCTTCCAAGAATGCTTGATCGCCGACGAACGAACTTGCAATGCTCTTCCTGATCCCTACCAGCACCGACGCGCCGCTCTATCACCTGCCGATTGTTACCGGCGTCACCATCGCAGCGAATGTCCTTGCGTTCATTTTGCAAATCGCCGTTCCGGGGTTCACGGAACAATGGTGGCTGGAGTACGGGACGTTCAACCCGTTAACGTGGCTGACCGCCGCTTACCTGCACGCCGATTTCGGGCACCTGATCGGAAATATGCTGTTCCTGTTTATTTACGGCATGATTGTCGAAGGGAAAATCGGCTGGTGGCGGTTCGCGTTGGCATACAACTTCTGTGCTATCGCATCTTCCGTTCTGATCAGCATGGTGACGTTTGGATACACGGAAGGTTCCTGCCTTGGCGCAAGCTGCGCGATCTTCGGAATGATGATCGTTTGTTTTCTGTGGGCGCCTGAGAACGAAATTCATTTCAAAGTCGGCGGCATCGTTTGGTTTCGACCTTTTGGATTCAGTTTTGACGCAACGGTACAAACGGTTAGCTACGTGTTTCTGGCGTTGAACTTTGCAATCGCTGCGTTTACCGGATTTTCGATGTCCAGTGAAGTATTGCACTTGCTGGGCGTCCTGCCCGGCATTGCCGTCGGTTGGGGGATGCTGGCGACGAAGCGAGTAAACTGCGAGGGTGAGGATTTGATTTCGATCATGACTGGCAAGCGTGGCCAAGAGCAATTAACGGTCGAGCAGATAGCAGAACGTGAAGCGCGACGGAAAGAGTTGGCTCGTGAGAAACGGCAGGCATTGACCGACGGTCTGAAGATGGTGACTCACTACGTTGACCGAGGCCACTATGATGTCGGATTCAAACGATTTGAAGCCTTGGCTCGAAAGCGCCAGGGACTGGTGCTGGACGAATCGTTGCTGGTCAAGATGATCAACGGACTGGAGAAGCAGCCGGCTCAAGGAAAACTGTATCGCAAACTGCTCAAGTACTATGTTGCACATTACGATCGATTGCGCACCAACGTCACGTTCAAACTGGCAAAACTGCTTTTGCAACAGGATCAGCAACCGCGTAAAGCGATGAAGCTGCTGGCGAGTCTCGATCAGTCCACCTTGAGTCCCGCCCAGCGGCAAACGTTGGCAAAACTGGCTCGGTTCGGCAAACAGCAGATCCTCTCGGGTGCGATTGAACTGCAAAGCGACGACGATTGAGCTGTCTTGACGTACACCGAGGCACCAACGTTTCAGCCACCCGTGCCCAGTTGGCGAAAACGGATGCTATGAAAAATCACATGCACTGAACGGCGTGCTGGTATTCTATCCGTTCTGAATCTGCGTCAGCAACTGACGCTTGTGGTTCATGGCTTATCTGACGTTGTGGCAGCCTACGCCTGCGGCTCCGTCATGCTCATCGGATCAAGGGCTTCATTGAGCACGTCCTCGGGCAAGATCTTCTGTTCGAGGCATAGCTCGCGAATCGTCTTGCCGGTCTTGAAAGCTTCTTTCGCGAGTGCGGCGGCTTTCTCGTAGCCGATGTGTGGATTGAGACTCGTACACATCGCCAGACTTTTTTCGACAAAGGATTCACAAACCTCGGCATTGGCTTGCATCTGTTCGGCACAGAATTTAACGAAGGCTTCTGTTCCGTTGGCCAGCAGCAGAATGCTCTCCAGCGTCGTTTGAGCCATCACGGGCATCATGATGTTCAGTTGAAACTGTCCGCCACTGGCTCCGCAGAGCGTGATCGTCTGATCATTGCCGATCACACGAGCCGCCAACTGCATCATGCTTTCGCACATGACTGGGTTGACTTTGCCAGGCATGATCGAGCTTCCCGGTTGCAGATCGGGAATCGCAATCTCATAAAAACCGCACCGAGGTCCCGACCCAAGCCAGCGGATGTTGTTGGCAACGTTGAACAAAGTCGAAGCAACAGTTTTCAGTTGACCGTGGCACTCGACCAACCCATCACGTTGAGCGTTCGCTTCGAAGTGATTGGCAGCCTCGACGAATGAGATACCGGTCGTTTCCGCCAACACGGCAGCCACACGTGAGCCGAATTCGGGATGCGTGTTGATCCCGGATCCGACGGCAGTGCCCCCGACAGGAAGTTCGGCAACCGCCGCGACGGCGCGGTTGGCTCGATCGATAGACAGTTCAATCTGCCGAGCGAAGCCACCAAATTCTTGGCCCAGTCGCAACGGTGTTGCGTCCGCCAGATGAGTCCGTCCGATCTTGATAATTTTGTCCCACTCTTTCGCTTTGGCGTGCAGCACGCTCGCGAACTTTTCCAACGCCGGAATCAAATGATTGGTTAACTCGACCGCCACGGCCACGTGAATCGCAGTGGGGAAGGTGTCGTTCGTGCTCTGGCCCATGTTGACATGATCGTTTGGGTGAATCGGCTTGTCAGCCGTAAATCGATCGCCGCCGTGAATCTCGATCGCACGGTTCGAGATCACTTCATTGACATTCATGTTGCTGGACGTTCCCGACCCGGTCTGGAACACGTCAATCGGGAATTGGTCGTCCAACTTGCCCTTGATCACTTCGGTGGCTGCGGCCAGCATGGATTCCACTTGGGAATCATCCAACGGATTCTTGCCGGTTCCAGTCAGTTTTCCCAAATCGCGATTCGCGACCCCGCAGGCGTATTTGACTCGCCCCATCGCATGAATCATCGCCGGTGGCATCTCCCATCCGGAAATAGGAAAATTATGGACGGCACGTTGAGTCTGAGCCCCATAGTAAGCGTCGGCGGGGACAAGCACGTCGCCCATGGAATCTCGTTCCGTGCGAGTCTTTTCAGTAGCTGTGGTTGATTCAAGTGACATTTTTAAGCGTCTTTCGTGTGTAGAGTCGACGTTCATGGCTGCTATCGGTGGAAATCTCATGCCGGACCACCACTGCCAGATGATATCGGTTTACGTCAGAATTTGAAGTTCCCAAGCGGCCTGACTTCCAACCGCAACTTACTCCTCTGAACTAGGTTGGTGAAATTTTCATGAGCAAAAAATCAAACGACAGCAAATCAAGGATGGATTTTCAGGCACTTCGCAAGGAGTACCAGACAGATGGGATCGACGACGAACGGTTGCTTGACAACCCGATCGAGCAGTTTCGTGTTTGGTTTGATGCGGCGGTTGCTGCGTCACCCGGTGAGTGGTTTGAACCGAACGCGATGACACTGGCGACCGCGGATTCGTCAGGCGCGGTGACAGCTCGCATCGTGTTGCTGAAAGGGCTCGGTGAGGGTTCGATCCGATTTTTCACCAACTACGAATCGACCAAAGGTCAGCAGTTGTCGAATAACCCCGCAGCCGCTGTCGTTTTCAACTGGCCTCACCAAGGCCGTCAGGTTCGCATGGAGGGCAGCGTCACAAGGACCTCGCATCATATTTCCGAAACGTATTTTCACAGCCGCCCTCGCGGCGCGCAGTTGGGGGCCGCTGTGTCGCGGCAGTCGTCCGTCATCCAGTCCCGCCAGCAGCTTCAGGAGGCGCGTGATCGGCTTGATAGAGAGCTGGGCGATCAGCCGGTTCCGCTGCCGGCCAACTGGGGAGGCTACCAACTTGTTCCCACGAAAGTCGAGTTCTGGCAGGGGCGACTCGATCGCTTGCACGATCGCCTGATTTATCTAGCGGGCGATGATGGCTGGCAGCGATTCAGAATCTCACCCTGAACCGGACGAGCACGAGCCAAACTCGATCGCTGCCTTCTGCCTTGTTAGTGCTTTGTGACGATAAGAAGTTTGGGCTGGGCGAAAACTCAATGCATCAGCGGCAACAACTTATGTCGTCGTCACACTCGAATATTTAGATGTGACAACGCCCTAGTGGTTGCACGACGGTTGTCCAACCGAGCCTCATGATTTGGGGGCTCACACACAAGGGAATTGTTAGAAGAAATCGACAAACTTTCCTCTAGATTGAATAGACGGAAGCTTTGAGCCTGCAAACGTTCAAGCAGTGCCGGTCGTAACGAATAAAGCAATCTCCGGATCGCGAAATCGCTCCCATTTCCGCTTCGAATCTTTGTCTTGCACGTTGCCGTGATTATATTGAGTCCTCGCACTTTAACCGCGTTGGTCGTCATTTGCAGGCCACCGCTTCCCGATCGCAACAAATCTACACGAATCCGTTTGGAGACAGCTAAATGAACTATTTTCTCAAGAGCCTCGCGTTGGCATTGATGTTGACCCCGGCAACCATGAATTTTGCCGCAGCCCAATCGGTTGAAGGTCCTGCCGATTCAGTGGTCTTTATTTCGGTCAGCCAAAATCGAGAACTAACCGGTTCGGTCGTCGAACTTGATGAGCTGAGTGTTTCGACCAGTTTTGGCGAAGTCAAAGTTCCAATGAACAAAATCGATGGCATCAAGATGAACATTGGCGAAGGCAACGGCGCGGTTCTGGCCTTCAAAAATGGCGACATGCTTTCAGGCAAGGTCAACCTAGAAAAGGTTAAATTGAAGACTGATTGGGGTACCGCTCACATCGACGCGACTCAGATCGAAACGATCACCACTGACAAGAACGCTCGGTTTTTTACCGACAACACCACCGGCGGATCCGGATGGCGTTTCACGAAAGCCCAGCCTGTTCCCGTTCGCCAAGGTCGGTAGTTCAGTCTGATTTTTTCAGACCGACGCCGACGCCAATTAAATGAACGGCGCATCGTTCCGGACGTTGGTTTGAGTTCGCAGGAATAGATCTGGTCATACAGTTGTGTAGCAACAACCGTTGCGGATCGGTCAGTCGTTAGGCTTCGAGCGACTGACCTTTGGAGATCAAGTTACTAACTCTGCCGGGGCGTGATTCTGTCATCATGTTATCAGCCCGACGGATAGAATCGGCACAAGGAGAGCCCATGATCGAAAGCATGAAAATCGGGATAGCCTCTCGCGTCTTGGTGGCGTGGATGGGTTTCTTGGCTCTGTGCCTTTGCTGCGGTTCCTTGACTGGTCAGGAAAAAGAACTGGCTGAAGTGGCGGACACGTCGGAAAAGCAAGAGCGGTACATGCTCGTGCTGACAATCGGTGAACTGGAAGCATCCGCGTTACGGCGCGATGGTCAGTTGCGAGCCACGTTACCTGCCAAATTTCGAAATCGAGTTGACTCGATCTTGCTGAAGCACCCGACGACTTTCCTTTCGAAAAAGCTTGTCGTCGACGACGACGTTGACAAGCTCGGTCGCACGTTGCTCGTGAACGTTGACGAATCGATTGTCGACCGACTCGAATACCAGCCTGTTCAGATGAAAATCTACCAGTCTGGGTTCGACTCGATCACGCTCAAGTACCAGCGTCCGAAAAATCAAGCTCGCTTGGCATCGCTCCGTCGGGGTACAAAACCGCAACCAAACGACAGTCCGCGAGTTTTCGTGCGGCTTTCACCCCAGAATGGAACGACCGGGTGGATTCGGAGTATGAAAATTTTAACGGTCGAAACGCAGTTTGGATCGACCAAAATCCCACTTAATCGGATCGCCGGGATTCGGTTCAATGCGGACGAAGCCAACGAAGTCGTAGTTATTTCGGTGACCGGTGACTATCTAACGGGCAGCATCGATTTGAATCAGATCGTACTTGCTACTCGTTGGGGTGATGAAACGATTCCCGTTAGCAAACTGGAATCGATCACTTACGATCGCGAGTCCCGCTTTCTGGACGGCGACTCGAAAGCAGACAGGCAATGGGTTCTGTCCCAACCCGCAAAACCGTCAACCCCACGTCGAGCACCTACACGTTTTCCCGCCAATCCAGCCTATCGCGGATTGTCAAATTCCAGTTTCTAAGAAAACTGAACACTGTCAAAAAATCGGAATCCTCGGAGTTAGCATGTTTCAATCTCGATCACTCATTTGTGTCGCCGTCATTGCGGCCTTGTTCCTGACCAGCGATTCCTTCGCTCAAGATCAGACACGTTTTGTGCTGAAACTGGACAGCAAGTTGGTCGGCAGCCTTCGCAGCTACGGTAGCCTGCGTTCTCAAGTGCCAGAAAAATACCGTAACAAGATCAGCTTCATCGAGCTTCAATACGAAGAGACGAATGAAGAAGAACCAATCGAACTGGGAATCCCGATCAGTGTTTCCGGGGAAAACGCTTCGCTGGCGCTCGACGAGGATTTGATCGGACAGTTGAAAGGCCAGCCCGTTCGAATCCCCGTCAAACAATCTGGGAATGATTTCTCGCAAATTGTTCTTAAGTATGAAGCTCCCGTGACTCCCTCACCCATGCTTGCCGGAAGCGAAGGAGACACATTCTTTATTCGCATGACCGATTCCCAGGTCATGGCGGGCAACATGGACGGCTTTCACAGCTTCTCCCTGAAATCCAAGTTTGGTGACATCGACATTCCGATGGATCAGGTAGCCGGCATTCGCTTTCAGATCGACAACAAGGATTCAGCGGTCGTTGTACTAACCAACGGCGATACGGTGACAGGTCGGCCAACCCTGCCAGCGGTCGAGCTAAAAACGGACTGGGGGCAAGCGGACATCGAGCCTGAGTTTATCCAATCGTTGACCACCAGCGCGAATTCTCGATTCCTTCAAGAAACAGGTGACTTCGGTGTGCGCTGGAGCTTGCGAACAGGAAACAGCGTGGCTCCAGGAGTCGCTCCCGGTCAGTAGATCGCGATACTTCGAAACCGTGATACTTGATTTCGAGTCCGGTTCATCCAACAGGGTGAATCGGACTTTTTTGCGAGACCAACGACACGTCGAATGCGGTTGAGCAAACCGGACGCGGATTACGGTTCGTCGTCTTCGAATTCGGCCTCTTCCGCGTCTGCGGGATCTCCCTCAATCGGCGTCAAACTGACTCCGCCGCTGGATCGAATCACAACCTGATATCGCTGACCGGCTTCGGCAACCAAGTGGTTTGCCTGACCATACGCGGCTCGAATGCCAAGCTCTTTTTGACGAGCACGATTGTTGCAGACGGCCCAGAAATCACGCCAGATCTTCTGCTCGAAATCCCGTTTACGATGATCATCGTAAATGCCTGGTGGCCGGTCGTTCGAATCTGAATCCAGTCGCTGAGCATCCCGAGGACGTTCTGCATCGCCATAGATACTCTTGAAAGCAAACAGGGAAGCATTCCGCAACTCGTCCGCTTCTTCAATGTACTTGTCTTCGAAAGTGGCGATCCAGCAGTCGATGAAAAACTGGTCTCCCTTGAGGGTATAGTCTCGCGATGCTCCAACCGCATCGCCGTTTTCGTCCACCTCAGTGAAGCGGACTTCCATAACGGGCGATCCATCCTCGTCCTGCGATTTCTCCATGATTTCGACATTCGCGATCCGGCGATCCGTCTTGAGCAACTTCAGCGACGTTTGCATTCGATCGTTTTCGACGGTCAGTTGCTGTTGCTTCTCCAGCGAGGCTGCCAGTTCTTTCTCAAGCCTTGCGGCCTCCGCGATGGCGGCTTCCGCCTGCAAGCCGGGTTTCACATAGCGCTCATACCCGAACCAACTTCCGTATCCAAACAGTCCCAAAAAACCGAGCAGCAGACCGGTGCGAACGACGCTGTTGAGGGTCTTCAGATTTGACATGAAGTTCGACATGGTCACTCAATTCTTAAAGGAATCATCACGTTGATGGTGATGAACTGAAATTCCAACCACCACACAGCTTGTGATGGCGACAACGTTTACGGTCGACCGGTTCTCAGCTTGTTGATTGCTCGCGGAATATCATCCGATCGCATCAGCGATTCTCCAACCAGCATCGCATCGACCTGATTGGCTTGCAGCAATTCTACATCTGCGTGAGAAAAAATCCCGCTTTCGCTGACAAATGTGATATCGGCAGGAATTTGTTTTCGAATGTGAATGGAATGCTCCAGATCGACCTCAAATGTGTTTAAATTCCGGTTGTTCACCCCCACCAACGTCGGGTTGCAGGCCATCACGGAGTCCAGATTTGCGGCATCGTACAATTCCACCAGCGCCGTCATGTTCAGTTGAGAGATCTGGTCATGCAGTTGTTTCAGGCGATCGGGAGTCAAACATTCCGCGATCAGCAGAACGGCATCCGCCCCGGCGACCCGCGCCTCGAAAACCTGGTACTCGTCCAGAATGAAGTCTTTGCGAAGTAGCGGCACATTGACGGCGGCTCGAATCTGTCGCAGGAAATCGAGGTGACCCTGAAAGAAATGGCGGTCCGTCAAAACACTAATGCAATCGGCCCCAGCAGATGCGTACTCGGTGGCGATCGAAACCGGATCGAAATCTTCGCGGATTACACCCTTGGAAGGACTGGCCTTCTTTACCTCTGCAATCAGCCCGACCTGAGGAAGATTGGTCCTCAACGAGCCGACAAAATCCCTCGGCGGAGCGGCGTCAGGAATTTGGTCGCGAAGACTTTCAAGCGACACCAGCTGTTTCGCTTCAGCGATTTCTATGCGTTTGTGCTGAACGATCTTGTCAAGAATTGAACTCAAGGCAGATACTCGGATGGAGCCGGAAAGAAATTGATTTCACTCCAACGATCTGTTGTCATGCCCCGCCATGAGCCGCAGTCAAGTTGCCCCGAATTTATAGTTCACGACAACCTGATCGGCTTAAGACGCGGTTGGCTCCGTCGCTCGTGTGTTCCAGATCAAGCAGGCGATGAGTCGCATCGTCTGATCTGGCCTGCCGAGCTTTCTTCTCGTCAAAGATCTCTCGCAGTCTATCTTGGCGGAAACCGAAGATCTTTTCGAGGTCAGGTTTGACCAGAAATCTGTGAATCAGCGGTCCTCCCCGGGGAATGTAGTGAACATCGTCGGAAACTCGAGTTTTTCCGTCAATTTCCTCGAATTGATGTTCGTGGTACCAACGCCGGTAGGGTCCGCGAAGCTGTTGGTCGACGAACCGAAAAGGTGGCTCCCAGACGCAGATTTCGGTTCGCCACTTGATCGGAATCCCATGAAGCTGCAAACGATAATCCAACAAAGTCCCCTGTTGAATTTCGATTGGCCCGCGAGTCAAAACCTTGAAGCGCAGAAACTCTGGCGTGATCCGCTCAAGTTCCGTCGCATCTGAGAAAAACGAAAACACTTGATCCAGCGGTAAATCAAACCATTGCACGGCTTTCAAGCGATAGCCTTGTTTCGAATCGCGGCTGATTTTCAAAGAGGTCTCGAGCATTTGGGTTCCATGATCGGGCGTTGACTTTCGTTCCTGACAATAAAACCGCCAGCAACCCGTTCGTTTAACGCTCGATCTGAAATTCTCTGCTCTCAATCCTTGGCAATCCCCCAGTCTTGGGGCCAACGATCATGCCGCCCGACTGGCTTCAATGGCCAGATCAGCCAACACCCTCGCTAAGCAGTCAACGACGTACTGTTGCTCTGGTGCCGTCAGTTCCGGGAAAATCGGCAGGCTCAGAACCTCCGCTGCGGCACGCTCGGTCTGATTCAAGCTTCCCAACGCAACGGGCACGTCTAAAAAGCACTCCTGTTGGTGCATCGGAACCGGGTAGTAAATTTCGCTGCCAACGTTCACCGCGGCCAACCGTTCCCGCACTTGATCACGCTTGCCGTCAGGAATCCTGATCGTGAATTGATTCCAAACGTGACAGCAATCGGTTGACTCGTTTGGTGGGCAGACAATCGAAGCGATGCCCGCACGAGCCATCAGGTCGCGATATCGCATCGCGTTCCGTCTGCGAGCGATACCGTAATCGGCAAGGTGCTTGATTTTGATTCCCAGCACTGCGGCCTGCATCGCGTCCAGACGACTATTGATGCCGACTTCACGGTGGTAATAGCGAGGCTTCATGCCGTGGTTGGCCAGCAATCGCAAACGATCAGCCACCTTGGGGTCGTTTGTCGTCAGCATGCCGCCGTCTCCAAATCCGCCAAGGTTCTTGGTTGGATAGAAACTGAAACAACCAATCGTGCCCATGCTTCCTGCCGGACGTCCTTTGTCGGACGCTCCAATCGATTGTGCACAGTCTTCGATCACTCTCAGGCCATGATCTGTCGCGACTTTCAGGATCGGATCCATATCGCAACATTGTCCAAACAGGTGGACGGGAATGATTGCTTTGGTTCGCTCGGTAATCAGCGCCTCCAGTTTTGCTGGATTCACATTGAATGTTTTCGGATCGATATCGACGAAAACGGGCGTGGCTCCCAATCTTGAGATCGCGCTAGTCGTCGCGAAAAAAGTAAAACTTGGGCAGATGACTTCGTCACCCGGTTCGATGTTGATGGCCATCAGCGCCAGCAAGAGGGCTTCGCTGCCGGACGCACAACCGACCGCGTGGTCAGCGCCGCTGACTTGGGCAACCGCTTGCTCCAGCGATTTCACGTGCGGGCCACCAACGAACCAGCCGCTATCGATGATTTCAGAGAAAGCGGACATGATCTCGGCTTTCAAAGGCGAATTGCCTCGGCCGACGTCCAACAATGGAACGGATGTGATCAGGTCCATACGGGAATTCACGTCAGGGATTACTGTCATGATGCCATTGCCTCCATGCAATGGTGGGGTATTTAAGTTGTCAAACGAAAGACGAGTTGGAATTTTCGCAGGTGGATTTGCACCTGACGTTTCCTGCCATCTCCCGGGCAGAACTGCTTCTACCAAGTGTGTTACGTTGCGGGAATACGCTTTTCAGGTGAGTTTCGAATCACCAAGGCTCCGCAGTCGACGACACGATATGAACTGTCCAAATTTGAGGCAATACGAATTTCGGCGAATCATCGCCCAATCGCCTACCCAGCCGCTTAGCTGAATATTCAAGCTAGACGAACCACGAGGAGAATAATCAAGCCTCACCAGCCGAAAGCGCAGACTTCACACCGACCAGCGGAGAAAATTTGCATTCCAAATTTCGTGCCACCGAATGATCCCAGCTGCTTTCTCCTCAACGAATTATTGGAGGTTCCTTGCTCCAGCCTGCTAGCGTGCGATTGACTCGCACGTATATTTTTGCCGCCAACTTCTTCCTGACCGGCAATCTCAACGGCCCGTGGGCGGCCTCATGACTGTCATAGTTTGCCAGACCCTGCGTGCTTCACGGTTCCGCTACCGGTTGCAGCAAATTTCTCGGTTTTCACCTCTGAAATTTGCGGCGGAGTGAAACGGCCGATTCCGATACCACTCTTGATCGCGGTCTGTCGCGTTTGAACAAGGAAGTCACAAACGGAGCGGTAATCGATGTTGAGTCAATTCAAATCCATGATGTTGTGCGCTGTAGTCGCCACATTGGCCGGTGTCGGCGCGCAAGGCGACGCGGTTGGCCAAGCCTGTTCTGACTGTGCTGGAACGCCGGCGTTCGGCTTCCCTGATCGAGGCGGTTGCGGTGCGCGAGGGTGCGGGATCGGTGACGGTCACGTTCGCGACAATCTGCATCAGGCGCAAGAACGCAACGCATTGGTCGCCGCAAGAAATGATGCATGGCCCAAGCCTTTCGTTTGCGTTGATCGCCAGATCTATGAGAACCTGTGGGGCAAGTACATTGATTCGGGCTACGAGCGACAATGCGTGTTGTCGTCGATGCACTTTGACGCAGAAACAGGCGAGTTAAACGACTTTGGTCGTACCATTGTTTCCGGCTTGGTCCAAAACATGCCGCAGGCTCGAAAAACTGTGTACATTCATCGCGACGGCAACGAAGCGCGTTCGCAGCAGCGAATGGACAGCGTTCGCCAATCGATTGAATACATGTTTGGTCACAACACACCGGCTCAAGTTGCGTTCTCGGGTGAGCAGCCAGTGCGAGGCAGTGCGTTGCGAGTCGAGCGTCTGCAAAGCCTCGAGTTCGAAGCGACACCGGTTCCAATCATTCCGATCGCTTCTGGAACACAGTCAGTTAGCGCTGGCGTTGGCGGCGGTTAACTCAGTTGCCACGGTTGACATTTCACCAGCCTGAAGACACCATAGCCTGCCCATGTGGCGGGCTTTCTTTATGCAATCGTCGCAAACGTTTTGGCCACGATGGCAGGCCTGACTCAGTTTCAAGACAGCACAAAGATGGACAAGAAAACGAAAAAGCGTCTGGAAGTGCTCCGGCAGAAAGTCGAAAAGACTCAGAAATTGATCGCAGCTGCCAAGCAGCAGACCGATGATCCCGACGAGGTCGCTCAGTTGGAGGCTCAAATCACTGAGTTGAAGGCCGAGATCGAACGGTTAAAGAATCAGTAAACGTGTTCGGCTTCATCAACTTGAACAAACCGAGGAACCTTGGCTCACGCACCGCGATCAACTCGGTCGTGAA
Source organism: uncultured Pirellulaceae bacterium (assembly GCA_937928215.1). GTDB lineage: Bacteria > Planctomycetota > Planctomycetia > Pirellulales > Pirellulaceae > Mariniblastus. Next base: position 20,553 of record CALFWL010000058.1, on the reverse strand, counting down.
ACTCGTGCGGCCTCAAAAAGTCGGACACGCCGGAACGCTTGATCCGCTTGCTTCTGGCGTGCTGGTCACCGCAATTGGGCCAGCGACTCGTCTGATCCGATTCGTTCAGGATGCCGACAAAGAGTACCGAGGTTCGTTTCGGCTGGGTGCCACCAGCGACACCGAAGACATCATGGGCACCGTGCAGGAACTGCGGACACCTCCCGCAATTTCTCGGACTCAGATCGAATCCGTGATTCCGAACTTCATCGGTGCGATCGAGCAGATTCCGCCCCAGTTCTCTGCGTTGAAAGTCGACGGCGTCCGCGCGTACAAGCTTGCTCGCAAAGGCGTTGAGGCAAAACTGAAGCCGCGTCGCGTAAACATTCATTCACTGGAGCTGTCACAGTTCGAGTATCCGAATTTCGAATTAACGATCCGTTGCAGCGGAGGAACTTACGTCCGCACGCTGGGACGAGACATCGCAAAAACGTTGGCAACCGATGCCGTGATGACGGATTTGCAACGCACTGCAGTCGGCCGTTTCAAGGTCGAGGATTCGATCAGTCCGGAGCAAGTGACGACGGAAAACCTGGCCGGGCACCTCACAAGGCCTCAAGATGCGATCCCGCAACTTGACACGATCGTGATTGACGATCACGTCCGTGAAAAGTTTTTGAATGCGGTCGCTTGGTATCCGGAAAACGAACTGGACCGCGAACAGTTGCTTGCGATCGATCAACGGCGACGCTTGGTGGCCGTTCTGCAACGCCAAGCTGACGGAGGCTATACTCCCAAGCTGAATTTTGTTCACTACTGGCAGGATCTTTGAACCGTAAAATTGCATCCGCCGGATCAAATTGCGGTAAACCCAAGAGCCCGGAACATGCACGACTCGACCGAAAAAACGCTCGTACCATGGATGCATGGCGTGTTGAAGTTTGCAGGTTACTACAACCTAATGGCCGGGCTTTCCATGATGATTTTGTATCATGAAGGGTATAAAATTCTTGGTGTTCCAAAACCTGAATTCGTGCTACCGATTCAACTGGTCGGATTGCTGGTCGCAATTTTTGGAGTTGGTTATCTGATGGTCGATCGCCAGCCAAGCCTCAATCGAAACGTGTTGCGACTGGGCTTGGCAAGCAAGGTGTTGGGCCCGATGTTTGCGTTGCCTTGGATTTTCGACGGAACGTTACCGGTTGCGATGCTGGCGGTCCTGTTTTTCGCAGACACGATTTACGTCTGGCCGTTCTGGAAAATTTACCAGAAGATTTCCAGCAACGATCTGCCAGTCGGGTAGCTCCGTGAAAACGGCTGGACTCGTGGGCGCTCCGCGGTCGCACTTTTGGTCACGGGCTCTGTGAAGTCTGGCGACATTGGCTATGGGGAACTGGTGGCTCCGTCGGCAAATTTTGACCCACCCGGAAAGCGTCGAAACAATCGCCCGATGCGGGTGCGAGCGGTTTCGAACAACGATTGATTCTGTAGATCGGTTTGTTGGCCAGCGTCCAACTGTTGCCCAAGTTCACGCTGGCCAGACGATCGGAATACCTCGAAATCAAACGGGGGAATGGCGTCGGCAACTCCGATTTTGTCCGCTTGTAGTCGTAAGACTTTTTCGAAGTAGATAAATGGATAATTGCTTTTCGGACGGTTCTGCTGCACCCACTTGAAGCTGGTAGAAACCAGTTTGATTGGCACGGCTCCTGTTTTCATATTGGCGACCAACTGGGCGATGAAGACTTTTTCCTGATCGGTACGAGTTTTCAGAATCGCGTTCAGCTTCAGCTCGTATTGCTCGATCAATTCTGGAGTCAGCTCTTGATCCAGAAAGTTGGCGTCTTGAGCGTTACTGGTTGCCAATGGAGGTCCAGCAACCGCACACCATGCCAAAAAAATTGGTAACCAGATAGTTTGAAAGCGATTCATTTTTCAGCTCGCGGCGATGGGATTGAACCGCCTCTTGGGCCACGCGTGAACTTTCGTGCGGACTGAGCAGGTTCTGCCCCGGTTTTTACAGGAAATCTTGAGCTGACGGCAATCTCAGTGTCCCGGCTGCTAGCCGAAAAACGCTCAAATTGGCCAGATTGCGCCCATTAGACCGCTTGTGAGCACAGCAACTGAGAAAGATTCCGCATAACCATTTTGACACACGCTACTGAACCCATTGGAGTGTCACTTGTCACCTACACTCGCATATAATTGGTGTGACTGATTGTCAGTGCATCACGACATAAGGCGATGGCCTCACGTCGAAATTCAATTACCGGTTCTGGATGTGACGGAGAATCCCGCCGCACTATTTAATGACCGAAGCAACTATCTCTGCCGTCGAACCGAAGCTGGTTCTTCCCTTGTTCGGAGCCAAGGATCAGCACCTGAAACGGCTTCGTGAAAAATTTCAGGTCAGCATCACTCATCGTGATGGCAAAGTCAAAATCAGCGGCGACGACTCCAGCGCCGTAGCCAGCGCGACCGAAGCGGTTGAGCAACTTGCAGATATCGTGCGACAACGCGGCAACCTGACGCCTGACTTGTTCAACGAGACCATTGCACGTATCACGGGAGAAGCGGCTCCGTCGCAACGGACCGCATCGATCGAAACACTGCAGGTGGGCAAAGAAATTCGACCCCGCACTGCCGGACAGGCAAAGTATGTGGAATCGATGCGAACGAAGGATGTTGTCTTTGCGATTGGACCAGCCGGTTCAGGCAAAACGTACTTGGCAGTCGCGATGGCGGTCGAAGCGTTAAAGAATCGAGTTGTCAGAAAGATTGTGCTGGTGCGTCCTGCGGTCGAAGCGGGCGAGAGCCTTGGTTTTCTTCCGGGTGACCTGCAAGCGAAAATCAACCCCTACCTTCGTCCGTTGCTCGACGCGATCCACGAGATGATTGGCTACGATCAGGTTCAGTTGCTGATTGAACGGGACGTGATCGAGGTTTGCCCGCTGGCCTATATGCGAGGCCGAACGCTGAACGAATCGTTCATTATTCTTGATGAAGCCCAGAACACCACGATTTCGCAGATGAAGATGTTCTTGACGCGGATGGGTGAGGCTTCGAAAATTGTGGTTTCGGGTGATCCGACTCAGACCGATCTGCCGTCACAGACTCAATCCGGTCTGATCGATGGGCTCAACCGACTGAAGAAAATCAAGGGCATTGCGATTGCTAGACTGACCGCCGACGACATCGTTCGTCACCGGTTGGTCACCGAGATCGTGAAGGCCTACGACACCGTCGGCTCAAATCAGGATGCCTCAGGCAACCACAATAGGTAACTCAATATTCTCATGTCGAATTCGACATCCAATCGTAATCGCTGGATGGTTCCAGCACCCAAGCCTCCACTGAAGCGAGCGACCGAGTTTCTCCAACGGGGCGACGTGTGGGCTCGGGTTGGCATCGGCGCGGTGACAGCGATCGTGCTGTGGGTGGTCATGTTCGGTTGGTCGCCGCCTTTCTCGTATCGCGTCCGTGAGGCTCCGCTGAGGGATTTGCACGCAAGAACGGAATTCGAGTTTAAGGATTTCGAACGGACGGACGATCTTCGCGACGAAGCCCGGCGGAATTTTCTTTGCTTGTATTCACACGATCAGTTGACGATCGAGCAGATGCGACAGGCGTTGATCGATGACGTTTTCGAAGTCAAACAGAAATCGTTCGACGAAGTTCCTGATTCGAATGTGTGGAAAAAATTTGTCTCCGACGAAGCGTTAGGCAAAGCGGAAGGCGTTACGTCGGAGGACTGGTACAACCGATTTAGCCAAGCGCTCGAGCGCGACGAAACGCTGGAAGGGCTTAAACGGGCACTCGACAAGGCATTCATCAACATCGACAAGTTTGGAATGCTGGAAACGCTCGAACACAAAGTCGGTGATGGCAGCATGGAGGAAATCGAAGTTTATCCTAAGGGGGCGATTCAAAATCGACGGCGAGTGAAAGTTGCCGATGTCCGTAAGGCAGAAGTGCTCGATCAACTCGATGAGCAGCTGTTGACAGAAATTCGCAGTGAGTCCGAATTGATTGACGAACCTGAGTTCGTCGCGGCGAGAATCACCGACTGGTTGAAGCCACAAATTCCGACCACACTAGAGTTCAATCGAACTGATTCGAAACGCGGGGCCGACGAAGCAGAAAGTAGCGTCGAATTTGCGATGCGGACCTACCAACCGGGGGAACGCCTAGAACAAATGAAAGTCGATCTTGATCGTCAGGGAATTGAAGCCAACGTTCCGCTGGACGACGATGACATTGAATTGTTGCGAGCCGAGCATGACGCTTTTGTGGCCAGCCGTTCATCGTTCGCGAGGGTTGTCAGGTCGTTTTTGTTTCTGGGCATGTTCGCCGCGCTGTTTGGACTAGTTACGCAATATCTTTATCATCGAGACCATCACCTGCTGGCCAATCTGAAGCTGTACGCGATTGTGCACGGTTTGGTTGCCGTTACTCTGGTCTTTGCTTGGATCGCCGCAATCAATGTTCACTGGCGGGCGGAGATCATCCCCGTCACGTTATTCGCTATGACCATCGCGATCGCGTATCACATTGAACTGGCTCTGATCTTGGGGGCGGTAGTGGCGTTGGCGTTTACGGTGACTCATGGTTATGACCTGGGAGAATTCGTCACGCTGACAGCCGCTTCCTCTTCCGCCGCTTTGCTGTGTCGAACGATTCGCAGTCGCACGAAACTGGTTAGCGTTGGAATGATCTCCGCCTCGATCGTGTTTCCGACGGTGATTGGCGTTCAATACATGCTGGGGCAACCATTGACGTTGTCATTGCTGACCAACGCGCTCTGGTTCGCAGGAGGCGCCGCGTTTGCAGGCGGAGTCATGACCGTTCTATTGCCGTTTTTCGAACGCTTGTTTGACTTTCAAACCGACATCAGCTTGTTGGAGCTGACCGATGCCAACCATCCACTGTTGAAGGAGCTGGTCCAGCGAGCTCCTGGAACTTATAACCACAGCATCAACGTGGCCTCGATGAGCGAATCCGCAGCCGATGCGATTGGTGCCAACGGATTGCTATGTCGAGTCGCCGCCTACTTTCACGATGTCGGGAAACTTCGCAAGCCTGAGTATTTCATCGAGAACCAAGATTCAGGAATCAACAAGCACGACGATCTTGTGCCTACCATGAGCACCCTTGTGATCATTGCCCACGTAAAAGACGGCGCCGAGATCGCTCGTAAACATCGGCTTCCGAAACGAGTGATCGACTTGATCGAGCAACATCATGGAACAACATTGGTCGAGTATTTCTACCGTCGAGCTTCCGAGCAGGCGGCGGTTTCGGACGATAATGACAACCCCGCTCCCTTGGATGAAGCGGATTTCCGCTATCCCGGTCCTCGCCCGCAAACGCCCGAGGCAGCCGTCATGATGCTGGCCGACGCGGTGGAAAGCGCCAGTCGCACCTTGCGGGAACCGACGCCTTCAAGAATCGAAAATCTCGTCGAGTCGATTGCCAGCAAGAAATTCGACGACGGACAGTTCGATGAGTGTGCCATCACGATCGGGCAACTTCGATCCATCCAAGACAGCCTGACAAAATCGCTCAATGCGACGTATCATGCTCGCGTGAAATATCCGGAACAGCAATCGGCCTGAACGTTATTGGACGCAAATCAACTTACTGTCGAAACCTGTAATCAACAGGCAAAGTCCGTCGATGAAAAAGCGCTCGCGATGGCTGCTTGGCAGATTATGGACGATCATGGAATCACTCAAGGAGAGCTGAGCATCGCGATGGTCGATGACTCGGCGATTCGAAAGCTGAACAAGCAGTACCTGAATCATGACTACGAAACCGACGTGATCAGTTTCGTGCTGGATGAGGACGAGTCGCTCGGCCGAATGGATGGGCAACTGATTGTCAGTACGGACACGGCAGCCCGAGAAGCGGTCGAAGCCAACTGGAGCTTCGAAGCCGAGTTGATGCTGTACGTTGTCCATGGGACTTTGCATCTGGTGGGTTACGACGACAAAGATCCAGCAGCGATCCTTGAGATGCGATCTGCCGAGACGAAGTACATGGCTCGGTTCGGATATCCAATTTCGATCTCGTCGCAACAGCAGGAACGGAACGTATGATTCTCTGGTTTTCCTGCATGGCGATCCTTGGATTCGCACTGACCACCTTCGCGGCGACCGCCGTTATCGCGCTTAACGAGGTTGCGTGGCACGACTTGGAAGAGTATTGCAAACAACGTAACCGGCCAGCTTTGTTCAGCAAGATTTTCGATCAGCGTGAACAGTTGAGCCTCGGGGCTCACATTCTTCAAATGCTTTCGGCGGGGGTCGGGGCTGTCGGTCTGATCGGCATTCTCTTGGGCAATCGTGATCCTCTGGAATTGAAGTTCAGCGAGACGCTTTCGCTGATTACGCTCGTCGCGCTCAGTTTTGTCTTGACGGGCAGCTGGATTCCGTGGGCGATCGCAACGCTCAGCTCGACGCGATTTCTGGCTCGCACGTGGCGATGGTGGTGGGTGGTTTCTTCGCTGGCGTGGCCGCTGCTACTGGTGGGGCAGTTGGTTTCCAACCTTTTTCGTCGAGCCAGCGGGCACGATGAAGCCGAGGAAGACGAAGAGGAAGCGTTCGAGGACGAAATCCTGTCGATGGTTTCAGAGGGGCAGCATGATGGATTTCTTCAGTCCGATGCTCGCGAAATGATTGAAGGCGTCATGGAGTTGGACGATCAAGACGTCGCCATGGTGATGACGCCGCGTTCAAAAATCGACGCGTTGGAAATGTCGACCAGCTGGCACGACGCGGTCGAACACGTCGTCGATTCAGGAAGAACGCGAATCCCAATCTACGACAAGAAACTCGATCAGATTGTCGGGCTTCTTTTTGCGAAGGATTTGTTGCGAGAGTCTCTACGTAGTGAATCAAAACGAAAACCACTGAAGAAACTGTTGCGTGCCCCGCTGTTCGTGCCCGAAACGAAAAATTTGGCTGCCATGTTGAAGCAATTCCTACGCGGCCGAACTCACCTGGCTGTTGTTCAGGATGAATATGGTGGTGTCGCGGGAGTCGTGACCATTGAAGACGTGCTGGAGGAAATTGTCGGCGAGATCGAGGACGAAACGGATACGGCCCGAGACGTTGACATCAATGTGCTGCAACGCGGCGTCGCCGAAGTGTCGGGTTCTGTCCACGTGAGTCGCCTGAACCAAGAATTCGGATTGGACCTTCCCGAGGATGAAGACTTCGACACGCTGGCGGGATTGATCCTGCACGAACTGAACGAGGTTCCGCGACCCGGTCATACGCTTTCGTTGCCGCGTTTTGATCTTGAGATTGTGTCCGCCAATCGCCGCCAAGTTCAAAAAATTCGCATCCGCGTCAAGGACGAATCGGAATTCGGGAAATCCTGATTTTGGGCAACGGAAAGAATCTTCGCGCAATATATATCGCGGCAACAGAGGCCGTCCGTATGCCAGTCTTGTTGCCGCGATTCAGAGAAACATCCCCGCAAATATACTGCCAGTTGACGTGAACTCAGGCGACTGTATTCAAGCCGGACGGGGTATCCAAGGTTGAAAATTTGCCTTGCTTTTCTAGCGAATTGGCCTCGTCTCGAATCAATTCGTAGCTCGATTTCAGCTTGCTCAAAAAATGAATGGCTTCGGAAAAATTTTGTTGTCCCAGTCGCAGCATCACGAAGTTCAGAAGCCGAGCAATGTCGACTGCCAAAGGGTATTCTTCGGTGTTCAGACCGCTATGCAACGCCAGCAACAGCCGATTGACGTCAATCATTTTCTCGGCCATCAGCCCTGAGTCTCCCACACGACTGGCGTTTTGAGCGGCGGCAATTTCGTTGATCGCGCGATCATACAACGCCAGCAGCATGTCGATTCTGGTCCATCCGGAAAGCTGATTTTCGATTGAGTACTTCTTGTAAGCGTTCATGAAATTGAGGAACCCATAGAAATCGATTTGTGGAAGATCACTTGAAAGTCAGTCGCTCAGCTTCACGCCGAGACAGTGTACAAGCATCGTTGTCAGCGTTAATTGCCGCCGATCGATGCCAATTGACTACTCAGGAAACTACTGGTTCCCTGTAGGTCGCTGAGCACACGTTCAAGTGCGGCAAACTGTTCAATCAGGTATTGAGTTTTTGCTTCGCTGATCGCGTTGACTCGTTCGATTGATGAATCTAGTGATTCGATGCGAAGGTCAAAGTCTTCGGACGCCGTCGTCAACGTGCCTCCGACGGGATCCAGTAAATCAGCGAAATACTGATCCATCCGCGACGTGACTCCACGACTCAGGGTGATCTCGCCCTCTACACCGCTGGTGACGGCGGAAGAATCGAGTGTGACTCTCAACTGCAAGTCAGCCGTATTTTCATTTTCAGAATCACCAATCAGAACCCTGCCCGTGCCGGTCGCAGCCTCGACGACTCCATCCACGATGAACTTACCCACGACATCGGTTCCCTGCCCCGATTCAGAACCTGTGAACCCCAACGCTGCTGCGGCCGATCCTGCAAATCCGCCGACGCTGGAGTTAGAACCATAGCTGCCGGATGTTAATTGAATCTTGTCGACGTTCAGCGAAACGGTCAAATTCTGAGCAGAGGCCACAGAAGAAGCCCCGATGACCGCCTGAAGATGATCTACGATTTCCTGCCGGGTATACGTGCCATTGGTCAGCGTCAATGTTTCGGTGGCTTGCCCGTCGATCGTGAAAGTCAACTCATTGCTGGTGTCGTCGATTGTGACGGTCTCATTCGCTAAATCCAACGGCCCATTTGCCGCAGCATTGCTGGCGGTCACGGTGCCTCGTTGAGCGACCTGTGAAATGTCAACTTCGATCGTGCCCGCCGAAGCATTGGTCCGGGTACTGCCAAGGATGAATTCAATTCCAGCAGTGTCACTAGCTCCGCCCAAGCCAAACAGTCGTTTAACGTCGCTTCGATCGACACCTTCCACTTCGCCATTGAGTACCTTGTCCAACTGAGCCGAGTCAAAGGTCAATTTTCCTCGATTATCAATATCCAGACCAATCTGCGACAATCGATTCAAACTGTTATCGAGCCCCGGCACCGCATCGGTTACCAGCTCGCCCAGCCGGTTTTTCAAGTTCGTGATGTTCCGATTCCCGATTAGAGGGCTGCCCTCGCCTGTCTCGGAATTGAAGCTAGTTTGTTCGTCAATGAAGTCGACCAGTTCATTGTATGCCTCGAAAAACTCCTGAATGGCGTCAGCAGGCCCCTCGTTGTCGTGCTGGATGTTAATCGTAACGTCGTTATCAAGGTCGACCGAAGTCAGATTCAGAGTGACATTTTCAATCAACCCTTCGACTTCATTGGAATCGTATTCCGCCAAAATCGCTCCGGGCCCCGAGCCCAGTTGGAGAGTCGCGTTGGTCGCTTCCTGAACCGCAGGCCCGCTGAAATCCGGACGCACCTCCGCTCCAGATGTCGCGGCTAGATTGTTGGTAGTCGTAATTTCGTTGGCTTCGCCAGAATGACGAGAGGTCAACAGAATTCGGTCTGAGTTGCTGGCCTGATCACGCACGATGGACGCGTAAACGTCATCCGATTGGGTATTGATGGCTCCGACCAGACCTTCGACGCTGTTGTTGGTGGAGTCGATTGTGATCTCGGTTGATTCTCGACTACCGACTTGAAACGAAATTGTTCCCTGTGAAATGGTCGCCGCGGAACTGGTGAAACCCTGGGAGCCCAGTTGCTGCGCTTTTGCGAGCGATGTGACCCGGACGGAGTAAATACCTTCGGCTGCATTGTCACTGGCATTGACCGTAAGCACATCTTCGTTGCTTGACGAACCAGTGCTTCCTTCGAAAACAGAGCCCGCGGTTCGGTTTAGCTTTGTGAGCGCACCGCGGAAATTAAGCAGCCGTGCTTCAATTCCCTTGAAGGCCGTTTGCTGTGTGATGATATCGTTTTTCTTGCCATTAAGTCGGTCGACCTGAGACGCTTGCAACGATACCAATCCATCAATAATCGATGTTGTGTCCAGGCCACTGACCAATCCGTCAATTGAGAACATCGTTGGTGGACTCCTGAATTACAAAAAACAAAGCACGGGTGCAATGTGACAAAGCCTTAATGTCCAGCCCAAAAAATGGCGAAAGAGGTGTTCAAGCCTCTTCCGCCGATCGGATTTGCGAACGTAGATAAGGGTCTCTCGGGATTATCCAAGCAGTGACAGGATTAGCTGAGAAGACTGGTTCGCACTCGACAAGACGGATGTGCCGGCCTGAACAAGGACTTGGCTATTGGTAAAGTTGGAAATCTCCTCGGCGAAGTCGGTGTCACGAATGACGGACTCGGCGTTGACGGTGTTTTCCAAAGTGGTTCGCAAATTGTTAGCGGTTGACTCCAGAGTGTTTCCCTGAAATGCACCCAGGGTACCTCGCAAGTTTGAGATTTCGTCGATTGCTGAATCGATGATTCCCAAAGTGTCCTGAGCATTCGCTGCCGACGTGACATCGATATCGTTCAGACTACTGAAACTGTTGTCGGCAACGCCCGTGCCCAAGCCAGTTGCGGCAACTGAATCGATTGCGATAGAAACCGTTTGACCTTTGTTAGCTCCAATCTGAAAGACCAAAGCATTGCTGGTGACGGAGACATCTCCCTGTGAGGTGTCACCGGTGCCACCGACGGTGGTCGTTGCATCGGCCGCATCCACGGCAACCTGCAACTGAACACCTTCCGACAGTCCAGCAGTTCCGGTCAGCACACGACCTTTACCTGTGGCTGCGTTTCCACCGATTGTGCCCGCGATATCCGTACCAGTCACGCTGGTAGTCGAACTTCCGAAACCAGAAGTAGTTCCAGCTCCACCAGCTGCCGTGTCGGAAACAACATCAATCGATGCGTCTGAACCAAACTGACTGGTTCGCAGCCGAGTGGTCGTTGCATCAGCTGGATCATCTTCAGCGATCACACCGGTTTGATCCGAGAATTCGTTGATTCGACTAACCACTTGATCCTGAGTTAAACCAGCGTTCAAGGTGATGTTAGTGCCGTTGATCGTCAAAACTTCCGCGTTGGCCAGCGTTCCAGTTTGAGCTGCACCCGCACTGGTTTCCGCAGACTCCGCAGCAGTCGTAACTTCAACTGCGTACGTTCCGGGGGAGGTATTGGAAGTGGCCTTCTGAAATGTGACATCCGCATCAGTTGCAGAACCACTGATCCCTGACGTGCCGTCAAGCAACTTCTTTTCGCCAAACTGAGTGTTGTTGGCGATCCGGTTGATCGTATCCACCGCGTTTGCGATTTCCGCTTGGTTGGCGGCCAACGCATCTTCATCGTTCACGCCAGAGTTTGCGGAGTCGATGGCAAGACTTCGAGCCTTGACCAGCAGACTGTTGATCTCGTTTAAAGCACCTTCGGCAGTTTGAACGACCGAAACGGCTTTCTCCGTGTTATCGATTGCGGCCCGCAAGCCGGAAATCTGAGCACGTTGCTTTTCTGAAATGACAAGCGCTGCAGGACCATCTGCACCTCGATTGACTTTGAAACCCGATGACAAACGCTCGATCGAAGTATTGAGCTTGCTTGTTGAACGGGTCAAATTGTGTTGCGCGTTTAGCGCTCCGACGTTGTTAGCTAAACCTAGTGACATGGTAAGGATCTCCGAAGTTCTGAAAAACGTGACAGGTTAGAACAATTGCATCCTTACGACGAATTGACAGGATCCTTCCCGCCAAAGAACTCTTCGTTACGGCTAGTTGGGCTCAACGATTTGTTGAGCGGTTTCCACCGCGGCTGCACGAGTCGCATACTCGCCCGCCGCGATTTTCGCCTTGACTTCCACCAATAGCTGTTCACGAACTTTTGCATCGCCTTGCAGACGTTCCAGCAATCGCTGAGGTTTGATCTGCTCGACTTCTCCACCTGCCGACACTCCACCATTGGCACTAGTGCCACTGATGTTGGGTTTAGGCGGGGTCACCTTTATGTGTTTTCCATGACCGTTGATTTCCATGGGTAGCTCCATCAGGTTGGTTGCGATACTGATGTTATCGATGGGCTGTCAACTAACTTGCTGTCGTGAAACCACATTTTTTGCTTTTGCATCCAATTCTCTCAAACCAAACGTCTTCAAAACCGGCTTTGATTTCCAGCCTTCCAGAGATTGCCCTGATAAATGCGATGTAAAATTGTCATTCCATGCGGTGGACCGCTGATTACCCCGCTTTCACCGGGAACCGTTGACGATCCGTTTCATTCCACGCCGATGAGAAATCAGAGTGGAACTTTGCCGTTTGTAACGATTATCGGGCTGGCATGTTACGAGTCGAAACCTGGATGCTGTCTACCCTGTTTGCAGTTGGGGTGATCGCGGGGATGGTCTGGTTGAACCTGACAGACGCTGCGCTGCCGACCGATGACGAAGCCGCTGCCGTACAACCTCGCGACGCGTTCTCAACCAGCCTGACCGATACGCCCAGCGTCGAAGATACCGAGTTCGGCCATTCCTCATTGCAATTGGGGGATCGGTACCTAGTGGCTGGAAATCACGAACTCGCGCTGGAGCACTATCACGCAGCCGCCGCATCGCTCGCTCCCGACGAATCATCCGTCTTGCTCAGAGAAGCGTTCTGTTGCGAATTGATGGGATGGTACCAGCAGGCTGGCAAAAAATACTATCGATCGATCACGAATTCCAGCAATCACAACCACCTGCTATTGGCAACAAGTGGATATGCTCGCTGCCTGTTAACTGATGGTAAACCAGCCGAAGCACTGGAACTGGTTGCCGACAACATGCTGAGACTGAATGAATTCGAGAACGTACCGGCCGAGTCTCGGTCGTGGCTCAGTTTTCTCTATGCAAGCTTGAACATCCCGGTCGCGGCACACCAAACCGTTAATGCTCAGTCTCTGTCAAACCGTGCCGTTGTTCCGGACCTGACGTTACCTCACGAAGTCGTTTTTGATCATTCTCTGATCGCGCCCGAGCGGTTTCTTGACGTGGTTGATCAACCGTGTGAGAAAAAAAGTGCCGTCAAAATCGATCCCAATGTCGTCTCGATTTCGATACTTCAACGCCCTGCGGATGCGGCCGATCTGATCTCGCTATCGGTGTCGGCTCAGTTGCAACCGATTGTCTCGTTGGCTGCCCAAATTTCAACGAATGCAAAGCTGAATCTGAATGTCAGCCCATCAGCCACCGAAACGCTCAGGCATCGGTCTCGAACGATTCAGCTTGAAGGCGCTTCATTGAGCCTGATACTTGACGCCCTGCTACTGCCTTTTGACGTGGTCTGGTTCCAAGTCGGCGCGGATATCCAAGTGATGACCGTGCAGGAAGTGCAAGAATCCAAGGGAAGTGAAGGCGCTTTGCAGGCTTTTCGCTTCGACGTAGCGGATCGAGCTTTACGCAGCTTTGAACTCGAATTCCAATCTAGTGAAAAACGACATGCGGCGCTCTTGGCTCGAGGGAATCTGAACCTGATTCGAAAACGGTACGACGCTGCCGCCAATCGCTACCAAGAATTGGAACTGACATTGCCCAAGGAGGAGATGCTGGCAAGTCTATTCTTCAATCAGGCAAAGTTGCAACTGCTGTTGAACAACCATACGGAAGCACGACGCCTGCTGTATCTGGCGATTGACCAGACCGTCAACTCGGATCTGGAAGCCAGCAGCTACTGTCTGTTGTCATCCAGCCTGCTGGCGACCCTTGATACTGACTCCGCCATCACGACCGCCCGTCGCGCCATCGCCACCGCCGTGGATTCCCGACAAATTCGCTGGGCCACGCTGAATCTCGCCCGCGCATACTTATTAGCCAACAATCCTTTTGCCGCCAACGACGCACTCTTTCGATCTCGCGACGCGTTTTCACAAGGAGTCAAGGACAATCCTTCCGCCAGTCGGCAGAAAGAAGTCGCTGCCCTGCTGGGTGCATTCGCTCGCTTTCGCGGAGTCAGCGACCAAAGGCAGATTCAAGCGGAAAGAAATCGTTTATTGACTTCGATTGCCATGCTCGACGATTCCGCCTTTGAGTCGTTCTCTGATTGCTATGTTGCTGCTCGAGCGTATCGTGAACTGGGATTCGAAGATCGGGCGATGGACATGATGTTCCTTTCGCTGGCACGGCCCGACATCGGCCAATGGCAACGGCAGTTAATGTTTGAACTGGGGCAGATGCAACAAGGCGCAGGCCAAGCGGAGCAAGCGATCAAGACGTTCGAGCAATTAACAAACAACGTCGATCGCTGGCGAACGCTGGCGCTGGAACGCCTAGTCAGAATCTATGCCGAAAACGGAAGAATCGAACAATGCATCGCTCGCTGCAAACTCCTCTGGAAAGCTGACTTGAGCGAAGAACAAAAGCGAACGACCCTACAAATTTTGGGGCATGCCTATCAACGACAGGGCGAGCATCACACGGCCGCCTTGTGTTTTGCCGGAGTGCTGCCCGACGCGCTGTAGTTCGAGACAATGAATTTCACACGTCAAAGCTCTGCTTTTATCACACAGATGAATCATGAACCCTGCAACCCTTCAACTATCAAATCCACTTCGACCATTCTTGGTTTTGCTCGCGCTGATAACGATTTGCATCGTTGGCAACTCGGGCTTTGCACAATCCATTTCTCGGCGACCTCCAGCAATCCAAACGATCCAGGCGACCGACGAACCGACCACGCCAACATCGAATCCCGATTCCGCTGGGCCCGTGTCTCCTGCCAACAAAGTCCGTGCGAACCCGGCCAGCAACGTTCGTCGCGACCGGTCTCTCGAATCGTTATCGGAGCTACTTGAGCTGACCAAGTCGAACTTACGTTCAAACGAACAAGCGGAGTCCGCGTTTCGAGATGACGCTGACCATTTCAAAAAACGAAACGAGGCTCGGATCGAGTCAATTCATGAACGAATTTTTCTGATTCGCAAATTGATTGATCAAAAGAAGACCAAAACAACTCCACACATGCGAGATGCTTCTTCTGAGCTGCCGACCGAATCTGCAATGGTTGAAGACTCATCTTCGAACCCGGAATTCAACGACTCAAGATCGAAACACGTTCGACCAGAGGAGAGTCTTACGGCTTCGAATCCCGCAAGCCCAATAGGTTCATCCTCATTACAGGCAGATCCCGATCAGCCGCAGACGGTGTCCACCGAGCCATCGGTCGACGATGCGTCGGATTGGGGAACCCGGATTGCCACGGAGCCGGTCGATTCGATCGAGCTGGCATCCAGCCTGTTCATGACGGGCAACTATGAAGGAGCCAAGAAAACTTGTCAGGCGCGTCTTCGATCGGAAGTTGACCCAGATTTGGAAGCTTGGTTGCGATGCATGATCGGCTGTTGCGAACGAATCATGGGCGACTACGCCAACGCAGAGGCGTCGTTTCGAGATATCACCAACAATCGCCCGGAGTCGTATCCGGTTGACTACGCGCGATGGAATCTTGGCTACATTCGGCAGCGACAAGAGATGCAACAACAGTTTGAGAACGTGACTTCATCCATGGACGCGATTATCAAGGAAGTGAAACAGCCATGACAACAAAACCTGAATCGCAACGTGATCCGTTAGAACGACAGGTAACCGATCATTTGCAATCGCTTTTGCAACAGTACCTGCACATGGATAGTCTGGCCAACGAAATGTTGCATCTTCAGCGACAGTCAAAACCGATTGATGGCCACATGGATCTCCTGCGTTCAAGCCGCGATCACATCATGGAAGTCGAAAACAATGCAGCAGGGATCATGCAACAGTATCGTGAATCACGCGCAACTGCTTCTCTCGCCGTTGGGCAATTGATCGAACAGGCGAGGCAACAGATTGAAAAATTGATGCTCAAGATCGCTTCGCTGGAACGATCTGCTCAAGAATCCTACCAGCAACTCATGCCTGAAATTGATCAGGGAGTTCGTGGCAACCAGATGAAGCAAGCGTACGGCAGCACTCACCCGTGACGATGCTTTACATCGCTGACGAGTGGTCTCGTAAGCAAGCCAGATTGGTAACAAACCAGATTGAAAACTGAATGATTCAACCGTCTCCAATTCGATGCGATTCTTCCGCAGTGGATTTCACGACTCACACGTACGGCGTCTACACGGGCGAGGGTGGCGAAACTCGTGTGCCGCCTCAACAAAGCTCGCTGTCCGCCGACGGTGCTGCTAGGTCAAGTCGACCGCTGATGTATCAATCGCAAGTGATGAATCAACTGGTAAAGCTTGCCTCGCGATACGCGACCAGTTCCGCTTCGGTGATGATCGTTGGCGAAAGTGGAACCGGAAAGGAACTGTTCAGCCGGTTGGTCCATACGAAAAGCGATCGTCGGTCGAAGAATTTTGTTGCCGTAAACTGTGCCGCGATTCCCGAGTCGCTTTTGGAGAGTGAAATTTTCGGGCATGAACGAGGGGCGTTCACCGGCGCGACGCAAAAACGGATCGGCTACTTCGAGCAGGCTCACGAGGGCACTCTGTTGTTGGACGAGATCAGCGAGATCCCCCCGACGTTGCAGGCCAAGCTGTTGCGGGTGATCGAAGAGCAAGAGATTCGCCCCGTCGGCAGCGAGCAAACTAGGCGGCTTGATGTCAGGATCGTCGCGACTTCCAATCGTGATCTGTCAACGGAGATTGCTGCGGGCCGCTTTCGCGGCGACCTGTTTCATCGCTTGAACGTCCTCGAGATCCAGATTCCTCCCCTGCGCGAACGAATCGCAGATGTCCCGACGTTGGTCGTTCATTTTGTCGAACAGTTTCGGAAAGAATCCGCCAACGGTGTCAAACGTATCACAAAGGAAGCAATGAAACGGCTGGTGCAGTATCACTGGCCAGGAAACGTACGCGAGCTGCGTAACGTGATTCAGCGCGCTTGCGTGGTCTCCGATACCGATGAGATCACGGTCGAATCGCTCCCCAGCTGGAATCCGAAATCAACTGAACGCTCGACCGGCGAATTGGCCGGCATGACACTGGCGGAAGTCGAACGCCAACTGATTCTGGACAGTTTGAAACGGTTTGGCGGCAACAAGAAATTGGCCGCCGCCGAGCTGGGCGTCACCGCTCGGACGCTCAGCAACAAACTGAAGCTCTACCACGAAGAACAGAATTCGCCTCCCAAATTCCCTTCGTTCTCCGACTGAACGGTGAAAACCCAGCCCTTGCGCGTATTGAATTCGAAACTGCGCAAAATGGCCAATCTGGGAATTCTCAGCAGTGGCGTGAAATCTTGGCTGAATCGGTGTTGAACCGAATCGCTGACCATCTCTATAGTCGTCGTCTCGATCATCGTTTTGATCGTGAAGAGACTCCCTCCCAACGACAGAAAGTCTGATCGTTCAAGGTTGAGGCCTGATCCGTTTGGTGATGTTGCGAACCCATCGTCAGGACAACGGGAATATCAACGCCTGGACGTTGTCGATTTGACTCCCTCCAAATTTGAAGTTCAAGTCGTTTGTGGGCAAGTAAAGTTGCCTATCTCAACCGACCCCCGAACAAAAAGTTAGCAACAATTGAGAATTTCCATGGCAAAAATACTTGTGCTTGATGACCGACCCGTCATCTGCGACGCGATTCAGACACGATTGTCACTTGAAGGTCACGAGGTGCGCACGGCTTGCGCTGGCGATCAAGCGATCGATCTCGGCTATCTTTTCGAACCCGAACTTTTAGTCTGCGACTATGATCTGAAGGGTGAGTACGATGGCCTAGAAGTCTGTGAAGCCATTCACTACGCCAACAACAAGATCAAGATGATCCTGATGTCCGGTTACTCATTCAGCGAGATCGAAGGCCGACTGGAACGTCAGCGCTTGTTCTCGATTCTGGAGAAGCCATTCTGCGTCGAGAAGCTGATCGAACAGGTCGATCGAGCCCTCGAGAATGCTGGCAGCGAAATTCCGGCAAGTTTTTCGGTGAACTAATGCGTCGCTGGATCGCGTTTTCGCTCAGCCCGGACTTTCAATCGGGACAAAGCACTAGCGACTAGCGCTTTGTCACACGGAATCGTCACCGAGCGCGACGTGTTCTGAGATGCCAGATAAGCGTCCAGTTCAGCCGCACGAATCGCAATGGCGGTAGTCAAAAAGAGCTGGGCAAATGCTGACGACGAGGCCTACATCAAGCCGAAGCGTGACGATATTCAGGCCGGGATGGTAAAATGCACATCGATACACGGCCTTATCCGCTTCGCAGAAACACACCCAAACGGCTCACGCCGCTTTATCGGCCATCACACGGTGTAGCGAGCGATTTGGGCGACCGTTGCCAAAAAACAGCTTCCGCGTTGACAGAACGTCGCTCTCTATCTGAGTCACCAACTTGATCAAATCGACGTAGGATTCGGCTTTTAATTTCTTCATGGTGTTGGCTCGATCACCTTCGACCGTTCGCAATCCCATGTCCAGAATGGCGGCGACTCGTTTGTTGGATTCGCCATCCATCAACAGGCGGAGAATCGCTTTTTCCCGCTTGGTCAAGCAATTAAAAATCGGTGCGGAAAATCGACGTTCTTCACTGGCCAGAAACTCTCGGACCCGCATCTCGCTGATCAACGCGTTCCGCAAATTGTCCTTCAACTCGTTTTCGTCCAACGGTTTTTCGATCACGTTGACAGCACCAAGATTGGCAGCCTGGAAACTGGCTTGCACATCGCCCTTGGGCACCGCCACGATCAGCGACCATTCTTCTCTCGACTGGCGAGACAAAAACGGATCGTCCAAGCCGCTAGCAGATTGGTAGTCCAAAATCACACACGAGATTTTCCGGCTGAACGTATCCCGGTCCGCCTTCATCAAATCGTCTGAGTGATAAAAATCACACCCAATTGACATGACCGCATTCTCAACGCGGTACAAGAAGTCAGCCTCTTGGGATGCGCACGCAATCAACGGTTTCGAATCAAAGTCTTGCATGGGAGTTCGCTTTTAGGTGAGTACCAAAATTCAGAAAAGAAAAGTGTCATGGTGGCACTGTGAATAATTTTGAAAAAAAACGCAAGTGCGATTTTGCATCGCCTTGCGCGTCGCCATTGCTTTCGCTGGCACCCTTCCGCTTCGATGAAAATGCACACTCAATCTTTCCGCGCCAAGCTCTGCACATGGCTGCGTTTGGCTGTACCGGCAGGCAATCGCACGAGCAACGACTGACCGAGCGAAACCTAGCGGAGCTGGACGGATTGAAAACATGCGCTACGGGCCATCGAGTCGCGGATGTGATCCACCGTTTCCTCGAACCTAGAACCCAGTTTTGCTAGGAACGTTTTTCCTACAAGCGAAAATTTTTCACGCATGCTGGCAGTGTCATATCTTGCCCACATCGCAAACCACCCATCTTAAAGTCTGTAAACACAGGCATCCGACGAAACTTGGGCAATTGGCATCGCAATTGCTTAACACTCTCGGGGACAGTTTCTTCAGATCGGGTGATACACGAAACGCCGAACCAAACCAGCGCTGACGCCAAAATTGCAGTGGCAACGGGAGGTGTGTTGCAAAGTCACAGAACCCGGAAGAATTTTCTCGATCGTAATTTACGTTTTCGCGACCTACGAACGCCTGCAATGCATCAGGCAAACTCGCTAATGAATTTCAGTCATCTGTTGCCGTTTCCCGCCGATGCCGGAACCGTTGCCGCGCAATCCGAACCGTTTTCGGTCGCGCCGATCGCGCCCTCGCGCACGCATGATGCTGAAACCGAAGATCATCGCAGATTTATCGATGTTCTGAATTCGCTAAACGAATCGACAAACATTCCGACCGATGCAGCTTCGGTAGATTCTGCCAGCGAGTCCGAAGATTCTTTGATCAGCAAGCCACCAGCACCAGCACCAGCCGAATCACGTGGCGCGGGCACCGCTGGTGGAGGTCTTTCCGTCGTGAGTTCAAACAGTGACCCTCGGACGATTGCTTCACGACTTAATGAGACAGCGGAAAAGTTACATCAACACGATGGTCAGAATCTGCGGCCAGTCGAAAATGTTCGCCAGCCTGACTATCGAGCCGGTTCCAAACCGCCATCCGTAGCCAGCCAGCCCCATGTCGAAGAGCACGTGTTCGAGTCGGAACAGTTTCTGGTTGTTGTAGGTGCACCCACCGACGTGAACGTTGATCCTAAGGACGCGCCGCCAGAAAGTGAGTCCGATCCCACTCTTTCGCTGCTTGGACGAAACCGGGACGAGATCAACGGAACACCAAAACCGGTTGATGAAGTTGGATTGCCGATTGACAAAGCTGGAGCAGGCTTGAAAGAACGGCTCCTGTCCCAAACGGCTTACGATGAACAAGGTCAACCGCTGCGCCAGCCAAAAACCTTGAACGAACTCACGGTCGAGCCAGCACAATCGAGTGCGGCTCAACAGGTCGCTGGCAGTAGTATCGACCGCGATCACGGAGAAAAAATTGAAACAGAACGGGACGGACAAGTCGTTGCGGATCGAATATTGAGTCAGGATCTGAAGTTGCAGAACGCTGGTCTCAGCCGTGCCCCGAATGATTCGACCGGTGAAATCTCGACGCCATACGCTCCAGTGCCTGTCGACGAGCGTTTGTCTTTCGAAAAAGAGACAAACCCGAACCCAAGGCGTGACGATGAATTTACAATCCAACAACCGAC
>CALFWL010000057.1 GCA_937928215.1 uncultured Pirellulaceae bacterium | reverse complement strand
TGCGGGCAATGGCATGGCGGCATTAGGCCAACCGCAAGGGCTGTTCTGGGGCGAGCTTGCGTTTTCTTTTGTTACGCTTGGCCTTGCTGTGTGGCTTTGTGGATTCATGGGAATCACAGGAGTCGCTTGGGCGCTGGTGGGTGGGGCATGTGTCGCGACCATGATCGCAAGTTCGTTTTTCGTGTATCTGCTTCGTCAGATACCTGAAGGCGGAGCACCTGAAATATCGATGGGGCAACGATGAGTACTTTGCCCTCGGGCCAGTTAAATATCGATCTGGAAGGCTCAAGCGATTTCCCCGACCTCAGCAGGAATCGCTTGGTTTTGCTGGCAGTGGTTTTCATCACGCTGTTGTTTGGTTTTTTTGCGATTGATCATTCGCCGCGAGCCAGTTCACACTTTCGCTTCGACACAGACTTTATTGATTCAGAAAACCGTACGGCTGATCGTGTCGAAACGGTCAACCTGATCACCGCCCCGGTGCGAGTCGTCTTAGGCATCGTGGGGCTGACATTCTTTCTGCTACCCACCCGAGATCGCCTTGGCTGGGGTGGTGCGATCACGTTCGTGTTGGGTTTGTATCTGAGCTATTTGGGCATGTCGTTTCTGTGGTCCGTCAACCAACAAGTCACGCTGCACAAGTTTCTGGTCCTGTGTTGCTTCGGCGTGGCAGCTGCTGGGCTGGCTAGGCAGTTCTCCATTGGCGAACTGACGTTTCTGTTTGTGACGGTGTGCGTCAGCTATATCGGCATCGGGCTGTTGACGGAAATTGTGCTGGGCAACTTCACGCCTCATAAATCCGAATACCGTTTCGTGGGTACCTGCCACCCAAATACCTTAGCGGTGTACGGGACATTGTGTTGCTTGGCCGCCTCCGTTTATTTCGGGCGCAGACATGCGATCGATCCCTGGCTGATCGCTTTGTTCGTGGTCGGTTTTATCACGTTACTGGCGACTAAGTCTCGCACTACACTCGCAGGATTCATGTTCGCACTGATGACCGTGCGGTTTCTGACATTTCGTCCCGACTACCGGATGTTTGCCAGTGCATTGGTCATGTTGACGATGCTCGCGGGAGGACTGTTCTTGGCTCTTTCTCGCAGCAACGTTCGATCTGGGCTTGCGGGATCGCTGGCGATGGGACGAACCGAAGATGTGTCATCTCTGACCGGTCGCTTGCCGCTGTGGGAAGAATTGCTTCGATCGATTTACGATCGTCCGCTGGTGGGGCACGGCTATTTGGCGTTTTGGGAAAAAGAAAAAATTGACTATTTGTCGGCGTTGTTGAGATGGGAAATCCCTCACGGGCACAATATGTACCTCGATGTTCTGCTCGACGGGGGATTCGTTGGCTTGACGTTGTTTCTTCTGGTATTTTTTGTGTCGTTGTCAGTCACGTTCCGTCGAGTTATCGTCAACCACGACCGACAAGTCTCGATCGTGTTTGGATTGCTCATTTTCGCGCTGGTCCATGGGTTTGCAGAATCGCTGTTTAAACTTCCCACGTTTTTGTCTTTCATGCTGGTGACTTTGTTGTTGCGAACGGCTTTCACAGATGCTGCGGCTCGAAGGGCTGGAGATTCTTCCGGTGATCCTGAAGAATTTTCAGCCAAGGGAAGTGCAGACTGATGAAAATTCTTGTTTGCCACAATTATTATCAGCAACGAGGCGGAGAAGATCAGTTCTTCGAAGATGAGGCCAAGTTGCTGGAATCACACGGTCACGTGGTGATCCGGTACACGACTCATAATGACCGGATCAAAGATCGCCGGTTGCTTTCTGTCGCGGCACAGACGTTATGGAATAAGGAATCGGCCAGTCACCTGACAGACTTGGTAAAACAACATCGGCCTCATGTGTTGCACGCCGTAAACACGTTTCCACTCTTTTCGCCATCCATTTTTCACGCGGCCAACAAGCTGAACCTGCCAACGGTCGCTTCGATCCAAAATTATCGTTCTTTCTGCGCGCAAGCGATGTGTTTCCGGAATGGAAAAGCTTGTGAAGCTTGCCTTGGGAAAATTCCTTGGCGAGCAGTCAAGCACCGCTGTTATCGCGGCAGTCGATCGGGATCAGCGATCGTCGCCGCAATGCAAATGCTGCACCGCCATCTAGGAACGTGGCAGAATTGCATCGACGTGATCTGCGTCGCGTCAGAATTCTCAAAATCAAAGCTTGCTGCCGCTGGTTTTGACACGGGACAAATGATGAGCAAGCCGAACTTTGTTTCAGTTGATCCCGGCCAGCAAGATGGGAATGGAAACTTTGCGTTGTTTGTCGGTCGACTGGCTGGTGAAAAAGGTGTCGACACGCTGATGGAAGCATGGCAAAAACATCAACTGCCGTACCCATTGAAAATTGTCGGCGATGGCCCCGACGCAGATTCGGTAAAACTCGCTGCGGAGAAACAATCCAATATCGAGTGGGTGGGACGAGTCCCCAACGAACAGGTTTATGATTGGATGGGGCGAGCCGCATGTTTGATCTTTCCGTCAGTGGGATACGAATCAATGCCGAAAACACTGAT
The DNA here is from genome assembly GCA_937928215.1 of uncultured Pirellulaceae bacterium. Lineage (GTDB taxonomy): Bacteria > Planctomycetota > Planctomycetia > Pirellulales > Pirellulaceae > Mariniblastus. Next base: position 1,474 of record CALFWL010000057.1, on the reverse strand, counting down.
TGAATCGATGGCCGTTGGCACGCCCGTAATAGGAGCAGACGTGGCCAGCATTCCAGAAGTGGTTCTTGACGGACAGACGGGCCACGTTTTCACCGGTGGTGATGCGGACTCGCTGGCGGAGAAAGTCCATCAGTTTTTTGCCTCCAAGCCCGATTGGCAAACGATGCGGAACCGCTGCCGACAAGAATTCGAAGCCCGGTTCACCGCCGAGGAAAACTATCAGCGGTTGATGGAGATGTATATGGAGTCGTTCAATCGAAAAGGTCTGGCACCGCCCGAAGTTCACACGATCGCTGGAAGTTCCGAGGTGAGCCTGAACTCATGACTTCTCCTTTGACCGAGAATCCATCTTTGCGTGGGCAGCAGAAGAATGACACGATCCCACGGATCCTTGCCTTTGAGATGCAGATTGGTGGTCATCATCCCAGCTACATACGCAACATCGCCAAGCTTTGGGCTCAGCGGCAACTCCCTGCACGCATTGAGTTCCTCGTGACGCCCGCATTTCTTCAAGATCACTCGGACGTGGTCGAAGAAGTCGGTCAGCGATGGCCAGATCGCATTGAGATTGTTTCAATCACGGAAGCGGAACACCAACGTATCGAGAGTGCCGGGTGGCGGCGAGAATTTGAAGGTTGGAAAACGTTTTGCCAATACGCCAGGCGAAAGCACGCGGACCACGGCGTGTTGATGTACTCGGATCATTTCCAGCTTCCGTTGCTCTTTGGACAAACGAGTCCTTGCCCAATGTCGTGCGTCTATTTTCGGCCCACATTTCACTACAGCCAGTGGCTCGAGCATCAATCTGACTGGAAGCAGTGGATTGCTGGAACGAGAAAAAAGTTGTTGCTCAAGCAAGTTCTGAAAGTCAAGCAACTGAAGTACTTGTTTTGTTTGGACGAGTTCGTACCTGACTACATCGATCGAGAATTCGACACGCACGTCCGACCGTTGACATTGCCCGATTCCTTTGTACGACACGAAACGTCCGATCAACACGTTCAACAGCTACGTCAAGAACTTGGTATCGAGCCCGGTCGCACGATTTTACTGCTGCTGGGAATCATGGACTCACGGAAGGGGCCTGAGCAATTGCTGGACGCCGCGCTCAGGCTGCCAACAGAAAGCCAACGAAAGCTCTGCCTGCTGCTGGTCGGCAAGCTCGCTCCTGCGATTGAAGACTCGGTGATGCAGAAAGTCCACGAACTGCGATCGCTTGGAGCGGCTCAAGTGGTCATGCACAACGAGTACGTGTCTGATACCTTCGTGCAGCACTATTATGAACTGGCCGACGTGGCGTTGACCACTTACCAGCAACATAAAGGCATGAGTTCTGCGTTGGTGCGAGCCGGTTTGGCGGGTGTGCCCGTGTTGTCATCCAGCTACGGCTTGATGGGTGAAATCGTGCGTCGACACAAACTGGGAATCACCGTCGATACTGCCAACCCAGAAAATTTTGCGTCCGGCTTGGACC
>CALFWL010000056.1 GCA_937928215.1 uncultured Pirellulaceae bacterium | reverse complement strand
AGAAAAAAATTCGTTTCTGGAACTGCTCGAATCCGGTCAAGCAGAAACCGATGCGGTGATTCCGATTCTCGAAAGTACCGGCTCGATTGACTACTCACGAGAACGTGCCGCAGACTTCGCCGGACGTTCCATGGAGTTTGCAAACTCGTTAGACGAAAACGCATACGCGGTATCTCTGCGATCCATCGCAGAATTTGTACTGGCGCGAACCCGATAGATCCGCGTCGGATTCCGGTTACCCCCAAAAATCCGCCGCGCTGACACACATTCCGAAACCGTCAAAGCGGCTGGGTCAAGCTGCTGGCAATCAACGTCCTGATCTGAGCCGCCGTCAGATTCGTGGCATCTTCTCGTCCTTGTCCGCCAAACATCAAGTTGCCTGCGGGAGCCCCGTCATGCCCCAGCCCAAGGTTATGACCGACTTCATGAGCCACGACCTGAGCGATCAAACGCTGCCCAGCGGAAGTGCCGATCAGCCTTGACCCAACCTCAACGGTCAAGCCGCTGGCATCAAGCGTCGCGAAACCGCCCACCTGAGAGTCATTGATGGGAACGACCGGAAGCTTGGCAATGAAATACATATCGACGACTTTCGGATCAGAACTTCCCTTGCCGACTCGGTCACCTTCTGCCACGACCGAGAACATGTCACTCTGCGGACGCGTGCCGGATCCAGACCCGACATTGGCAGTCGTGTTATTCCAGAATTTCGGAGCCAACCATCGCACGCGGACTTTCGCCTGTGAATAAATTTCGCTGATGCGTGCCTTGATCGCGGCTTCCTGCTGAGCGTTACCGAAAAAGTTGGCTCGATTGCTGCCATTGTCATTGGCAACAATGATCGGCTGAATCACGATCTCCTCCGTTGCTTCCACAAAGGTAGCCCCTGCAAAAGTCAATGTCTCAGCACCGAAGACACTGTTCTTGCTACCCGTCTTTCCGCTGCGACGGTCATCAACGGCAAAGCTGGTCGAACTTCTTTTCGTCACCGTATAAGACGATTGGTTTCCAGCGTAGCGAACCGTGTCCCGCCCAGCACCACCATTGACAACGTCTGGAGCGTTATCACCTTCAACGTTGCCGGATCGCTCTACACCTCCATGTAAATCGTCGTCACCCGCGCCCCCTTGCAAGTTGTCCGCTCCCGTTCCGCCGAAAACCCGATCGTTACCATTGCCTCCAAAAACATTGTCGTCACCTGCGCGTCCAAACAGCTGATCGTTTCCGTCGTTCCCGTACACGTCATCGTTGTCACCACCGCCGTCAACAATATCGTCGCCCGCGTTTCCCATCACCATGTCGAACCCGGCGTCACCAAACACCCTGTCAATTCCGTCTTGCCCAAAAAACCAATCGGTTCCGTCGCCGCCTCGCATGACGTCGTTGCCGCTGCCACCGTAAGCAAGATCATTCCCCCCGCCGCCTGCAATCGTGTCGTCACCAATGTCACCGACCAGAACATCGTTATCCGAACCGCCGCGAAGATCATCATTGCCCGGACCGGCATACAGCAGATTTCGACCAGAGCTGCTTTCGAGCAGATCATTTCCCTCCAGCCCCATCAACAAATCGTCACCTGCTCCGCCATCAATCTGATCGTCTCCGGCAAGCCCGATCACCGCATCGTTTCCTGCACCCGCGTCGATGATGTCCACTCCGGTGCCGCCGTAGACAATATCATTGCCGGCTCCCGAATTGATCACGTTGCGACCGCTGTCCGCCCACACCACGTCTTTTCCATCGCCAAGGTCGTAAACGTCGTCACCGGTGAATCCGAAAGCTGAGTCATCGCCACCATTCCCAACCAAACGATCATTTCCTTGGCCGCCAAGCAGAACGTCACGTGCTGAACCTCCGATCAACGTGTCGTTTCCATTCCCTCCGTAGATGGTGCTGGTGATTCCTGTCGTGTTCTCGACCCTGTCATCACTTGGCCCCGCCACAATCACAATCCGATTGACACGTGCAGCGTCGAACGCCTCGCGATCAACTTGAGCCACTCCATTAACCGTGCTTTTCAACTCCGCACGAATCTGCCTGTCGGATCCGGTGCCAGTTTCCGAAACCAAAATCTCATTGGCATCCGTGTACCCACCGATGAATAGCTCGCCCGTGGACGCGGTAAACGTGATACCGGCCAGCAGACGCCGTGGCTCAAGCGAGCCGTATTCATTCTTACGATCAGCTTGTCGACGAACGCTGCGAAATTTATTTGTCATATCGAAAACTATCTTCTGAAAAAAGTTGCTGCGAGCAGCACAACGGAAAACAACTTGGAAAAGTCTGGCACCTCGCGCCATGAGGCAGCATGTTCCAGATTCTACGCAAGACGTTCCCGGTTTGAAAACCGCAAAACGTACGAACGGATGTTAGTCAGGCGATTTGTATCAAAAGGAGCACCGGTTCAGTTCAAAACCTGTCGATTGCTATGCCGTCCGCAATCGTTTCAACCACGACTTCGTTTCGCTTTGGCTGGTGAACAGTGAGCGTCGAACAACGAGTTGCTGGATCAAGTGACTGCGAAAGTCGTTGTCGCTCATGCATCGAAGCATCAAACTGGCGAGACCATCCGAGCTATCGGATTCGAAGTAGCCCGCGTAGTCGTCGCCCAAGAAGCCTCGATTCCCTGCGATGTCGCTGGCGAGCACCGGAACTCCAAGCTGGATTGCTTCCAATACAGTGTTCGCGCCGCCTTCGGAAAACGAACTATTGATCGTCGCAATCGAGTGTTTCATCCACGCTAACGCGGTTGATCGATCGCAATCGTCCCTCCATTGGTAGCGACCGTCCTGACGCTGGTGCAACAGTGCCTGCTGCCCCGTCGTTCGATCCAGAGCGACTCCCAGAGACATTGCTACGCACTCGTCTTGAATCAATTGCAACGCATCAAACATCAGGTGAGAATTTTTCACTTGTCTCAAATGACCGACGTTTGTGAATAGTGGCAAGGCCGGTTTTTCGACCGCGGGCAAGTCGGGCAGGTCGATGCTTGGGTATATGACGACCGTTTTCGATCGCCACTTCTCTGGCAGGTCAGGCAAACAGGCAGGCTGAGCAACAACCAATCGCTCGGCCGACGCCAAAACTTGGCCGGCCAGCATCGGATGCTGTTCAATTCCTCCATGCAGATCCGTACCCGTCAGGTAAACCAATAGACGACCACCGGGGCACTGCTGGCGGAACGCGATCGAAGCCGCCGCCGTCTTGAAGGCATGTAGAGAAATCTGAACATCTGCCGCCGGAGGAGAATCCGTATGCATCGCCGTTGCGTCGTGCCCCACGTGGCGGAGCAAACGCTCAATCCGCCTGGCAGTGATCGTATTGCCTTTAGGCGAGTCGAGCGGATAGCCAGTGCAAACGTTTATTTTCATGGCCAATTGTATGACTCGACTTTGTATGACTCGACTCGTTGGTTGCCTCACTCTGACCGACAATGCCAACGCCACGCGTGTTGCCGCTGGCACCGACAGCAGTATAAACTACTGATCGAAAAGAAAATGTAACTGCCAAGAAATTGTGACTGATTGCCGTAGGCCGACCAATCATTGTTTGGCCTTGGGAAAGACAAAGACTCCCTGAAAATGTCTCTCGATTCCACCCGAGAGAACAACAACGTCCACAAACGACGCGAAGCAGCCAATCAACTGGTTGCGTCATTGAGATTACCCTCGACCCCAGGTGAAACCCATGCCCGGTTTGCTTGATATTTTTGAATCCATTCTCAACCAAGCCGGTCAGGCTCACGACCAGAGCCGTTCCGCAGGAGGCAGCCAGCGCAGCTCCCGCCGCCGCCGCACGAACTTCCCGCAGCTTGATCCACTGCCCGAACCGGGACGCGGCGGTGTTGGCGACGTGATGAAATCCGTCGTGCAGATCGTGGCGTTGCGGCAAGGGTTCATGGGAGGCATGACTTCCGCGTGGACTGGTAGCGGCACGATCGTTCATCCCCAAGGGATCATTTTGACAAACTGCCACGTGGCCAACCCGCGAGCGATGGGGATGTCCTCTCCTCCAGCGGATCGGCTTGGAATCGCGATCACCGACCGATCGGACCGCGCTCCGGCGCTCAGTTATTTCGCTGAAGTCGTTGGTTACAATGCGGATCTCGACTTGGCCGTCATGCGAATCACTCATGATGTGAAGGGACAGCCGACCAAGAGATTGAACCTGCCGTCAGTTGCTTTGGGAGATTCTGACACATTGGAGCTTGGTGATCGCCTTTCGATTTTTGGCTACCCCGGCATCGGAGGCGAAACGGTTACGTTCACATCAGGCAATGTGTCGGGGTTCTCGCAAGAGCGAGGCGTCAATGCATCGCGGGCTTGGATCAAGACCGATGCGACCATCGCGGGCGGCAACAGTGGCGGCACGGGCGTGAATGAGAACGGAAGATTGGTTGGCATCCCGACACAGGCAGCCGCAGGTTCAGGAGTGACTCCCGTCGATGCGAGACCGGTTCTGGACACCAACCGAGACGGTCGCGTTGACCAGCGAGACACTCCGATGGCGATCGGTGGTTTCATCAACGGCCTACGCCCCGTCAATCTGGCAATTCCGTTGCTCCAACAGGCAGGCATGAGGATTTCTTCCGACCGAACCGGAGGCGCCGACGACCTTCCCAGTCAACAAGTTGAGCCGATCCGACACTTCGACCCTTCCTCTCGCAGAGAAAAACCAACTTTCTCCAACCTACTGTTTTCGACTCAGGTCACCAACGATGGTCGCCCCATCAATCCAACACTTTCGATTCCCGTGGGCGTCGCCGAGGTATATGCTTCGTTCGACTACGACAACATGTCCAACGGAACACCTTGGAGCGCCGTGTGGATGAACGATGGTGAAGTGATTATCGAACAACTGGAAGACTGGGACAACGGAGAGTCGGGCCGCAAGACGGTCAAGATCAGCAACCGTCGTGGCGTGCCTGATGGCGAGTACCAATTGGTGATTGGGATTCGCGGCGAGGTTGCGTTGGAAGGAAAAATCGTGGTCGGAAAACTGGTCGACGAATCGGACGCTGAAGTTTCGGGCCGCCTAGTTGACATCGCAAGCGATCGTCCCATCAACAACGGTCTGATCATCGTGGTCAAGCCCAATGTTCCGCTGCGATCGTTCTTGAATGAACGCAAGGAGTCAGACGTGGTGACATCGACAGAATCGGGCAGCGATGGTCGCTTCAAGCTTCCCGACCAATTGCCCAAAGGGATGGCTTACAGTCTGGTCGTTGCCGCAGCGGGGTATCAACCATTGACCGTGCAGGGAGGACTGCGCATCGGTCCCGGAGCACCCGAGCAAGCCGACATGGGGGATGTCGCGTTGACAAGAACTTAAATGTCGTTGCATTCGTGCAACTGTCAAAACGGTTATCGTGAAGTTACGACCTCGCAATTGAAACCACGAACACACCGCGAGTTCATTCAACGGAGGGCGCGTCTGTCCAAGCCATACGAATCCCATACGTAAACAGAAACGCGGTTACTCGTCGGTAGCGATTACTCAATGTGCCATTCAACGGTTCGTTCGGGGGGCGGACGGAACGTTCCCCTCCCAGATTTGATTTGCGTGCAGGCGGAGCCTTACGCTCACTGGTTTGATTTGCGTGTTAATGAAGCGTTACGCTCCGTGCTTCTGGATTGAAAATTCTAAATTTGCTTCCCTTACTTTTGATACAAACATTCGAACGTTTTCACTTAACGTCCACCGTGACGAGACTGCTTACTGATGCAAACCGGAGAACTGGCTGCTTTACTGGCCGCGATGCTGTGGACGTTCTCTGCGATGCTGTGGGGCGACATCAGGTTGTCTGCATTGGCAATGAACACGTGCAAGAATTGCCTAGGCCTGCTGTTTCTGCTGTTGCATTGGCTGGTGGCAGCTTCGATTGCGGGAAGCTTTCACTTCACCACCAGCATTTCCGCTTGGGGTTGGATCAGTCTGAGCGGTTTGGCAGGTCTGGTCATTGGTGACACACTCTATTTCCGCAGCCTGCAAATTTTGGGGGCCCGGCGATCATTTATCGTCGCCTGTGTCAGTCCACTCTTTGCAACTATTTTGGGCTATCAGTTTTTGAACCAACAACTTGGCTGGACCGTCGTGTTGGGGATCTCCCTGACCATGACGGGCATCATTGCTGTGGTCGCGGACCGGCGTGGTCACGCCGAAGCCCCCGGACTGGTTCCCGGAAAGTTTGTCGCCGGAGTGGCTTGCGGGATCGGTGGCGCGTTTTGTCAGGCAGTTGGCGGTTTGTTCTCTTCATTGGGACTGCAAGACTGCAATCCTCTGGAAGCGACCGTGATTCGACTGCTGATTGCGGCCGTACTCACGTTGACGATGTTTCTTTCTCAATCGAAACTTCGAACAACCTTCACGGCACTGTTTCGAGCGGAAGATTTGAAGAAACTGCTCGCCGCCACCACGCTTGGGACGTGGCTAGGCATCTGGATGTGTCAAGTCGCATACGGCGGAGACAACCTAGCGATCGCCCAGACCTTGCTTTCAACCTGTCCACTTTTTGCGATCCCGGTCGTCTGGATCGTCCACGGTCACAAGGCTACCTGGCTGGCCTTGTTCAGCACTCTGATCGCGTTGATCGGAATCTGGTTAACGGTCAGCAGTTGAATTGGTCGGTCCAACGCATCATTCCGATTCACGTGTTGGTCTCGACACACCTGACTCCAACCGATTCGGTCTCAGCAATACGTCCGCATAGACTGGCAAATGGTCTGACAAGTCGGACTTGAGCACCTGGTAATCTTGAAAGCTGAAGTCGTTTGAGATCAGAATCCAATCAATCATCATCTGCGGGCGAGTGGACGGAAACGTCATGGCTTGCCGGTCCGAATACCTGCACGCAGTGCCCGACTGCTCAGACACCTCAATCGCGTTTCGATCATTTGCATCGACCTGATGATTTGGAAACCCGGCCGGAGTCGAATTCATATCTCCGGCAATGACCACTGGATAAAGCCCTCTGTGAACGCAGTTGACTAACACCTGTGCGGATTGCACTCGCAACGCTTCGCTACGGTGCGAGAGATGAGCCCCCACGATCACGTGATGCGAGCCGTTAAACGCAACCTCACATTTGACGGCTCGCTTTTTTCCCGCCAGCAACGTTTCCCACCACCTGTAGTCGGGAAAATTAATCACGCACGCGCCTGAAATCGGGGTCTTGGACAGGATCGCGTTTCCGAACCGCCACTTCCACCAAAGCAATCGAAAATCAAGGTTCCGCTGTTCAACCCGAAAAGGATATCCGGCGACCTTTGCGAGGTATTCAGCTTGATTGACCGAATGACTCCAGCTCGAATCGAAATCAACCTCATTCAAGACCACCACATCGGCATCAATTTTTTTCAGCAGTTCGCCAATCTTGTCCAAGCGATCCATTCGTTCTTTCAACGTACCGCCCGACCAGTTGGAATCTGCAATTCCTCGCCCGTGCGCAATGTTGTAACACGCGACGCGAATCGTCTCTTTTCCCGCCGTCGAAAGCGGTGCAACGTCCAAGTCAGGAAAGACAGCAATCGAGCGTGCGGGAGCCATGATGCGACTGAACACATATGGCACCAGCACGAGCGCAGCAGAGACGACCAGTAGTCGCGCCCAGCGTCGCTTTGGCAACACGTATCCGAGCACATTCAAACGGATTAAGTTTCGAATGGAACTACTCCGGGAATTTGACGAACAGAAAGACAATTTTCACAACCGTAATACCGTGTTCCCATTGGGTCGGGCGAAGCCTTCCCTTCCCTAGTTTGTTGGGAGGGCGCGGCTCCACCCAAGCCGTTTTCAATAATAAGCTTTAGCCAGCGATCGGGGCGGGCGGAGCCTTCCTCTCCCAGATGAACAATCTTCACCGCCTGTGATACCATGTTCTCCGACCGAACGCGAACGATGACAAGGACCAACGGAATGTCTTACACAGCGGCAGAAAAACGTTATGACTCGATGCAGTACCGACACTGCGGGCGGAGCGGTCTAAAATTGCCGGTCATTTCGCTTGGTTTCTGGCACAATTTTGGTCATCAGGACGACTTCGACAATGCCTCGGCAATCGCTCGTACCGCCTTTGATCTTGGCGTCACCTATTTCGACCTCGCGAACAATTATGGGCCTCCTTACGGTTCGGCCGAAGAAAACTTTGGCAAGATGCTTGCCTCTGATTTCGGTCGGTACCGAGACGAACTGATCATCGCGTCGAAAGCGGGCTACGACATGTGGCCCGGGCCGTATGGCAACTGGGGCAGTCGAAAGTACTTGATGGCCAGCGTCGACCAAAGCCTAAAACGAATGGGGCTGAACTATGTTGACATTTTCTATCATCACCGGTTCGACGCCGACACTCCGCTCGCCGAAACAATGGCCGCACTCGACGCGATCGTGCGACAAGGAAAAGCGCAGTACGTTGGGATTTCGAACTACTCCAGCGACCAGATGCGACAGGCGTCAAAGATCCTGAACGATCTTGGCACACCGTGCGTCGTCCATCAACCGCGGTACTCGATGCTCGACCGGCACACCGAATCGGATCGACGCTTGGATGCTCTAGAGGAAATCGGCAGCGGGTGCGCCGTGTTTTCTCCGTTGGCTCAAGGCCTGTTGACCAACAAGTATCTGGAAGGCATCCCGGAAGACAGTCGAGCCGCGTTGGGGCACTTCTTGAAACCCGACGTCATCACCAAAGATTTGGTCACGAAAATCTGTCAGCTTAACGACCTAGCCAGCGAACGAGGTCAAACGTTGGGTCAGATGGCGATCTCGTGGGTTCTGCGCGATTCTCGGTTGACGACCGCGATTATTGGAGCCAGTAAAACGTCTCAGGTCATTGACTGTGTTGGAGCAATTGACAACCTGAACTTCAGCGACGAGCAGCTCAAACTGATTGATCAAATCTGTCCGAGCGATTCGGACATAACCGTCAGGTGATCTTCGTTCCGGTTACTTGACTTCTTCGAGGCTCCAATCGCTGTTCGTTTTTTTGCGTGGCACTGGTTTGCCAGTCGCGGGAACGGCCTCCGCAGTCGGGTCGTCAACATCACCGATCGACCAGTCGCTTTTGGAACGAGAGTTTGCGGGCGCCGGTAATCGGCTATCGCTGCGGAAGTCGTTTTCTGACCTCCTGGCTGGCTCGACATCACCCATCTGCCAGTCGCGATTCGAACCCGAACGACCGGTCGAGGGCATCGGTCGTCCGGCGGGCTGTTGCTGGTTAGCCGAGGGAACGGTGCCGTCCCCAAAAATTTCACGTTTCACATCTTCACGGTCGCGGCGCTCCTGGCCGGGAGCGAGGATTTCGCCGGGGTCTCCGATTCCGCGTTCAGGCTGGTTCGGCTGGTTGCGCCCCGCTGAAAACATGTAATAGACGGCGAACATGATTACCATCATGAAAATCAGTCGCCCGCAGCCACCGCCACGTGGCCTAACCTGTCGCTGGGGTTGAGCTGGAAAGTCGAAACTCATGGGGCCCTCGTCGGAAAGTAAGCAAAGTGCTGTCAGGCTACGCAGGCTTGTTGGATGTGTCAACCATTTCACTTCGCCAGAAAGTCGGTGGCGGTAAAGTCAACCACTACGCCCCAGTTTAACGCACGAGGTAAACTATTCGCGTTATTCCTGTTCTACCGATGAATTATCTTGAAACGACTAGCCAAAGGTTGTCGATGGAATTGTCGTCCGGACCAAGAATCCCGCTCTCGGTTCGGCGTCGACTTCGTCAGCATTAACAGCATTGGCGAAGCTGCTTCCCGTGACCCAGCAGGATTGAACATGCTCGGATTTCGAAAATCAGCCGCCAACAATTCGGTGGTCTACCTGACCGCTGCTGCGATCATCGGTTTGAGCCCATTTACCTCCGCCGCGCAAGACCAGATCTCAGGCAGATTGAGCCATCTGTTCAAACAATCGTCGGATCGGTCAGCGTCAGAATCCCTCAAGAAGGTCGACGATAAAACGGTTCAGTTCAGACCACTTATCTCACGCGATGAATCGCCACCCAAAGTAAACGGTTCGACTCCTGATCGTTTTCAAAGCACCGACTCAACCGTTCGCGCTTCGTTCACGGCCTGGCAATCCGGCAGGTCGACCGCCATTTTGCCTCCGGATAACAACGTCCAACAATCGACAACTTGGGAACCGGGAAGCGAGGGGCCCGCCCCAGGCATTCAAAACACGGTCAAAGTGGATGTCGATCCAGCGACAGGAATCATTACGCTTGTCGGCGACAAGGAGGATGTTGAACTTGTGAAGAATGCGATTGCAGAACTTTCTGCCAACGCTGCCAGATCGCAGCCTGCCACGCAGCGAATATTACTTTCGAATACGCAAAGTGAATCGATCGCCGAGGACATTCAGAAACTTTACGATGACAATTACGCGGCCAGTAACGGGAAAGTGTCGATCACTCCACTGGAATCACCAAACTCGCTATTGGTGGTCGGCCAACCCGAAGCGATCGAAGTCGTTCGAGGGATCGTAAGCACCATCGATGTCGCCGGCGATGATGCAGTCAAGTCAGACTTTCGCACGTTCAGACTGCAACACGTCGCTGCTGCGGATGCGAAAACTCGCTTGGACACTTACTTCAGTCAGGCGAATACGGGTGGCGGCGACAATCAGCTTCCCTCATCTCCCGTCACGACCATTGTTGACTTTCGTAGTAACTCACTGATCGTCCGCGCCGCACCTCAGTTTTTGGTTCGGGCAGCACAGATCGTCAAAGAGATCGATGTCGACAAGTCAAAAGCTGTAAACGTCGTCCGAGTTTTTCCATTGAAGAATACGTTGGCCGAGGACATGGCCATCGTCTTGCAAGACGCGATTAACGGGCAGCAAACGAACGCGGGGCAGGGCTTCAATCCGAATCAACAAACGCAAGGTCAGCAAACGCAGAACGAAAACGTTTCGCCTGAGCAATCTCGGTTGCGTTCGGCCATGCTGCAACTGCGTACCATCAGCCGTGACGGGCAGACGGTCGATGGCGGGATCATGTTCGATGTCCGAGTCACCGCTGATCGAAACAGCAACTCGTTGGTTGTAACTGGTCCCGAAGCCAGCATGAAACTGATTGAGGCACTCATCGAACAGTTGGACACGATTCCTGCCGCCGAAACGCAGATCAAAGTTTTCCAGATCATAAACGGTGACGCGGAAACGCTGTTGGGCATGTTGGAAAATCTGTTCAACAGCACCAACACCCAGCAAGGAGGTGGCTTCGGAGGGGGGCAAGCAGGACAAGGCACCGGCAATCTCAGCCAGTTGCCATTGCAAGGCACATCGGCGACCGACGGCGCGACATTGATTAACCTGCGATTCAGCATCGATCCGCGGACCAACACGATCATTGCATCCGGCCCGGCTGGAGACCTGCAAGTCGTCGAAGACTTGCTCAATCGCCTAGATGAAGCCGAAGTGAACCAGCGTCGAGTGTTCGTTTATCGCCTGAGCAATGCACCGGCACTGGATGTTTCCGAAGCGATCAACACGTGGCTGGAATCCCGTAGCACCGTTAACGACGAAGATCCGCGAGCACTCGGCGGAGTCAATCAGACCAACCGCGAGGTCATCGTGGTCCCGGAGGTCGTCAGCAACAGCCTGATCGTCAGTGCGTTGCCCGAATATTACACGGAACTGCAAGCGGTGATCCAAGCACTTGATCGTCGTCCGCCGATGGTCAAGGTCAAAGTCATGATCGCCGAAGTGGATCTCGATTCCTTGGAAGAATTCGGCGTCGATGTTGGAATCCAAGATTCGCTGCTGTTCAATCGAGGCGTCATGACTGGCACCGATATTATCGGAATGGATGATATTGGATTCCCTTTCAACTCTAGTCAGATCCCCAATAGAAGAATTTTTGCTCAGGAAGATCTTGCGGGGCAGGCACTGTCCAACCTCGCCACCGGTCGAATCAACAGCGAACTGGGATACGGCGGACTGGTGCTGTCCGCTGGCAGCGAATCGGTCAATATTCTATTGCGAGCCTTGAAAGACAAGCAGTGCTTACGAGTGCTCAGCAAGCCACACATCATGACGCTGGAAAACCTGCAAGGCCGAGTCTCCATCGGAGCCGAAGTTCCAAGGATTACGGGAGTAACACAAAGTACGTTTGGAATCACCAACAATGTCGACTTCACCGACGTGGGCGTCATCCTTGAGATCACTCCGCGAGTCAGCCCCGACGGGATGATCGTCATGTTCGTCAACGCAACCAAGTCAAGCGTCGGCCCCGAAGAATCGGGAATCCCGATCTTCGTCAACGACAACGGGGAGGTGATTCGTTCACCGCAAATTCTGGCAACCCAAGCTCAGACGACGGTCATGGCCAAGTCGGGGCAGACGGTCGTGTTCTCGGGTTTGGTACAGGAAAGCAAGTCTCACGTGGAACGAGGGATTCCTATTCTGTCCGATCTGCCTGTCCTTGGGCCTCTGTTCAAATTCGAAACGGATTCAGCCAGCCGATCAGAGCTGTTGATCATCATGACTCCCTACTTGGTCGATGATGAACACACGGTTGAAAAGCAAAACCGGGACGAAATCGATCGCATGCACTGGTGCCTGTGCGATGTTGCAGAAGTCTACGGAAACACGGACTACGATGGTGGCGTAACCGTTAGATCGGAGCCCGAAACCTACTATCCGGATTACGATCCACAAGGCGCTTATCCCAACGCCCCAATCGGTGACGAAATCACTCCTGGCATCCCGTTTTCCAACAAGCAAACGCCAGACACTAGCCGTGAACCAGCTTCCGGCTCAAAGCAACCGCAGTCTTCATTCCAAAAAATCCGCCAAGCGTCTGCTCGAATCAGAGACAAAATGCGACCCAACGCCATGCGGGAATCTTTTGACGACTTGGCTGAGCGAACTGGTTCATCTGTCCGCACCGCCAACCTGGTGGAGGAGGAGTAACATGAAGTACTACCTGACAACTTACTGCTTGGCAGCTGTCCTTTTTAGCTGCGTCGGCTGCTCCGGCATCAAGTCCAACGTGAAAAACTGGAATCCGCTGAGCGTCCTCACCCGGCAACAGGAAACCGATTTCCAAGCCAAACCATCGTCCATGGCGGTAATTTGGTCCGATTCCGTCTTCGAGAAGCCCGGCGTTCAGTCGGTAAAAGGCTTTGGCGGGCGAATCTTCATTTACGACCAAGGCAATGATCCGATCAAGGCGGATGGCGAACTGATTGTGTACGGCTACGACGAGTCAAATCCGACCAAGGTCGATGGCAACCACTCGGGGGCCGACAAGAAATTTGTCTTCCCGCAAGAAAAATTCCAAGGCCATTACAGTCAATCAGATCTCGGCCCTTCTTACAGTGTCTGGATTCCATGGGAGAAAACGGGGAGTGTTCGAAAATCAATCACGCTGATCCCTGTGTTCAAAACTTCGGATGGCGGCGTGCTGCGATGCGGTCAATCGATCAACGTGTTACCGGGCAGGAAACCGGATAACGATGAAAACTCCACCCCGGCTGATCTCAGCACGTCACAGAACGTGATCGCTCAGGCGTCATTTCAAAAACCTGCCGCAAACTCTGACCGCCACAGCCGAGTCGCTCACGCGTCTCAAGCGTCGGACATCAACTCAGCCAAGCC
>CALFWL010000055.1 GCA_937928215.1 uncultured Pirellulaceae bacterium | reverse complement strand
AATGAATTAAACAATAATGACATCGCTGCTGCGCTCCTTCGCTTGATTGATCTTAACCAAACAAGTTAATCAGGGGCGTAGCAGCTTTAATATCCAATTCCTACCTATTCTCAAAAACTCAAACCATTTTCATCAGCCCAGCCTCCCCCTCCCCGCAATGCAATCACCACAGGGAGGGGAAGGCTCCGTCCGCACCCCACCGGATTGATACGCTCAAACAGATGATCAGCTCGAGCGGACCTCAAACTTCCGATTCCGCACGCGAACACAGGAACGAGAAAACCCCGTCCACACCCATCAATGGACCAAGCATCCTGAGACCGCCGGGTCGGACAGAGCCTCCCCCTCCCGGCAATGCAATCACCACAGGGAGGGGAAGGCTCCGCCCGCACCCCACCGGATTGATTGATAACGCTCAAACAAATGATCGGGGCGGATAGAGCCTCCCCCTCCCAATTTTCACCAATCCAAATTGAAAACCGTTCCCTGAAACGGCCATTGGTCAGCATGCTCAACCAATCCAGCTCGAGATGCGTTGTGTCGTATGTACTCCCATTTTTCCTCGTACTGAGATTCTGTTCGCATGCGCCGGTCCCAGTCGTTTCTTTGCATCCGTTTATCTTGTTGACCATGCGCCCACGTAAATTTTGATTTCCAAAATTTCACCCAATTGTCGAACGGGATCGTACGCTCGGTCGCCCACGCGAAGTAATGAACGTGATCGGGCATGATGATATATCGGCCAACAAGCCACGCGGTGGCTTGGTCACGCCAGATACCAACCAAAATTTCGTGCATTTGCTCAGTTGCCAGCCAAGGTCGTTTGCCTTTGGTGCACACGGTATCGAACACAACGGTCGGTTGACCGTCGACATGTTTTACGCCACAGGCAGGCCGTTTCCGATTGAGCATCACATTTCCTTTTCGACACAAGCGACAAGATCATTATCGTAATCGATCGCGTCGCTGAAAGTGTTGATATGCAGCGCGGTTCAGAGCACCTGTTCCATCAGGGAGGGGAAGGCTCCGCCCGCACCCCAACGGATTGACAACGCCCAAACAAATGATCGGCTCGAGCGGACCTCAAACTTCCGATTCCGCACGCGAACACAGGAACGAGAAAACCCCGTCCACACCCGTCAATGGACCAAGCATCCTGAGCCCGCCGGGGCGGACGGAGCCTTCCCCTCCCGATTTTGGAACTCGGGGCGGACTCCCGGTTTTGGAACTCGGGGCTCCCGATTTTGGACTCTATCGCAACGCGCCCAAGTAGAAACTGAAGACCTTCTCTTCGTCCCCGGTCGCGGTTTCGACTGGAAACGCGAAGTCAAACGCCAACGGGGCTCCCAGCCCCAAACCGGGTACAGAAATCCTCAGGCCGACGCCGGGTGCGACTCGAAAGTTGTCACCTTGGATCTCGATACTCTCTTCCACGGTTCCAAAATCACAGAACGCGACGCCTTTGACCATGTCGTCGGCTGTCAGTGGGAAGTTGTACTCAACGGTGTTGAGCCACTGGAACTCACCACCGATTCGGATGCCACCTTCGCTGGGTCCGACACCACGAAAGTCAAAGCCTCGCATGGTCGAGAATCCACCAGCGAAATAGTTCTCAAACACGGGTGTGTCCGATCCACTGAACCCCAGCTTGGTTCCATAGCTGACGGTGTGCCGACCCGACCCGTCCGGACGTTGATACATCAAGCGATAGGTTCGCCAATCGATGTCACCGCGAGTGTAGGTGTAATCGCCAAATGCTTGGCTGACGGTTGCTGAAAAATACGAACCTTCGGTCGCAAGGAACGGATGGTCCCGAGTGTCGCGGATCAAACCGGCGTTCGCCAGAAACAAACTGCTCTTGCCCAAGTCCGCATTCAACTGGGGTGAGTTCATGTTACGCGGGTTATCAATTTCAACGCGTTCCATTCTCAATCCCAGACTGAACGAGAGGTCAGGCGTCAGTCGCCGCCCCAGAGACACGCGGCCTCCCAGGCGGTTTTCATCCCAGTCAAAATACCTGCGGTCAAACAAGTATCCGCTGGCACTGAAACTGTAATTCGTGCCAAACAGGTACGGCTCCGAGAAGCTGACCAAGTACCGTTGAATGTCCGATCCGGGCACCAGTTCCAGCCGAAAGTTCTGACCGGCTCCACGCCACGCGGTTCCATCGACAATGTCTCGAAACCTGCGCGGAAAGCGCGTGATATCGAAGTTCTTTTCATTGACGATGATCTGACCGACCACCCCGTTATCACTATTGTAAGCTCCACCAAAGTTGATGCTGCCTGTCTGCGTTTCCGTTACATAGACGTCGATGTCCGCGTAGTTCGATGGAAACTCACTGGGAAAACCGGCATTGCCGCCTCGTTCGAACGGTTGAATAATCGAATTCAATTCGTTGGGTGATCCGATATTGGGTGAAGGCAAACCATTGCCGGGAATACTGCTCCCCCCCGGCGTGGCCAGTTCAGGGTATTGGTAGCTGGTCTGTTGCCCGACCACTTGTCCGTTTCCGCTACTCGCGACCGGCTGTTGATAAGATTGGCCGTAGGCCGCGTTTTGGTTGGTTGGCGTATACGAAGGAATCGGTTGCTCGGGGAAGCCGAACCCGTTGGCGCGGTCGGGGCTTTGGGCTCGCACGCTGAACTGGCGATCTGCCACCACTTGATCCGAAATCACCTGCCCTGATTCCACGTCAATCGGCGAGTCATCCGGTAGGTAATGAGCCAACGCGGACGGAGTGACTCGACCGGTTACTTCGGCCGGAAGACGGTATTGACTTGCAGACGCAGGAACCATCGCGGTCGAACGGCTGGGGTCACCCATCGTGTGAGCACATCCGGTATTCAAAACCATGGCGATCGCTGTGGTCAGCAGGCCGGCGAAAGTCAGGTTGTCCGTAAGGTTTGGCATGTTGCTTTTATTTCCTGCGGTAACGGATCAGCATCCGCTTTGTCCTGTTGGCCTGTCAGTCAGTTCACCAGTTAAGGCGAGTGGCAAAATGAACCCCATCCATCGATGGAGCGCATCTGCCGAGTTTCCAGTATCCTGATTGGTCGTTTATACTTTCCTGCTGCCTAACGTCGCATCGTTCCGGAAGAAGCTCCACCCAGTTCCGGAGGCCGCACCACGACCTTGGGCGGTTGGGCTCCTGGAGTCGATCGACCTGCAAAGATTTGCGATGCCCCAAGCCGACTTTCGGCTTTACGAATTAAGTTGGCATCAATCTTGTCGCCTGGGTTGAGCCCAAGACGGCTTAACACAACTTCTCGTTTGGTGATCCCATAGTCGCCTTCGAAATGAACATTGATCCGACCGACGCGGTATTGTTCGCCTTCGTCAATCTTGTAGACCATGTCCAGCAGCCCCGGCTCCTCTAAAAATCTTGGCTCCGCCTGAACCGTGGCAAACACGAAACCTTCGCTGCCGTACAACGTTTGCAGCGCAACGACGTCCTTGTTCATTTTGGTTGAGTTAAACTCGGGAGCATCTTCTTCACCCGGCTTCAGTTCCAACAGACCAAGCAGTTGATCGGCTTGGTAGGACTTGTTTCCGATGAAAGAGACGTTGCGAACCTTATAGCGAGGCCCTTCGTCGATGATAAAACGAATCGTAACCCACTTGCCATCGTTGCTCTCGCTGACTTCGCGACCGACACGGGCGTTGAAGAACCCAAGGCTGCGGTAGTAGTTGGTCAGACGAAGCACGTCTTGCTCGATTTCGTCTCGTTTGACGTTTCCACCAAACAGTTTTGCGATGCCTGGCTTGGACTCGATAAAGCTTCGCAGTCGACCGTCCGAAGCAATTTCGTTCCCTTCAAATTCGACATCCCAAACCCGTTGCTTCTGGTCTTCGTGGATCAGAAACACGACCGTGGAAGGATCAACACCTTCTGCGTTGGAAAGTTCGACTTGCGTTCGAGGGAATCCCTTTTCCTTGTAAAGGTCTTCCAGTCGCGATTTTGCCATCCGAATTTCATGAGCGTTAAACGGCATACCGGGCTCCAACCCTGCCTTCTTGCGAAGACCACGATCTGAAATACCCCGATTGCCGACGAATTTAATTTCTCGGATCACATTGCGTTCGACAATGTCAAACGTGATCACCACGCCATCATCGCTGCGATTGATGTACGGGCCGTTGACTCGATTGACTTCCGGCAGTCGCCACAACTGATCCACATCTCGCTGAAGCTTGTCAGCGTCAAAGTAGCGACCGACCCGAGACTGGATCATGCCGAGAATTTCATGCTCTTGAACGGCTTGGTTTCCCTGAATCACCACGTCGATGATCACGTTGGCCTGATCAATTTCTTCGCCATTGGCTCCAGGAGCCAGCGTTTCCCAGGGATCAGGTGTGTAAACTTCGTCGCGAGGCTGTCGACGAAGACCTCCCGCAGTCGGAGCGTTTCTTGATCCCGAACCGCCCGGACTTTGGTACCGCACCGTTTCGAATTGCCCCGGTTCCAATTGGGCAGCGGGGACAGGTAGTTCTTTGTTGGCAGCCAGCATTCCCATCTGGCAACCCGAGGCCGAAATCCCGATTGAAGCAAACAAAACCGCAATCAAACGAGCCGACCGCGCGTGCTTCCGTCGAGTCTCGCGTTGGTTTTTCTTAGGTTGTGCGTTTTGTAAAGGCAACGTTTGGTCCATCCATTGACCTGAGGCGCGAAAGGTTCGTGATTCGTAATTACAGAAATGTTCACTCAACAGCAAGTCGATTCTGCCTTGAAACGGACAACGCTAGCGGTTCGTTCCGTCGACTCGAATAGCAAAGGCATGGCAGAAGTGAGTCGGGCGAATTCCGACCGAAGCCCCAAATTTCGATCCGGTGGGCAAAAGCACGCCGTTCACCCGAGCACCACAACAGGCCAGCGACTGAGTGGAGCGACCAACTCG
Source organism: uncultured Pirellulaceae bacterium (assembly GCA_937928215.1). GTDB lineage: Bacteria > Planctomycetota > Planctomycetia > Pirellulales > Pirellulaceae > Mariniblastus. The sequence goes on along the minus strand of CALFWL010000055.1, from coordinate 40,803 downwards.
GCTTCATCCTTCGAGGGCACAAACACGATCGCTTCGTCGGGGCCAAACTGTTTCAAAGACAGATCCCCACACACACGGATTTCTCGCTCCGTTTGCCAATCGAGCTTGCTTTCTTTGCCCGTTGCCAACTGAAAAAAAGGTCGATCCGGGTCGGGCAGCCGATTCCAATCATCGTCATCGCCGTAGATCACGGAACGAGCCCCCAAACCTTTCAAGCAGTCTTTCCGAATCGCGATTCCGTAAGGCTCAAAATCCCAACGCCCAAGATGATTGCGGAATGTGCGCCGCTTTTCAATTTCTGTCAGCAGGACATCCGCAAAGCACACCACCGGCGTCGGTGCACGAGTCAGATCATTGCTGGCGATGATACGCTGAGTCATCAAGATTCTTCGCAACGAAGAAAGAGCCCGATGGTCACTCGCGTCCCTTCGAAAGATCAGGTCATCTAGATAAGCCGGATCGCTCTGGTCGGGCCACGCACCATGCCTTCGACGAGTCCAATGGATCGCGTAATCGACCGAGTCCACCTGGTCCAACGGAACCACTGAACCGGCGAATACCGATTCCCGAGCCCGTTTCCCAAGCGGTGAAGGCGGTGCATGAACGGCTTGAGCATCCGAGTCGTACAACCACCAACTCGTTGCTCCTGCATCGATCAATGGCTCAGCCACATCGGCCCTAGTCAGCGACGAGTCAATCAGCAGCCACGTTCGACCGCTACTTGATTCAAGTCGCGCGGTTAGCGCGCGGTGAACGTTGCCTTGGTTTCGTACCCGCAGCACACGTACTTCACTAGCGATGGCAATTAGAAGAGCGTCCATCGAAACGCCTGACGCCGGCTCAATCCACATCGTCTGAGTCCATTCAGGGGATTCCTCGGAAAGCTTCTTCTGGCGCTCGATCCACGCCCCGGTCACTCGGTTCGGAAATCGTTTGATACTGACCACCGGAATCCCGAACAGCTCCCCAATTCGATTCACAAAACGATCAGCCGTTGTGCCTTGTGCGGTAATCAGAAACAGCTGGTCCGATTTGACCGAACAACCAAACGTTCGCAAGGCATCAAACCACGCCGGAAATGACTCCAGCTGCTGGCTCAAACGAGAACTTGCCAAATGGACCGACTTTCCTAGCGGCAACGGGTGCGGGCACCAGCAAAATCCGGTGTCAAACTTGTCTGCCGCGCCCGCAAACGCGGGGCAGGACAGGGCATTCAGATCCACACATGAACCCGCCAACCCGGCTGCTTCCAACTGCAATCGAAGTGCTGGTGATCGAGCAAGCGGTTGATTACCTGACTCTGATTTGGACATCGCGTCTGCCGTTTCCATCCTTTCTGTCGCTAACGATCACAATTTTAACACGACTGCGAGCCCTGAAGACGATGCAAGACCATTTCCGTCGATTTCTGACGAGGGTATGATGGAGTGATGGCGATATCCGCAGCCAATTCCTTTTCCAACACTGTATCGTCATGAACCGTTCCAGAACGATTATCATCGTTGCCATCATCCTGACGCTGGGTGGCGGCTATCTGCTGGCAGACTACTATTCGGGGCTGCCAACGGATTTGAAGGCGGAATTTGTCGGTCGGCAATCATGCGTCGAGTGCCACCAGGAACAAGCGTCACTGTTTCACGGTTCACACCACGATCTGGCGATGGCGATCGCGGACGATTCCACCGTCTTGGCCGATTTCAATGACCAAACGTTGACGATCTTTGGAATCACGTCGCGAATGTACCGAGATGGCGAAAAGTTCATGGTGCGGACCGAGGGACCGGACGGACAGTTGCATGACTATCAGGTGAAATACACGTTCGGCATCGAGCCACTCCAGCAGTTCATGGTGGAGATTGAACCACCCGCCGCTGGAGCGACCGATAAAAACGCGATCGGTCGAGTGCAGGTTCTGCGGCTGTCCTGGGATACTCAGAAGAAGACATGGTTCTACCTGCAACCGCCCGACGTTTCTGACAAGCTGCAACCTGATGATCCGCTCCATTGGACCGGTGTGACGCAGAACTGGAACGTCAGCTGCGCCGAATGTCACAGCACCAATTTACAGAAAAAGTTTGACGTCCAGTCCAACCGTTTTGCAACCACCTTCACGGACATCGATGTCAGTTGCGAATCCTGTCATGGGCCCGGAAGCCTTCACCAGCAAGTCGTAGCGAACAAGGGATTTTTTTGGGATCGCAATCACGGCACGGGGCTGCCGGACCTGAAAACAGAGAGCAACCTCCCTCAAGTCGAAACATGTGCCCCCTGCCACTCGCGACGAACGGTCGTCGTCGAAGGCTTCACGGCGGGTTGTCGGTTCGACGAATTTTACGCCGTGCAAACGATTCAGAATCCGGTCTACCATGTTGATGGGCAAATCCGCGATGAAGATTACGTTTATGGATCGTTCCTGCAAAGCAAAATGTATCACAAAGGAATTCGCTGCACGGATTGCCACGATCCCCATTCAACACGTTTGAAGTATGAAGGCAATCAAGTTTGCACTTCGTGTCACCAACACGCGGCGGGGAAATACGATTCGATCAGCCATCATTTCCATCAGCCGGGCACCGCCGGAGCCCTGTGCATCAATTGCCACATGCCTCATACCACTTACATGGAGGTTGACCAGCGACACGACCACAGTTTTCGAGTTCCGCGACCGGACCTGAGCGTAACGGCAGGGACGCCCAACGCGTGCACCGCCTGCCATATCGATAAATCGAAACTGCCTGAGGATGAAAACCGTCGCCCATTGAAGCAATACCTCGATTGGATCATTGCCGCTGAAAGTGGCGATGAAACAGTTGAAAAAGAGCTTGAACGCATCAACCATCAGATGCTCGACGCGGTCAAGAAATGGTATCCGGCAGAAACCTCACCGCCAAAGACCCAGTACTACGAAGATTTAGCAGTCGGCTTATCGAGTCAATCGAATCTGCTCAATCGCCTCGCGCGAGACGCGACCGCGCCATCGATCATCCGATCGAGTGCAATCCTGGCAACCGAAAATAATGTCGATTCTTTCGAAAACGCGTTGGAGTTGGTCGAAGCTTCTGACCCGCAGCTACAAGTCGCCGCCATCCGACGCCTGACGGAATTCCTGAGCACCCTTTCCGAACGAGCGCACGAAGCATCGCAAAGCGTACTTCCGCTGCTTACGCATCCGGCCAAACAAGTACGGCTCGAAGCAACCACGTTCGCCATGTCGGTCGCGCCCGGCTTGCGGGACCAGGTTGCTTCCGCAGCGCAGCGAACGGCGTATCAAGAGGGGTTGAAAGAATTTGAAGCATTCCTGCGCCTGAATCAAGATCAAGCCAGCGGACAAATGATGCTGGGCAGCTTCTTTGAACAGATTCAACGAGTCGACCGAGCCAGAGGAGCCTACGAGCGCGCGATCAAGATGAACGGTGCGATGGCCGGGCCTCGCTCACAATTGGCCAGCTTGATGGAGCGGCAGGCGTCTGCAAAAGAATCTGTGGGGCTCGACCGAAAAGCGATCGCCCAGCGCGCGGCGACCTTGCGGCAAGAAGAACATGAGTTGCTCAAACGCGACCTAAAGCTGAGCGAAGGCATTCCGGGGAACCACACGCTGCACTATCGATTTGCCATGTCCTGCCTGCTGCAGCGAGATTATCTGTTGGCCAAAAAGCACTTGCTGGAATGCGTCCAACAACTTCCGGACGATGAAAACTATTTGTACTCCGCAGCAATCGTATTCGGTCAGACGGGTGACGAAGGTCAAGCGAAGGTCCTGGTCAACCGGTTGTTGAAGCTCGACCCTGACAACGCCGCCTATCAACAACTGGCCGACGAGCTGCAATAATTCGGCCTGACACGGGCTGGATCAACCAACCGGGGAAATTTTCAATGTCAGTCAAAGTCGCCGGCGTCCAGATGGACATCGCGTTCGCAAACGCGGATTCAAACCTCGAAAGAATCCACTCCCGCTTGAAAGAAACTACCTCCAGTGGTGCCACGCTAACCGTGTTCCCTGAATGCACGATCACCGGTTACTGCTTCGAGTCGTTTGACGAAGCGTTCAATCACGCGGAAGACTTCGGCGGTAGCTCGATCGCCCGAGTCTGTGAAATGTGTGCGGACTTGGGCACGTCAGCCATCGTCGGATTCCTGGAACGGGGCGATGACAAGCAGCTGTACAATTCCATCGCACTGGTCACACCCGCTTGTGTGCTGGGACGTTACCGAAAAATCCACCTTCCGTTTCTCGGAGTCGACCGGTTCACCACGTCAGGCAGCCATGCGGATGCGGTCTTCGGTGTCGACGATCTGCAAGTCGGTTTGAACATCTGTTACGACAGCTCTTTTCCGGAAGCCGCTCGCTCACTCGCGCTGGCGGGTGCCGACTTGATTGCTTTGCCGACCAACTGGCCACCGGGTTCGGGGCGAGTCGCCGACTTTATCCCGAATGCTCGTGCTTTGGAAAACAATGTTTACTACATGTCCGTCAATCGAATCGGGACCGAGCGAGGCTTTGAATTTATTGGCAAGAGTAAAATCTGTGACCCCAAGGGAGGCATTCTGGCGTCCGCCGATCACGCCGAAGAAGCGATTCTTTATGCAACGATCGATCCAGACGAGGCAAGACAGAAACACCTAGTCGCGGTTCCCGGCCAGCACGAAGTCCACCGCTTCAAAGACCGACATCCATCGACGTATGGATTGCTGACCAAAACAATGAAAGATTCCAACGGCTGAATTCCTACCAATCGCGACGCGTGGCAGCTACGCCTCCGACGTGAACCTGTTGGCATTTACACGACTTGCGGCCACCGCCTCTGCTACGAAGGTCGGTCGTAAACTACAATTCTGGCTCTCTGAAACTCACTTCAATTTACCCATGGATACGACGCCCGATGCAGGCTTTTCGACTAGTGACATTGACCATTTTGACCGCGATGATGCTCAACGGCAACGTTTGCTTGGCCCAAGTGGCCGCGCCGGAAAAGCAATCTGATGCGGAAATAAAAAAACAGTCTCAGGCGGAAATCGCGGAAGACCATCACGAAGATTTCATGCGATCCTACCAGTTCGAAGCCGTCGATTCGGGCGATTGCGATTGGTGTCACTGGGGCGACCGAGCAGGCAAGTTTTCCAACTGGACAACTCATTCGAATCGCTTGGTTCCAATTTATACTTGGGGCATCAAGCTGGACCGTTTTGACAAAGCCAACAGCTGTTACCGTAACCAAGAAAAGCTGAAGGAGATTTACGGTCGCTTGCCTGATGAAACGCTCAATCCAAAAGCCGATTACTTTGATCAGACGGATGTCTACCGACTTCAGCAGCAGGCAATCGAAGCGGGAAAAAAGCACATCATCGTCATTATTTTTGACGGCATGGATTGGCAGACGACTCAAGCTGCCGCAGTCTATCAGGAGGGCAGAATTGCCTACCGGCGTGGACGAGGGACCGGGCTGGCGTTTCTTGACTACAAGCGGAGTTCGTCCGATTACGGTTACTTCGTCTCCAGCCCTCACAACAATGATTCCCAAGTCGACGTGAATGCTCAGGTCGTCACGGTTCAGGGCAAACGAGGCGGTGGTTACAGCGCGGCTTACGGCGGCAATCGACCATGGAGTCGCCCTGCGGACCCGTCCTATCTGAAAGGGCGACGAAAATCGCTGCCTCATGGTTACACGGACTCGGCTGCTTCGGCGACGTCGCTGTTTTGCGGCATCAAGACTTACAATTCCGCGATCAACGTTGCTCCCGATGGAGAACCGGTTGAACCAATCGCCAGACAGTTGCAGAAACAAGGTGTTGCGATCGGAGTCGTCTCCAGCGTGCCGATCAGCCACGCGACTCCGGCATGCGCGTATGCGAACAACGTGACTCGGAATGATTACCAGGATATTTCGCGAGACCTGCTGGGCCTGAAATCAATTGCTCATCCGGACAAACCGCTTGCTGGAGTGGACGTGTTGATCGGCTGCGGGCGTTCGGAGCACAAAGGCGACGACCGAAAGAAGCAAGGCAACAATTTCCTTCCGGGGAACAAGTACCTCGCGGAAAAAGATCTCAACGCCATCGATGTCAAAAATGGAGGACGTTATCGAGTGGCACAGCGAACCTCGGGACAGGTGGGTTATCAGGCGTTGCTCGAAGCTGCCACGACCGCCGCTGAGAACAACGAGCGATTGTTTGGCTTTTATGGTCACGGCGGACACCTACCTTTTCGCACGGCCGATGGCAGATACGATCCGACTCGAGGTATCAACTCTGCCGAACGTTACTCTCCGGCTGACCTGATTGAGAATCCGACGCTCGCGGAAATGACCGAAGCCGCGTTGACGGTGCTGGAAAAAGATCCCGATGGATTCTGGTTGATGATTGAAGCCGGTGAAGTCGACTGGGCCAACCACAACAACAACGTCGACAACTCAATCGGAGCCGTCGTCAGTGGCGATCGCGCATTTCAAAAAGTGACTCAATGGGTTGAGAAGAACAGCAACTGGTCGGAAACTGCCGTCATCCTGACTGCGGACCACGGGCACTTGCTGTTCGTTGACGATTTGGAGGCGTTGACCGGCAATCGTCTCAACCGCAAGCCACCAAAACGCGCAGAAGTTTCGGGACAAAAAGGGAAATCCGAAAGCAAACCGGCGGGAGCGTGATTTTTCGCTCGTTTGTGTAAGATTTTTCGACTTGCAAACCGGTAAACTTGAGTCACTCGCTTCCGTCAGCCGATCAAGGATTGGAGGCAATAAAACTCATTGTTGGACGAATGATCTGACATGTCCCAACCCAATACTGAATTAGCGAACGCTCCCGTCAATCGCTTGGATCAGCTGTTCTGTCTGCCGATGTTCGTCGCAGCGATTCTGTTTCTGCTGCTGACCGGGTCGGTCGTCCATTTGAAGGAAGGCCATCTTCTGGACACGCGGATGGGTTTTTGCTGCCTGATCGGGATCGTGCTGCTGTACCCGTTGTTCGTGATCGAAGCTCTGGTGCATTACTTCGCCGGCAGCCGGAACATGCAACAGCACTTCTGGTACCTGCTGATGCCAATCTTCAGGTTGTGTGGCCGAGACCACGTCAACGGAACTCACGTCTGGTTGCCTCAATTGGGCTGGCAGGAAACCAATCGTTCACTCGAGAAAAAACTGACGCGCCGTTTCAGCATTCCCATGATCGTCATCGCGCTGTTGGTCTTACCGGTCGTGGTACTGGAATTTTTCTGGGCTGAACTGATCGCGCAGAGCCCTCGCCTGACGTTCACACTCGAAACAGCCACCGTATGGATCTGGATGGCGTTCGTATTCGAGTTCGTGGTCATGATCTCCGTGGTCGATCGAAAGCTTGCCTACTGCCGCAAGAATTGGATTGATCTGGCGATTGTCCTGCTACCACTGCTGTCCTTCATGCGGGCCGCACGGCTTGGCACCGTGATGCAGATCAAACAGCTTTCGCGTACCGCTCGCATCTATCGAATGCGAGGAATCGCGCTGCGGACCTGGCGAGCGTTCGTGACGCTTGACGTGCTGGATATGGTCCTTCGACGCGACCCGAACTATCGCATGGAAAAATTGGAAGAAGAGATCAACGAACGGGCTGACGAACTGCGATATCTGAAGTCGGAATTGGCTCGATTAAGGAAGCAGTACCCCGACGATGTGTCGGAAGAAGTTTCAGATGACTCGGAAGATTCACAATCGGCTACGCAAGGCTCGCAATCAGTGGTGGCCTCCAACGTTGACCAAGCTCTTCCTCGCCCCGACGCCAGTGATGGAGTTGAGCCAGACAAATGCTTTCCCGCCAGCTCGTAGCGGCTACGTCCTTGATTCGCGGAACAGCAACCACAACCCGATCAGCACGCAAACACCATTGGCGAACCAGGCAGCGGCCGGGGGCAGAGTTCCTTCCTTCGCGCCCGTCAATCCAAACATAAAAAGCGGGTAGTAGACAATCAGGATGGGCAAAAAACACATGCCAAACGTTGTCGCATAGTTGGCCGATCGCAACCGCATGGCGACAGGAATGCCAATGACGGCAAAAGCGAGACAACTGAAACCGCTCGCCCACCTTCGATGCGGGACCAGTTTCAATCGACCCAACCGAGTTTCCGCTTTTGCCTGATCGCTCAATCTTGAACGCCAGGTGTCGGTTGTCAAACCCAGCATGTCCCCGACCAGCAACTGGCTGCATGTCTGGATCGCCTGAGTCGATTTCATTCGCTCGAGTGACCGAACCTGCCTCTTCCATTCGCCGTCGATCTGGCTCATGTACAAATGGCTAGGATTGCCCAACTGGTCCGAAATCTCCTTCTGACTTCGCAGCGGAATTTCCATGTGAAACTGATCGTCAAACCGCATCGACGCTTTGCCTTCGGCTTCAAAAACACCGTCCACCAAGGTCAGTTTTAACGCATGCATCTCGGGCACGATGGACAGCATTGCTTCGGCGGCGGAGGTACGCACGCGTTTCCCGTCGCCGGCATTGATTGTGATCACGGGGCGAATCAATCGGCGTTGTTGAACATCGTCGACTTCGATCGAAAACTGTTTCTCTTTGAAACTGCCCTCGTTCTCCAGCATCCCGTAGACGATCTTGTCCATGCTCTCAAGCACGACGCGTTCGACTCCCCAATAACTCCACGCAAACGAGATATCGTTAATCCACACGGCTCCCAGACTTAGCAGAAACGCCAACGCAAGAGCCGGGACTACGACCACAGCCTTCTTCAAGCCCACCGATTGAAGAGCCACCAATTCATTGTCAGCCGCCAGACGTCCAAACACCACGCAAATGCTAAACAAAGACGTCGCCGGCATCGCAAACATCATTGCCTTGGGCAAAATGTAAGGCACCAACCGCAGGACGACATCTGGACCGAGCCCGTTATCGGCTGCTTCGTCAGCGACTCCAATCATCACCATCAAAGCGACAAACGCCACCGAACTGACGACGAAAATTTTCGTCAGTTCCCACAGGACGTATCGAGTTATCAAACCTGGAAACAATGGGCAGTCGCGGAAGACAAGATGAACCGTGGAAAAATGAGCGCGGCAGAAACGTATTTCATTCTTTGGACTCGGTCAATTCCAGTGCCAATTCGTGTTATTCCATTAAACAGCGTTGCTTTGAAGTAGCGACCCTCGTCAGAGCCGGGAAACCTTCGAAGTGAAGTGCAAACCACCCTGACGTAGCTGCTCTCGCAAGAGCGTGAAAACCAGCAGGTCGCACAACGTTCGTCCGTGAGAAACTTGCTAGCATGTGACTGGATTCAGTTCGATCGATCAGCAAAGGTGAAACCATATCGCCGGAAGATATCAGCTGCCGTCTCGCTGAGCACATGCTGACGGAATTCGTTTCCATCATGGCGCCCTTTTATGGCTTTCGAAGACGACTTCATCGTCACCAAAAAGTAGCCCACTGAAACTCTATCACGAGGCACTTGACAAATCACTCGCACTCGCCCGGACTGCAACACATCCGTCGCGTAGACCATTCCAATCAACGAAGGATCGGATTCGACCAACGCGATTATTCGACGCAAATCGGATGTCGGACTGATACGTTCGCCCAGCGAATCCCACAGCGACGTTTCACTTTCGGGTGTGCGAACCGAACGCAGCAACTGCGTTGCGTATTTTCCTGCTGGCACAAAATCAGGATCGCCGATGACCAGATACCGAAAGGGCAGGGCACCAAGCTGCTTGATAGAATCAAGCTTCCAATCGGTGGATTCGTGTGCGACGATCACCAAAGAATTCGACAACAATGGAACCGCCGAGTCTTTCGCCACTCCACCGAGGCTTGAGATTTCATCGGCCCAGTCTTTGCTCGCGCTGACGAATACGTCCGCCTCGGCTCCTGCCAAAATTTGCTGCGCCAAAGCGCCCGAGCTGGCAAAATTCAACCGGACCGCGGTACCATGCTCAGCCTGAAAGCTGTCCGCAACCTCTTGCATCGGCTTCTGCAAGCTGGCTGCCGCGAATACCACAACCTCGTCGTTGCGAGAGGCGTCCGAGCTGCATCCCGACAAAACTCCCGCAACAAGCACCGTACCGCAAGTCATCAAAATTCGATTAAGAGCTATCTGACCAGTGCCGAGCTGTGCGGACGTGAAGCGATGAATTATCATAACATGCGAGAATTATGTTGAGGATTCGCTCGGGCCGACGACTTACCTTGAAATCGTATCACGAATTACCGGCGGCGGTTACCTCGTCTTCGAAAATTCGAATTTGAGCGCATCCGACAAATCATTTTGCGCTAAGTAACTGACACCCAACGAGAGTTCCTGTGACTGGCGAAGTGTGGAATGCAATTCTGTTAACGATTCAGGTTTCAACCGCCGCAACGGTGATCATTTTTGTTCCTGCAATCTTGCTGGCATGGTACTTTGCTCGACACGATTCACTTGCGTCACATTTTATATTCTCGCTCTTCGGCTTACCCATGGTGTTGCCGCCGACGGCGGTAGGCTATCTGCTGTTAAGGCTTTTAGCCAATGATGGCCTCTTGGGTCCAACATTGATGGGATTCAACTTGAATCTTTTGTTAACGTGGCAGGCAGCCGTGTTGGCTGCGAGTGTCATGGCGTTTCCATTGGTGATCCGAACCGCCAAAGTTGCTTTTGAAAACGTCGATCCACAGCTTGAATCAATCAGCCGAACGCTTGGCCGCGGACCTTGGGCAACCTTCACATCGGTCAGCCTGCCTTTGGCGTCGCGAGGTCTGCTGGCGGCCGGAATTCTGGGATTCACACGGGCCGTCGGGGAATTCGGAGCCACCATCACCATCGCGGGCAACATTCCCGGAAAGACGCAAACCATCGCCAGCGCGATTTACTCCTCACAGCAGGCAGGAAATCAAGCCGAAGCCACAATCTTGATCGTTTTCGCACTCGCTATCGGTTGGACCGCAATTTTTTGCACTGAGTTATTGATTCGGCGATCAACCATCGAAAGCAGAAAAGCATGAGCAACGTTGCCGCTCTTTCGATTGATCTGACATTACCGCTCGAACCCTTCACGCTCAGCTTTCAGGGCAATCTGAACTCTCGCGTTACCGGATTGTTTGGACCATCGGGCAGTGGCAAGACCAGTCTGGTGGAAACGATTGCCGGTTTGCGTCGCGATGCGAGCGGACGAATCACCTTTGGCGAAAACGTTTGGCAGGATTCCGATCAAGGCATTTTTGTCCCACCCGAACATCGTGGCATCGGGTTCGTTCCGCAAGGAGGATTGCTGTTCCCTCATCTGACCGTCCGACAGAATCTGCTGTTCGGTAACAAACGGGCTCCGAAGGGAACCGATCTGTTTGATCAAGTCATCGAGATCCTGAATCTGGCTCACCTGCTCGATCGAAAACCGGTCTCGCTGTCTGGTGGCGAACGCCAGCGTGTGGCAGCAGGTCGAGCCGTTTGCTCGGGCCCGCAGGTGTTAATAATGGACGAGCCTCTGTCGTCACTTGATGCCACGTTACGCTACAAAACGTTGGCGTTTTTTATTCGCTTGGTTGAGGATTTGAATTTGAATATGATCTGGGTGTCGCACGACCCGATTGAGGTTCAGGCAATCTGTGATTGGCTGTTTGCGATCGACCACGGCAACATCACGAAGCATGGCAAACCCACTGACGTTCTGACGGATCCTCGTGGTGGTGCCGCGTTTGAATTTTCAGGATTTCAGAATGTGCTGCGTTGCCAGATCGTTCAGTCAACCGAATCGAAAACGATGGTTCGCGTGACCGGCGTCAACAACGAACTCACGTTGACAGTGACGGGACCAGGCAAACATTCTGTTCCACGTGAACGAGCGATCGTTACCATTCCAGCACGCAGCATTCTGATTGCGACGCAAAACCCAAGCCATGTGTCGGCCGGGAATATTATTGATGGAACCATTCGCAAGATCGAAACGCAATCCGCTGCGGTCGTTCTTGTCCATGTTCAACTTGACGACCAGAGCAATTCAACGCCGTTGGTCGTAGAACTTACCACTGTGGCTCGCGACCGGCTTAGACTGGCAGTCGGTCAATCGGTTTATCTTTTGATCAAGTCAACCGCTTGCGTCGTTCAAACCATGAACAACACTTGGGGCGATTCGCGAACCAATTAAACGACCGCCGGAACCCGGATTCTTGAGCTGAGCGATGTGATCTTCGCGACTAGGCTTGCCTGTTTTTCGACATCATTGCCATCACAGTGTTCAAGCTCTCGTGATGGAGCCGTCAGAACATCGAGCCCAACAGTGCTTGACGCTCCAGCCAGCCAATGACCAAGATCGCTCAGTTGCTTTGTCGATCCACTTGCTAGCGCTTGATCAAACTCAGGCAACCGCTCATTCAGTCGGTCGACAAAATCGTTCACGATACTCAGATACTCGGGTTCGTGAGGCAGGCTGGTAGTGAAAACCTCCTGCGATTCCGAGGCTTCCGTCGCATCGAGCGTCGGGATTCGGCCAGCGGCAGATGACGAGTCGCCTAATATTTCGTTGAGCATCCGCTCAATCGAGTCATCCTCACCTTGATATTGATTCAACTTGGCAAGCTCGCCGATCAGTACGGTTTCGGAGGCTTTGATGGGAATCGATGCCGATGCCTGTGCTTTGGCAGTTGCGACGTCTGACAAATGCGTTTTACTCGCAGCGGGATCGAGAACTTGCTGGGCCAAGGGAGCTTTCGTAGCTGGCGACGGTTCAGCAACTTCCTCGATAACATCAAAGAATTCGGCCAGCACATCCAACAATGAATCTCGACGGATCGGCTTGATCAGAAAGCTGTCGCAACCGCTGTTCAAACACTTGGCCTTTTCGGAATCCAATGCCATGGCCGTTACTGCAATAACCGGAGTCTTCAAACCGGCTTCGCGAATGTAGCGAGTGGCCGTCAGACCATCCATCACGGGCATGTTCACATCCATCAACACCACGTCGTAGGACTGATTCGCCAATTTTTTCAGAGCGTCCTTTCCATTTTCGGCCATATCGCAAGTCATCCCAATCTGCTTGAGCATCAGACTGGCTAGGTCTCGATTGGCTTTGGTGTCATCAACGATCAACACGTGCCCCCCTCCGTTGACGGTCCGCTTTTGCTTGTTCGAGTCAGATCGCGAAACCCGCTGGCTATTCAGTGTCGCTTGGGTTACCCAAGTTGTGTCCTCGGCCAACGGCCCCGGATCGATCGTCACGGTGAACACGGTGCCCGATCCCTTGATGCTTCTCGCCCGGATCCCTCCACCTAGCGATTGCGACAGTTGTTTGCAGATCGCCAAACCAAGGCCCGTTCCACCAAACTCACGAGTCACCGAACTGTCGGCCTGTGTGAAAGGCTGAAAGATGGTTTCCAGCGCGGACTCGGGCATTCCAATACCCGTGTCAGCGATGTCCATCTCCAACATCGGCCTTCCGTTCTGCTTCACCACACGAGCGATCAGTTTCACTCCACCCGTTGAAGTGAACTTAATCGCGTTGCCGATGGTATTGATCAAAATCTGGCGAAGTCGAGTTTCATCAGTTTCAATCACCGTTGGAATCGAACTTTCGACTGCCAGCTTCAGATACAGATTTTTTTCAGTCGCTTTTCCACTTAATGTTTCGATCACCTGAGTGAACAGCTCAACGAGTTCAACATCACGCCGTTCAATGGTCATTTGGCCGGCTTCAATTTTAGACAAATCCAGCACATCGTTAATCAGTTCCAAAAGATGGTCGCCGTTTGATTGAATCGTTGTCAGGTATCGCACCTGTTCGTGCGGATCGACGGTTCCCTGTCGCAGTACGTCTGTGTATCCGATGATCGCGTTCATGGGGGTCCGAATCTCGTGACTCATCCGTGCCAGAAAGCTCGACTTCGCTTCGTTCGCTGCGTCTGCGGCGTTGCGAGCCTTGATCAGTTCGCGCTTGTGTGCCTCCAATTCGGTAACGTCATCGAAGGTTACCATGACACCACGACTGGTGCCGGCGTGTCCCAAAACGGGCGCCGCGCTGACGCTGAATGTGCGAAGCCCTTTGTCGGCCGCCACGATGCTCAGCGATCGTTCGGTAATGACTCTCTGCTCGCGAACCGCGCGAGTCCATGGGAGCTCAGTGTCGCTTTGCCACGGGAAGTCCGAAACACTCATACCACTAAGTCGTTCGGCGTCCAAACCGACCAGAGACCCAAACTGCGAGTTTGCCATCATGATTTGACACTGACGATCCATGATCAGCAAACCTTCCGCCATGTTGTCAAACGCCTCGCGAACCCGTTTGGGCACTGCGCCGCGTGGGTCCAACTGTTGCAACGTTCGCTTCAACAGCAGATAAAATCCGGCGCAACAGCACACGAAAAGAAATCCGCCCAGCTGAAAGGTGGGTGACTCCATCCACGATTGGAATCCATCGAGCGGCGTAAAACAGAGCTCCAACTGAGCGACTTTCTCTTTTCCACGAAAGACAGGAACGAACATAAACCGGTCATTCGACTTGCCGTCCTGCGGCTCCGTCCAAACAGACAAGTGATCACCAATCGAGATAATCAATTCACCCTGAGGATCTCTCAGGCCGATCGAAAGCACGTCATCGACGCGGTTTTTTGTGTTCTTCAACGTCTTCTGAAAGGCTTTCAGATCCATCCCGGATTCTGCGATCGCAGAACTGGTCATCGCGAGTGTCTCGGTTTGGAGTTTTCTCGCCGCCATGATTGGCTGATTATGATCGGGTAGAATCCCCACCATCTGTGAGACAAACACCAACGAAAGCACGGTCAGTGCAAGACCAAACGCCAGTCGCACTTGAGTCGTGAGAACTTTCTTTGGCCAACTTCGAATTCGTTTAAACAGTTTGATTTGGTTCATGGGATTCAGAATGAGGTTCAAATGATTGGGGCACCGACCTGTGATATTTATGGTTTATCCGACTGGTGATGTTTGCTGCCGACTTTTTTTCAACGGGGTCAAACGACTTCGACCCATTCCTTGTTGCGATGGATGTGACAAGACCTTGCGCGTGGCACCGGTGTTCTCGCTTTCTACAATATCCAACAAAGACTCATCTTCGTCGTCCGCGTCGTCATCCGAGTACCCTAGGACGCACAATGGATCCATCAATCGCCAAGCGGGCACGTTCACCATCATGCTGGCCACCACTGCTCCGGTGCGCAGAACCAATGACATGAATCCAATCGATACACCTGAGATCGATACGACGGTGGAGAGTTGTAAAAACTCCAGCTCTCGTCCGGCTTCGTCTAGGTCGCGGCCAAACGCAGTCAACGATGCTGAAAATTCGGCACTGTAGTCGAACTTGTTGATCGTCAAATCTTCGATTGAGCTCCGAACGAACGCGTCCACGCTAGGACTGAAAATTTGCCTGTTCGATGTGCCACCGCCCACCTCGGACCTTGCGTCCACGACCACGAGTGCCTCGTCGGGCTCAGTCGCTGCTACTTTCGATTGGAAACTGGCAAACGTTGCTGCCATACCGCCCGTTACCTCAACCAATTCTTTGATTCGTACTTCAGGGACTTGCTGTAACGCCACCGGCACCAGCTGGTCTTCGTCCTCGTCTGAGTCATCTGAACTGTCTTCCGTTGGACTTGGAATTGGCAACTGATCCGTGATGAATGTCGCCGTGCCTCTGTCGCTCACGTCAACGCCGTCACTGGCTTCGAACTCGATCGTTACTGGCCCAAAAAAGTTTGCGTCTGGAGTAAACGTGAATGTTCCGTCGGGATTGAGATTGATAACCCCGTTGTCGGGAGCCTTAATCAGACTTACTGTCAGGCTGTCGTTTTCGATGTCGGTGGCTCCAGCCAACAGATTACCGGTAATCTGCCGATTTGGGTTGGTTGTCCCGCCATTTGTCGATCTGAATACGTGATCAACCACTTCGGGGCGATCATTGACAGCCATCACGTTCAGCGTAATCGTGTCCGAGGCGACCAGTCCACCAATGTCACTGGCTTCAATCACAATCTGAACCTGTCCGTACTGGTTTTCCAGATAGTCCAGGTTCAACTGATTTCCCGCGACGGAATGAGCAACGAGTGCCCCATTGGTGTTCGAAACCACGCGGTAGGTCAGAGAATCGCCGTCGGTCAGGATGTCAACGTCGTCAAAGATATCACCCAAAGTGATCCGCGTGTTTGGGGAATCCTCATCCACCACGACTGGCAATACTGGACTGGCAACGAACGGGTCGTCATTGACTGGATTTATCGTGATGCTGGAAGTCGTTTCAGTGAATAGACCTCCCGTATCAGTCGCTCGAATGGTAACGATCGACGAACCGTTCTGGTTGTCGCCAAAATTAAGTGTGAAAAAATAATTGCTGGTGACGGAAACAGAAGTAAAGATCCCGGAATTGGTCACATTCTCGATCGAGTACACCAAGTCCGAATCTGCGTCTTCGTTGTCTTCAAACACGTTTCGAAGGTCCAAGAACAGGTTAATGCTGTCCTCGTTGATCACGAGATCAGCAATGCTACCTGCCACATAAGGACGTTCGTTCCCATTTTGAACAATGACCCGGATCTGTTGGACGTCCGAACCGCCGCTACCGTCATCGACATGGACCCTAACATTGTAATCATTGTCAAAATTTCTATCCGTCGGGTTTTCATAGTCAGGCGCGTTAATAAATGCGAGGTCGCCCGACATTGAGTCGATGACGAAATGGGATGAGTCAAGGCCTCCCAAAATGGAGTAGTTCAATGCACTCGACGGATTGTCTGTGTCAGACGCGGCAACCGTTGTCACGAACGTCTGATTCTCGTCAATATTGATAACCGCCGTTGCTCCTCCACCGTTGCTGGTGATTCGCGGATCATCGTTCACCGAAGAAACGGTAATCGTGCCAGTGGCGGGCGATGAATCACTTTGTCCATCATTGTCTTTTGCTAAAAAATTGAAGCTGGAACTTCCGTGCCAATCTGTGTCCGGGTCGAAATATAACGTCAACGACTCACCGGTTGCCGCATAGTCCACGCCGATCGCTACGGCATTGGTAAGTGCTGCGTCGGTAAACAGCATTCCATTGGATGGCAATGTCGATAACGAAAACGAATTCACCGTTCCGTCGGCGTCTGTTCCTGCCAGCGTAATCGCAACGGTCTCGTCTTCATTTCCACTAGCTGTCGCAGTTTGCGTTTCTGGAGCGATCAACGCTACGGGGCGAATGGAGACACCCGCGGCGACCCATTCGTCGCTTCGGCCCGCGTCCCACGACGTGACCACATTAGCACTTCCAGACTCAAGTGAAGCCGCACCGTTCGCCCTGTCGACATGAAGATCCCAAAGCTCTGTCTGCCCTCCGCCAGGCGTGAAGTCGACATCTTGATTGTGCAGGGCCACGACACCAAATACCAATTCGCCCACCGCCGATGAAATCGTTACGCTCGGCTTGTCCGAATCACCTTCGGTCGCCACAAACGCTCCAAAAGGGTTCGCTTGATCAACACCTGTCAGGGATACGATTCCGTAGGTTGCACCCCGATGACTGTCTCCACTGTACGTGATGTCAAGGTCAAGATCCGTTCCCACGTCCGGCGCGACTCGATACCAGATCTCAACGCGCGATCGATCGGAGTCTGAGTTGTCGAACGCGCCCGCCCGAATCAAACTGTCTCCGTTGTAAGTGATGGAAGACACGAAATCTTCCTGTGTCTGGCCGAAGGAGACGCCAACCAGCAGCAGGCGATCCGAGCCCGCTAACGTTGTATGGGCGGTACCGTCACTCAGATCACGCGCAGGCGTAGCGTCCGTTGAAATGTTTCCAGACTGTGCGACCGCCAGAGTGTGCTCCCAGTCATTGACGATGTTCGCCGACAAAATAACTTCGGAATCGATCTGCCCAACTTCGTACTCAAGATCCCAGTCGCCCCCCAGCGAATGGTGTCCGGTCAGGTCATCACTGGCCGCCACGTCCGCACCAGTCAACTGGGCAATATCACCGACCAATTGCTCTCCCTGCGCGTCACCGGCAAGCTCGCACCCGTAGAAAAACACATCCGCATCTGATGTCAGTGAATTCTTCCACAAACTTAATTCATCAGCGTAGGTCGCCAGTGATTCGCTTGAAAGTGACGCGTTACCGAGCTGCACCTCACCCGCGTCGCCATGAGAGAGGATATGCACCGATCGCACGTCGGTGCGTTCAGCGAGAATCGATGTCATTGCCTCAATGCCGTCCTGGTTTGAACTCAATCGAAAAATCAATGCGTTGGGCATCTGTGACCAAATTCCATCGATTAGCCGCTGATCTTCGGCGACACTCTCATCAACAAAGACCAGATCGAGAACCTGATCGGAATTTCCAACCATGCCGCCCGAGTAATCTTCGGCCTCGTCTGCATGCGAATCGTCAATCGTTCCCAGTTCTTGCGACGACAAAATCGGATCCTGCTCCACAGCAAATTCAATCGCGGCTTCGGAAAATTCAATCCCAGCAGCGTGAGCTTCCGTCGGTCCTTCGATCACCAAGTCCACGGGCACCGGCGCGGCGCTATATAAGATCCTCGCCTCCAACTCGTGCGCGTCGATCACAGATTCGTTCAACCAGGATTTATCTTTGTCCCGCCCGCTGTCTGTCTTCCTCTCGCTGGCGTGAGTGCTCCAAGCGGAAAAAATTTCGAGTTTTCTGGTCAGTTGCTGAAACACAGAATCCGCTGAAGAAAGGAGGGAGGGGGGACATCGAGGCGAGCGAAACTTGGGAAGACGGCTGGAACTTTGGAAGACGGCTGGACAAACCGAGCCATTCCACCTGTCACTTCAGGTCAACGATACGTCATTGCTCGGGTGCACTCGCGATTGTCAAAGCCGTTTTACTCGTGATTCAAGATTCCATTCCGGTTATTCGTGTCAAATGGCTTGCGAATGTCGCGACCACATTCCGGAAAGTATTGGCTGTTTCGGCCAGTTGGCTTAGGCCGATCGATCTGACCACGACAGTCAGATTCCAAATCAAAAAAAATGATTTTGGATGGGCTGGATTCACAATGACCTACTTTTTTGCACCAACCCGCAATTGGATTTGTGATCCTGTAGGTCGCTATTCAAGTCACTTTATGCTGCACGAAGCTAATGACGCTCGCGGAAATCGCTTGCCCAATCATCGCTTCCTATTCCCTCCGCTGAATGTTCGACATGACCTCATCTCCGTCTCAATTAGTGGATTTGAACTTCGCTGTGCCGCTTCGCACTGCCGCTGTCTCAGCTTCAGCCGATTCCATTGAGTCCGTTGCGCTGCCTGTCGGTCAGCAGATGGATGACGAAACGTTCAAGCAGTGCCATGCGGCTACTATCGTGGTAATCGACGATGAACGAGCGACCACTGATGTCATCCAAAGAACGCTTCAACGCTCCGGATTCACCAATGTGAATGTGTTCAACGACCCTCATCGCGCCATCAGCTTCATCAATGAGAACGCGTTGGATGTGGTTTTGTTGGACCTGCACATTCCGCAGCTTGAAGGAATCTCGGTTCTCAAATACCTACGAACTCGCAGTGAAACGCAGTACCTACCGGTGATCATTCTGACATCGTCTGATGATGAAGATTCTCGCCTTGAAGCGCTGGCTGCGGGTGCGAACGAGTACCTGACCAAACCGGTTGGATCAGCCGAACTGGTCCAGCGCATCAAGAACGCATTGCGATTCAAACAGTACGCTGACGGGATCGAAGATCAAATCAAGTCGGTCGAGAAAGAACTGCGAGTCGACGCCCTAACCGGAGTCAACAACCGCCGTTACTTTGACGAGTATTATTCAACAAAGGTCGTCAGTCATACGGACGCTTTGCTGAGCCTGATCTTATTCGATATCGACAATTTCAAACAAGCGAACGATAATTTCGGACATCAGCACGGAGACGATGTGCTGAAATTCGTCGCTCAACTCGCTGCGACGATTGCAACGGAACAGGATTTCGTCGCACGAATCGGTGGAGACGAGTTCGCGATCGTCTGTGAACACAACGACCCGGATTGGCCCACCTCGCTTGCCAGAGAACTGAAAAGCCGAGTTGCCCATGAGTCTGTACTTTTGAATGACTCAAGACACGAAACGACAATCAGCGTCGGAATAGCCACGTTGAACAAACGAGTCGATGACAAGGGATCACTGTTTAACGCAGCCGATGCGGCTCTTTATCAAAGTAAGCGACAGGGCCGAAACCTGATCAACGTTTACTCAGATGCGGGAGCCGTCTCGATCGGCGATAAACACTTGACTCAAATTCCGAAGCTCGAAGATGCCGAGACTCGAATCAAGAATCCACGTGATGGTCATATCTTGATCGTCGATGACGAGCCCGCCATCTCTCAGATGATCGAACTTCAACTTCGAAAGTCTGGATACGAAAATATTCTTGTCGAAAACGATTCGACTCAAGCGGTCGAAAAAATCGCGTCGCTACAGCCTGACCTTGTGATCCTTGACATCCGAATGCCCAAGATCAACGGCCTCGAGATTTTGCGATTGGTCAAGGACAATCCGGCCACTGAAAACATTCAGGTGTTGATCATGACGTCCACGACAGACGACCGAATTCGGGTGGCGTCGCTGAAGCTTCGCGCTAACGACTTCCTTACCAAACCAACCAACACGATCGAACTGGACGTTCGAGTCAGCAATGCTTTGAAGCTGAAAATACAGCATGATCAACTGGTCGCGTTCTCGGATCGACTGACCCAGGAAGTGAAAGGACGGACGGCCGAGCTTTTCGCCACGCGACGCGAAACGATTCTGTGCCTCGCACGAGCCGCGGAAATCCGAGACATGGAAACTGGAAATCATGTGATTCGAGTCGGACATTATGCAGCCGTTGTCGCGAAACAAATGGGCATGGATCCCGATTTCGTCGGCTACATCGAACTGGCCGCGCAGTTGCACGATGTCGGAAAACTGTCCATTCCCGATTCTATCCTGCACAAGCCAGCGGGACTGACGGTGGACGAAAGAGCGGTTATCGAAACTCACTGCGAGGAAGCCGATCGCATCTTTTTCGGGAAGGCCCAGAATATGGAGAAAGCGACGATCACGTCGCCGCTGCTTCGCATGGCCGCGCGAATCGCGTCGACTCACCACGAACGCTGGGATGGCTCAGGCTACCCGAACAAACTGGCAGGAGAAAACATTCCGCTGGAGGGACGAATCACCGCCATCGCTGACGTGTTTGACGCACTTAATACCGAACGCCCGTACAAAAAAGCAATCGAACCCTCGGTCTGTTTCGAAATGATCACCGCCCAACGCGGCAAGCACTTTGATCCTCAGGTCGTTGATGCGTTTCTGGCCGCGAAGGATTTAATCCTTGCAACCCGGCAACAATGGCTCGATGCAAGTGCAAATTCTGATACGGACACCAACTGATCACGAATCAAGACTGGCTTTTTGTTTTCCAGATTTCGCTCGCGTATTGGCCGATGGTCCGATCACTGGAAAAGTAGCCGCTGCCCGCGACGTTCAGGACGCTCTTGCGACTCCATACCGCCTGCTGCTGATACTCGACCGCCACTTGATGTTGCGCATCGATAAAGCTGCGGAAGTCGGCGATCGTCAGCCACTGATCATGAGGGTCTCGCAATCCGGAGGTCAGCATGTCAAAGATGCCGGGCTCATTCCGATTGAACCAACCGCCCTCCAGTCGCTCCATCACCTGAGCAATCGCAGGATCGCCAGCGATGATATCGTTGGGTCGATAGTTCTGCCTTACTTTGACGACCTCTGCGGCGTCGAGCCCAAACAAAAAGAAGTTTTCTGGCCCCGCTTTGTCACGGATTTCGATATTCGCTCCGTCCAGTGTGCCGATCGTCAACGCTCCGTTCATCATGAATTTCATATTGCCCGTTCCGGAAGCTTCCTTTCCAGCGGTCGAAAGCTGTTCCGACAGATCGGTTCCCGGACAAATGACTTCCATCGCGGAAACGCAATAGTTCGGCAGAAACACCATTCGCAACCAATCCGCAGTATCCGGATCGTTATTGACCACGTCGGCCACGTTGCTGATCAACTTGACGATTAATTTTGCAACGTGATAACCAGGAGCCGCCTTTCCGCCAATCAGCACGCAGCGAGGGACCATCCCGGCGGTGTCACCTTGCTTGATTCGATTGAACAAGTGAATGCAGTGAAGCGTGTTCAGCAGCTGCCGTTTGTATTCGTGAATCCGTTTGACCTGAACGTCGAACATGAACGCCGGATCGAACTTGACGCCCGTTTTGTCGAGCACGTATTTGGCAAGCTCACGCTTGTTAGACTGTTTCACGTCAATCCAACGACGCAGGAAATCGGTGTCCTCCGCGTAGGGTTTCAGTTTTTCGATGTGGCTCAAGTCACGTTTCCACTGGTCGCCAATCGTCTGGTCCAACAAATTCCTTAAACCGGGATTGCAATGGGAAAGCCAGCGACGGGGCGTAACACCGTTCGTCTTGTTATTGAATTTCTCAGGCCACAGATCCTCGAAGTCCGCGAAGAGCCCTTCTTTGAGCAAATCGGTGTGCAGCTGAGCGACTCCGTTAACCGAAAAGCTTCCAACGATGGACAGATAGGCCATTCGCAGTTGCGGGTCGTGGCCCTCTTCCACCAGAGAAACTCGCCGCTGTAGTTCGACATTGCCCGGATACTTTTTCGCAACGACAGCAAGGAAGCGTCGATTGATTTCGTAAATGATCTCAAGCAGTCGTGGCAACAGTCGGCCAAACAGGGCGACCGACCAACGCTCCAGCGCCTCTGGCAACAGCGTGTGATTGGTGTACGCCATGCAACTGGAAGTAATCGACCACGCTTGATCCCACGATTGGCCGTATTCGTCCATCAACAACCGCATCAATTCGGGGACGGCACAGGCAGGATGGGTGTCATTCAATTGGAAACAATTCGACTTGGCGAAATTCGTGAAATCAGAGCCATGCTTGCCGGTCCAGTCCTCCAAAACATCCTGTAGGCTGGCTGAAACCAAGAAATACTGCTGCTTTAAACGCAGCTCTTTCCCGTTTTCACTGGAATCATTCGGGTACAACACCATCGTGATTTGCTCGGCGTTGTTCTTGGAGGCAACTGCCTCGGTGTAAGAGCCGGAATTGAATTCGTCCAAATCAAACACGTCCGTGGCCGTCGCCTTCCACAGTCGCAGCGTGTTCACGGTTCCATTCTTGTAACCTGGAATAGGCATATCAAACGGGATCGCCAGCACGTCGTGAGTGTCCGTCAGGGCCGCACGCAATTCGCCGTCGGCACCAATTCGTTGGGTTGTGTGGCCATAGAAACGAATCGTCCGCGTATTTTCGGGACGTTCAATTTCCCAAGGATTCCCGTCTCGTAACCAGTGATCTGGATCCTCGACCTGTCGCCCATCTTTAATATGCTGATGGAACATCCCGTACTCGTACCGAATTCCATAGCCCACAACCGGCAGCTTCAGATTCGCACAGCTGTCAAGGAAACAAGCTGCCAGTCGCCCGAGCCCGCCATTGCCTAGGCCCGCATCAAGTTCCTCTTCTGCCAACTCTTCAAATTGAACGCCGTACTCGCGAGCCACCGAAGCGGCGTCATCGTCGATATCAAGATTCAAGACGGCATTGGTCAGCGAGCGACCAATCAGAAACTCCAACGAAAGGTAGTAAACCTTGCGGTCACTGGTCGCCATGAAAGATTTTCGCGTGTCGACCCAATCGTTAATCAAACGGTCCCGAACCGCAATCGCCAGCGCACGATAGACGTAAGTCTTATCCAATTCTGACTGATGATGTCCAAGCGTGAAATTCAAATGACGCAGAACTTCTCGGTCGAGAGTAGAAAGCGATAAATTCACGTTGCGTACCTTTCAAATTGGCGACAAACGGTAGAGCAGCCCCGGCCGATCTTGCATTATCCCGATATCAAAGTCGGCTGCGTCGTGCGATCGAGTTCATTGGTTATCGTCCGAAAACGAACGCAAGTCCATAGTGGCACAGTGCTGGAAGGGGAAATATTCACCCGAGAAAAACCATCCGGCCACGTTAATGGAGATCAACAAACCGTTAGCTCTCTTCCCACATCCGACGTTTTTGATCCCGTCGGCCGCTGTGGTCGTCCGAGTCATGTTGCGTGAACGGTTCGTCAGCAAGTTTTTGAATCTCATTCTTGAATCTCATTCTTGAATCTCAGCCAGAACTCTTTCACGATTCAGGTTCCACGTCGACGGAAACATTCATCACCGTTTTCCCGCCGCCGGTGAAGACTCCCTGAATCGGACAAACGTCTGAATAGTCACGCCCCCAACCAATCGTGACGTGATCCATCGAAGGAATGACATCATTGGTCGGGTCAAGATCCAACCATCCGATCTCACGTCCGCAATTGACTCCGACCCAAGCATGGGACGCATCGGCACCCACCAGTCGTGGCTTTCCCGGCGGAGGATAGGTTCTCAAGTATCCACTCACGTATCGAGCGGGAAGGTTGAGCGATCTCAGGCAAGCGATTTGAAAATGAGCAAAATCCTGGCACACACCCGCTTTTTTCTCAAACACTTCCTCGACAGGAGTACTGACAATCGTTGCCTCCGGGTCAAACTCAAAGTCCTCGTGGATGCGGTGCGTCAACTCAATCGCGGCATCCAGCACAGGCCGTTGATTTGTGAAAGAAACCTTCGCGTAAGCAGCAAACTCCGGGCGGCTGCGAACGTGAACCGAGTCAAACGCCAACTGCGTCGACAGCAGGTCAATCTCCCCTCGCGACGAAGGAACCACTAGGGTTTCCCACGCGGGCGACGCGGCGGGTTCAGGAACTTGTTGCGATGTCACCTTGACCTTGCTTCGCGCGGTGACTTCTAGGCTTGAATGAGGCATGTCGATCGAAAACTGCTCAAGTTGATTTCCGAAATAATCAACCCGCTTCACTCGCTCGGTCGGCTCGGGAACGATGGTTAACTCATGCCCTTGGCAAACCTGATCAGCGATCCGCCGAGGAGCGAGCCGGACAATGTTGAAACACTCAGGAACAACGTCGCCGTAATCGTATTTCGTCTGGTGGGTAATCGTATATTGCATCGGCCTACCCAGCTCCCGGGAACGACTCGGAAATCATCTGATTGAATGGGCCGCTATGGACCAGAAAACGATTGCTGACGGCAATGGAAACCTGAGGCACCAGCTTTTCGACACTCTCCAGCAGTTGAATTAACGGACTGTCACCATCGACGGCATGAGACGCACATAGCTTCCCGATGTCGGCCATCCGAACCTTGTGCAAAGCTTCCATGGCCAGCCGCTGTTCCACCGGGAACCGCGACTGATCCTTGTTGCCCGGCAGAGATTCCAGATTCTTACCCAGTGCAACCAGTTGAAACGCCAGCGACCGCGGGTTCATCTCGTCCAACAGTAACAAATCGAGCACTGCGGGCAGTTGAAGATTCGCGTAGTACCGAGAACGATAGGTCATGATGCTGTCCGCAATTTCCAGTACCGCTTCCAGCAATTCACTTTCGGGCGATTCCTTTTGCAGCAGACAGTTTTTTACCAGAGCGATAATCTGTAACGAGTGCTCTAGGCGGCGGCCAATGTTCAAGAACCGAAACCCGTCCGTTCGAGTCATCGACTCACTTACCAAACCGTTGAAGGAGGCAAGGTCCAACACCAAGTCACTGGTAATTTCCGGCAGGTCAGCCAGATCACAGCCCACTGGATCATGATTGTCGAAATCGTCGCTGATTTTCTGCACGATTCGCCATGAGTCAGTCGAGAGACGCTCTCGAACCTGGGTGGCAAGAGAAGCGATCTGGTAAACCAGTGATCGCAAAGAGTTCGGGTCGGATCTATCCAAAGTATTGCTGGCAAGGCATTGATCAAGTTCGGGTAACTGCCGTGAAATTTCCTTGATGGCAAAACCGGCATCGATTCGGCCTTCCACCGCCAACGCGCGAATCAAAGCGGGCAGCTCGATCGACTCGGCAGGCGAAACCTCTCCCGTCAACCGAACCACGACGGCCCGCAGCAATCGAGCCGTCGCGTCGGCTCGTTCCATGTAGCGGCCCAACCAGCAAAGATTTTCAGCGACACGACTGGACAGAAAGCCACCGCCTCGCTGAGCCAAAATCGGTTCCGCAAGCCCCTTCAACAAGGTGAGCGGCTCAACGGGCTCTTTCGTAACTACCCAAACGTCTTTCGTGCCGCCCTTTTGAAACGGATTGAGAATCATTTCAGATGGCGTTTCACTGACGCGTGAAAGACCTCCCGGCAACGAGTGCCACGTGTCGTCTTTCGCCACAAGGAACGATCGCATGGAAACATAACCCGATCGCACGGAACCATTGTCCCACACAGCCGCAGAAGATCGCACGATTCGCTCTTGGCCAACCCAACCCTTGGCGTCATTGCGAACCATCTCAATTTTTTCGTCCCGAGTCATCGACTGAGGATCAGCAAGTTTTCGCTCGCTCGTCGGAGTACCTACGATCGTGCGTTGCCGGAACGCGGGGAGCAGCGTCAAATCGTCAATCGAGTCGAGAATCAACTCCAAAGATGCCGGTTCTCCACCCCAATACGTCGCAACACCCGGCATCATCAAGTCCGTACCCAACAACGCCTGACAAATCCGAGGCATGAAAGCCATAAACACAGGGGACTCGACCAGCCCGCTACCCGGTGCGCTGGCGATGGAAACGTTTCCGTCGCGGACCACCTGCAGAATGTTGGCAATTCCCGGTGCGCCGCCACCCAGTTCAAGCGGATCTAAGTGGTTACCCTGCTGACGACGCATAATGACGTCGATCGGCGTCAAACCCGCCAACGTTTTCAACATGACTCGACCGGATCGAACGACCAGATCGTTGGCCTCGACCAGCGTGAACCCAAGATATCGGGCAAGGAATGAGTCTTCAAAATAGCTGGAACTTCCGATTCCTGCACTCAGGATTGCAATGTGAGGGTTCTCGCGATTCCGTCTGGCCAAGCTGACCAGATGTTCTCGTACAGCCAAAAAATATGGCGCCAATCGGCTGACGTTACACCGCCGAAATTCAGCCGCAAACGTACGCGAGATTGCCAACCGGTTTTCCAACGCAAAACCGCAGCCGCCGGGCGAATCCGTCCGATCCGACATCACCCACCACTCACCCGTCGGCGACCGAAACAGCTCGGCACCATAAAAGTGCAGATGTCTGTCCCCCGGAAGTGGAAGACCGTGATAGGGCAGCTGATGATGAGGATGATCGAAAAGAATTTCAGGTGGCAACAATCGATCGGTGATCAATTTCCCCGGTCCATACAAATCGGCCAACATCATGTTCAACAGAGTGGCACGTTGCTTCAGCGCCACGTCGATACGATTCCACTCTTCGCCAGCAATGACTTGCGGAAGCGGATCGAGTTGCAAATGCTTCTCACGATCTGCCGGGTCACCGTAGGAACTGAACGCGATTCCATTCTGATGAACCATCCGGCGAATCTGTTTCCAGCGCCGGTCCATCCCCTCGGCACCGACTTTGCCGAGCATGTGATCCAACTGACGCCAGTGTCGACGAGGTTCCCCCGATGGATCGATATTTTCGTCATAACCTTGGTCGGCAGGGACGTACTGACTGAGCAAACCCAACTCTCCCGCCGCTACCGGACGAGACGATCCTACGGTTGCAGAGTGCTGCTGCTGTTGTTGCTGAAGCTGATTCGTCCGCTGCTGGAATTGACCTTGCGACTGCATCTGAGATTGAGCCGGCTGAGCGACTGTTTGCCAACTGTTCGCCGATTTTTCGTCGATCGGTGGCCGTTGTTGACCCGGCTCCGCCTCATCAGGCTGCATCGATGGGCTAGGTCGTTTCTGATCGCCCAAGTTTTCAAGGTTGTCGCTCAAGTTCGATTTTTCCTCAGGTCAAGGGTCGTGGGGAAGTCACGATTGATAGGTGAATCCTGAGGCGTCAGCGAGATTCCGCTATGCCCGACCCGAGTGAATCTGGCTGCCCGGCGACTCTCCGCCTCGTAACTATTAACCGGCAACGTGGATGGATTCAGACCGCCGGGGTGCCCTACATGATACCGACAACCATCAACACTTCGACCCAGCCAATGGTCAAACAAATCAAAAGTTAAAGGCCCATCAACCGGAATCGTCGGGTGAAGGCAACTTGGAGGCTGCCAAGCTCGATACCGGACGCCTGCCACGTATTGCCCTTTGACATCGGTCGGATGAAGCGGCAACGTTCGACCGTTGCACGTGATCGAGTATCGTTCGTTCACGTACCCATCAACCTTTACCTGTAGTCGTTCAACTGACGAATCAACGTAGCGAGAGGTCCCCGTCCCCGTCGCCTCTTCACCCAGTACATTCCAAGGTTCGATCGCCTGACGGATGTCTACGGAAACGCTGTTATGAGTAAACCCGCCGACGTGAGGAAACTTGAATTCGAAATGAGGTTCAAACCATTCCGCCTGCATGTCGTACCCGGATGCTTGGCAATCCAAAATCACATCTTGAAAATCTCGCCAGACAAAATGAGGCAGCATGAACTGGTCATGCAATCGAGTCTTCCAATCGACCAACGATTGTTGGTAGGGAGTGTCCCAGAACCGAGCCACAAGCGTTCGCAACAAAAGCTGTTGCGTCAAACTCATCCGTTCATGAGGAGGCATTTCGAAACCGCGAAACTCCAGCAGTCCCAGACGCCCGGTCACCGAGTCAGGCGAATACAACTTATCGATGCAAAACTCAGCGCGGTGCGTATTTCCCGTCACATCGACCAGCAGGTTTCGGAACAGGCGGTCCACCAACCAGGGTTGGCAGTTGGAATGACGCTCAAGTTCATCAAACGCGATCTGTAGCTCGTACAACGCGTCGACACGTGCCTCGTCCACGCGAGGAGCCTGACTAGTCGGTCCGATAAAACGACCGGAAAACAAATACGAAAGCGAAGGGTGATTCTGCCAGTAACCGATCAAGCTTCGCAACAGGTCCGGACGACGCAGCAACGGACTGTCTGTCGGTGATTTTCCACCGAGGACGATGTGGTTCCCTCCACCGGTCCCCGAATGCTGGCCATCCAACTCAAATTTCTCGGTTCCCAGACGCGAGTGATACGCATCATCGTACAACCCGATCGTGATCTCTTTCAGTTCATCCCAAGTCTCGGCGGGCTGAACATTCACTTCAATCACTCCCGGATCCGGGGTAATACTGAAGTGCTTTATCCGATGATCCGATGGCGGCTTATAGCCTTCGATCACGACCGGCAGCTTCAACTCAGCAGCCGTGTCTTCGACCGCCGTCAAAATTTCAAGATAATGCTCCAAGCGTTCGGTCGGCGGCATGAAGACATGCAACGTTCCACCACGTGGCTCCACACATAGGGCGAACGGAATCGCCGGAGCAAAAGAACCAGCATCGCCCGCTGATCCGCTCATGAACCTGGTCAGGTCCCCGTGACCATTGGTTTCACCGGATGCCGTTGGCGAATCCAACCGATCACTCACCAGTTGAGTCGACTGATCGCCGCCATCACCAGGACGATTGCCTTCGTGATTACCGTTTTCGTTTCCATCTCCCAATCCTCCACCGCGATACGCGTGGCTCGGGTCACCTCCATGAGCCACCGCATGTCCGACCATTTCCGGGACGGCAGCTTGCGGAATCCAGGCACAATCATTCGACGCGCCCTGCATTTGATGCTTGACACGCAATTCCTTCCGCGCGGGAAGTTCCGCCCGGGCAGCCGTCGGATCGTATGGGAAGAAGTTGTCGTGCTCGCTCTGGCCGGGAACTCGAATGAGCGATTTGAGCGGCAGTCGATAACCCATCGGTGAATCGCCCGGGATCAGGTTGACCTTGCCCGATCGTGTCACCCATTTGCTACTGACCCAACCCGGTTTCTCGCCCCAAGATTGATATTGCAACGGCAGCACGCAACCGACGGGTTCGTCGACGCCACGTTCCAAAATTTCCGCTAGGCGTTTTCGGCTGGCACCGTCCTTGAGATCAACACATTCAAGATCAACATTAGCCGGTAATCGCTGCTCCTCCCACAACTGGTAAAGAGCGTCCTCATAGCCGGATGAGACATTCTCTGCACTCAGGTCCAGCCGATTGGCGATTTGTCGAGTCATTACGATCGCGTCGTAAAACGTGTGCCCGAGATTGGCATCGTCTGCAGCCAGCAAATCCTGTCGTTCCCAAAGCGGCTGCCCATCCTGCCGGACGTAACACGCTTTTCCCCATCGAGGCAGCGGTTCACCCGGATACCACTTGCCCTGACCATAGTGCATCAACGGACCGTAACCAAAGCGCCGCTTCATCCGTTGCATCAAATCGTTTGCCAGACGGCTTTTCTCTTCGCCCAATGCTTCGGTTTGCCACTGTGGATCATCCGGGCTGTCGATCGAGACAAACGTTGGCTCACCGCCCATCGTCAACCGCACGTCTCCATCGATCAAATGCTGATCAACCTGATGGCCCAGCCGATCGATCGCTTTCCATTGCTCATCGGTGTAGGGTTTTGTTACGCGAGGGTCTTCATGCACACGTTCGATCGACATGTCGAACTCGAACTCGGTTTCACAAT
This sequence comes from uncultured Pirellulaceae bacterium, assembly GCA_937928215.1. Lineage (GTDB taxonomy): Bacteria > Planctomycetota > Planctomycetia > Pirellulales > Pirellulaceae > Mariniblastus. The sequence goes on along the minus strand of CALFWL010000055.1, from coordinate 10,327 downwards.
CTTCCACCCCGCCTGAAATCGCTGCCGCACCGATGAATTTTGGGGTTGAAGCCAGCGGCAGATGCCCTTCGCCGGTAAACAGGCCGCTTGTCGGGTCAAGTCCGATCCAGCCTGCTCCCGGCAGATATACTTCCGTCCAAGCATGAAGATCGGTAAAGTCGACTTCGGTGCCCGAGGGGCCATCAAGCGATTTAACATCGGGCTTCAACTGAATCAGATAGCCGGACGTGAATCGAGCCGCCAGACCCAAGTGACGCAGTATCTGCACAAGCAACCATGCCGAGTCCCGGCACGACCCACTTCGTGATTCCAACGTTTTGTCGCACGTTTGGACGCCGGGTTCCATTCGCACGATGTAGCCAATGTGTTCCTGCAACTGCTTGTTCAACGCCACCAAGAAATCGATCGTGCGTTCGTGATTTCGATCGATCGACTTCAAATAATGTCTTAACAGATCGCTGGATTCGTCCTTCACCAGATACGGCTTCAACTCTTCAAGTTCGGCGATCTTGTATTGAACCGGGAATTTCTCCGCATCTTCCTCGATGAAGAAATCAAACGGATTGATGACCGACAGATTGGCGACCAGATCGACATCGATTGTCAGGTGAGTCACCTTCTCCTCGAAGATGACCCTCGCCAGAAAATTGCCGTGTGGATCTTGCTGCCAATTGATAAAGTGATTTGCGGGAGAAACACGCAACGAGTAACTTTCGATCGGAGTCCGACAGTGCGGAGCGGGACGCAACCGGATAACCTGCGGCCCGAGCGAAACCGGGCGATCGTATTGATAGCTGGTGTGATGATGAAGGGCGACTTTGATGCTCATTTTTGTCTAATCGTTGTTGCTGATTTGAAGTTAAATCCGTTTGCGAATTTGTCATCCGAGAGGCCGGTTCCCGATCCTAGTGGTCTGTCTAACTTGAATGTTCGGGTTGGCGATGTGACCTCACCTTGGTTTTCTTGCTTCAAACAGGAATGCCAACCCGAACTTAGTTTCGTGACACACCACTAGCTCTGACTGACCGTCTCAGTCGTCCGCGTTTCCGTCTCAGTCGTCTGCGTTTGAGACTGCGATTGCCCGAAAGCCTGAAGACGTTCGGCTTGGGCATTGAAGTAATCGTTGTGAATCGCTGAACCCAGCAGATTCAAGGCTCCCTGAACATGATCGATAAACGCGTGCATCCCCTGATCAATGATTTCCTCGATCGTGATTTCCTCCAACCGATTCAACAATTGGGCAGTCAACTTCTCCGAAGGAAGATCTTCGCCTGCCCCGTCACCATGTTTCACTCGTTTCATACAGTCCTCGACCTGAGCCACGCAAAACCGGATCGATCGCGGAAAGATCGGGTCAAGAATCAGGAACTGAGCCACTTTCTCCGGTGCCAACCGACCGTGCGATCTCCGGTACATGTTCAAGGCATCGGCGGATTTCAACAGGCTGGACCAGCGAATCACATCGATGGTCGATCCCACGTCTCGCACCTTTGGAAGCAACAGAAAATACTGCACGTCCACGATCCGCGATGTCTTATCGGCTCGTTCGATGAATCGACCCGCTCGAACAAATGACCATGCTTCGTCGTGCAACATCGACGAATCCTGAATTCCAATCAGCAAGTTACTGGCCATGCGGACCGAATCACAGAAATCGTACGGCTGATGAATGGGAGCATCCGTTTTGGAAGCGTCTCGCACCAGCAGGTAAAAACGATTCAGTTGCTCCCAGATGCCAGAGGGAAGCACTTCGCGAACCGTTCGAGCTGCTTCCCTTGCATTGCTGATACACGACAAGATCGAGTTAGGATTCTCCGAATCGAATAGTAAAAACTGAAGCACATTCTCGCGAGTCGCCTGCGAGTATCGTTCCTCAAAGTCTTGATGGTCTCCGGTCGTGTAGACCAGCGGCGACCACTGCTCTCTCAGCGGCGACGTATTTCCAAGTGTCAGATTGTAATTGACATCTACAAATCGCGCGACGTTCTCAGCCCGCTCGACGTATCGACTCATCCAATAAACCGATTCCGCAACTCGACTAAGCACGGCTCACCTCTGAACTTTCGGTTCCGTTCTCGGATATTGATTTGCTGGTCGATTTGGAGTGCGGTGGATTGATGGTTTCAGTTGCACGCAAGACCCACGTGTCTTTACTGCCGCCTCCCTGAGACGAATTCACGATCATGGAACCTTCCCGCAAAGCCACTCGGGTCAACCCACCAGGCAACACATAAGTGTCGCGACCGTGTAGCACAAACGGACGCAAGTCCACGTGGCGAGGGCACAATTTGTCGTCCGAAATCGTTGGCACGGTCGAAAGTTGAAGCATCGGCTGAGCGATATAGTTGCGAGGGTTGGCTCGAATCAAGTCGGCTGCTTCCGCCAGTTCGGCCTTGGAAGCCTGCGGCCCCATCACGATTCCGTACCCCCCCGATTCGTTGACGGGCTTGACGACCAGTTTGTTCAAGTTCTCCAGAACGTGCTGACGCTGTTTTTCATCCGAGCATAAATACGTTGGCACGTTCGCCAATTCGGAATCCTCGTTCAGGTAATACTTGATTATTGCGGGCACGTAGGTGTAGACCGCTTTATCGTCGGCAATGCCCGTCCCTGGAGCGTTCGCAATGGTCACGTTTCCAGCACGATAGACATCCATCAATCCTTTGACGCCCAAGACCGAGTCCGGATTAAAGTGTTTTGGGTCGAGGAAATCGTCGTCAATTCGGCGGTAGATCACGTCCACCCTCTTCAGCCCACGCGTGGTGCTCATGAAGACATGGTCATCAACGACCACCAGGTCCGAACCCTGCACTAACTCGATCCCCATCTTCTGCGCCAGAAACGTGTGCTCAAAATAGGCCGAGTTATAAATACCGGGCGTCAGCAGCACCGCGGTCGGTGAATCAACTTGTTCCGGAGCACAACTGAGCAAGGTGTGCAGCAGTTGTTCCGGATAATCGTCGACCGGAATGACATCCATTCCCTGGAACAGACTCGCGAGGGTCCGTTTGAGCACTTCACGGTTTTCCAGCACGTAGGATACGCCCGACGGGCAGCGAAGGTTGTCCTCCAGCACATAAAACTGGCCGTCACCACCACGAACCAAATCGACCCCTGAAATATGGCACCACGCACTTTGAGGCGGATGGAACCCAACCATCTGCTCGCGATACGTTTTCGACGAAAGAACCAAGTCCGCTGGTACCACGCCATCACGAATGATCTTCTGATCGTTGTACAGATCGTCAATGAACAGGTTCAACGCTTGGACTCGCTGCTTGAGCCCTTTTTCGATTTGCTGCCACTGCTGACCATCAATGATTCGAGGCAATAAATCAAATGGCCAGATTTTCTCCGTCCCTTCATCGTGACCGTAAACCGTGAACGTTATTCCAAGATTTTGCAGCAGCAGTTCCGCAGCCTGCTGGCGCTTCAGCAGTTCTTCGTCTGAAAACTCCTGCAACCGTTTCGAGAAGGGAGTACAACTGGGATGAGGCACCCCCGTGTCGGCAAACGTTTCGTCGTAACACTCGGGAAGCGGCGAGTAGCTGGAGTAGTCCATAAAGCCTGAAGATCCATCAGAAGGAGAAGCGGAAACCAGCCTGCTATGAGGCACCACCGTACCTGTTTGCCAGAAACATCGCCCCCGAAGAGTAGCAAACCCCGCGCCGATTGCCGGCAATTTGTTGATCGTCACAATTGAATTTGATCAACAATCTTTTCGTACGATCCGTCAAGCAACTCGTGAAGCCACCCCAAGTCAGCCATTGAGCCACCCTTACGTGTGAATCAATACCCGCATGCAAATCGAAACCAGAACCTCACCTGTCTTGGGGGACTGAAAAGCAAACCGGACATCCCCCAAAAAAAAGACGAAATAAGCAACGCTTGCATCCCAAGGCACGGTTCCTGAGCAGCCCTGCAATTGGATCGCGCAGTCGATTCATCAGAACGGACATGGTTTCGATCGGCGCCAGCTGAAAGTGCATTACGAACTCACCACGCGTCGTTTGACACTGGATTTCACTGCTGCGGACACGGTGCGGTTGATTCAGTCTTGAGTGTGCATGACAATCATGAGCTCAAACAGCCATTGAATTGAGGATACCGTATGCGGTTTTATCACCTTCCGAGTCTCGCTCTGGTTCTGGCAATCGCAGCCAACGGATTCTCTCAGCACCAGCAAACCGATCAGCCCGTTTTCCCGTACGGCGCAGTTCCTGAGACCAAGCCTAATATGTCGCTTAGCAAGGCGATGGATCGGGTCTATGAAGGCACTTACACCGGTCTGGATTGTGCTCGCAACGAGTTATTTTCACGGTTCAAGTACACGCCGCTGAAGGGCTTTGATTACCACGGTCATGACGGCACCGTTTCACGACGAGACTCGACCAAGGTCGTTCGCGTCAACGACAAGTACTACGTTTGGTACACGCATCGCCAAACACCGACGCCACCCAACTATGACGGCGGAGCGGGCGAAACGATCCCGTCTCGCGATTGGGATCTTGCGGAGATCTGGTACGCCACCAGCGAGGACGGTTTCACGTGGGAAGAGCAGGGCGTTGCGGTCGAGCGAATGGAAAAACCTCACGCTGGCTGGCGGTCCGTTTCGACTCCCGACATCCTGGTCTGGCAAAACAAGTTCTACCTTTACTATCAGGCATACCTGTTCATGCCTGGCAGTCGCGAGTCGAGCGGAACCAACGGAGACGACTGCCCGGTGTCGGTGTCGGTCGCTGATTCGCCCGATGGTCCGTGGATTCCTTCCAACAAGATCGTGGTGGAAAACGGACCGCCCGGATCCTGGGACCAATTCGTCATTCATGATCCGTACCCGTTGGTATTCAACGACAAAATCTATCTCTACTACAAAGGCGAAATGGGTGGCGACCCGCCAGTGCGCGCCCAAGGCCTTGCGATCGCCGATAACCCTCTCGGACCGTTTAGAAAACATCCAAAGAATCCGGTCATCAACTCGGGGCATGAAACCTCTTTGTTCCCGTTCAAGACAGGACTTGCGGCACTGGTCAGTCGGCATGGACTGGAACACAACACGATCCAATACTCGCCCGACGGAGTAAATTTCGAAATCGCCGCGATCACCGGCCTGATGCCGATCGCTCCCGGAGCCCACGTCCCGGATGCGTTCACCAACACAAAAGACGGGCGTGGCATCACGTGGGGTTTGTGCCATTTTCGCAATCTCAAGCGAGACCAAGGCAAGAGCCACAGCATGCTCGCGAGGTTCGATTGCGACCTGAGCCTGGACGTTCACGACATTGAAATGAAGGAATCTGACATCTTCAACGACCCCGAGATTAACTTCAAATTTGGTCTGAGCGAAAAGCAAAGAGCCAGAATCAGAGCGGCCGAAAAAGCAAAAGGGAACCTCCAAGAATTCGTTGAATAGAACATACCTTAAGCACCCGCGATGAAGTGACTTGACATCACTTGAGAAAGAACAACCGTCGTTTTTCATTTCATTTGTAATTGAACAGCGCGCCTTCGAAGTAGCCACGCTCACCAGAACGTGGGGGCATCAGAAATCCGCCTTCTAGCAGAGGCAGCTACAGTAAGGAAACGAAACGCGTCATGTCGTTCCCCAGCTGGCGCTGTCCAACTAAAACTCAGTCTGCTCATTCGACAAATCGGGTAGTGACTGCAAGCCCGCGATTTTGAACATCAAAATCACCTCAAAGGGTGTGCGAGCGACGTTATACGAATCAAGAATCAATCAGGAAGAAGCGATGATCAATCAAGCATCGAGCATTCTCGGGGCGATTGTGGTAGCCGGCATCACGATGCTTGGCATGCCATGCGCGCTCGCCCAGTCGCCTACTTTGCCGACAGGAACGCAAAGCACTTTTGACACGGTGGAAGCACCCGTGCTAAAGGTGTTCTCCGCTGAACAAGATGGGCATAGGTTCATCGCATACTTGGTCAAATGGAAGGACTTCGATGTGATCGTGAGCGACCCTCTCGGCCGCAGCAATTACAGCAACGGTGACAAGATCCGTTTTCTAGCCCAAAGAGTGAGCTTGCCAAACAAACCCAAGGATGTCTCCATATTGAATTTCACCCTGCTCATGGATCCAACTAAAGCAAGGATGGCGAATAACAAACGAGCCGAAGACACCGCCTCGCCGGCAGAGCAGAAACGCCAGACGAAGATTGTTGGAGGTGATCTCGATGCGGCGAGGAATCAGGCCGAGCGTTTTTACGCCCTCAATCGAGCAGCGAAGAATGCATTGAACGAAGGAAAGACTGAGGAAGCCGAGAGACTTGCGAATGAATTGTTGCAAATGGCCCGGACGCGAACCAACGATTGGAACCACGGCAACGCGATCCAAGACTCAAATCAAGTACTGGGTCGCATCGCCCTGTCGAAAGACGATATCGCGGAAGCGAAAAAACGGCTGCTCGCGTCTGCCGATTCCAAAGGGTCACCGCAGATGAACTCGTTTGGACCGAACATGCAACTGGCGAAGGAACTTCTGGCCAAAGGCGAAAAAGAAGTCGTCTTAGAATACTTTGATCGTTGTAGCGAGTTCTGGAAGATGGGAGCCGAGCGATTAGCCACTTGGTCAGAATCGGTCAGCAAGGGCCAGACTCCCGACTTCGGCGCAAATCTCAACTACTGATCACGCGATTACGATTCCGCCAAAGATCTATATGGCCTTTTCAGTCACGCCGTCCGGATCGGTCGAGTGGTGAACATCCTTCTATTTTTTGACTCTGCTCCACGAACGCCACCGCGACATCGGCAATCAATCCTTGAACGGAAGAAAAATAGCAGCGTGAAACGGATCACGCGCAGGCCCAAAGGCCCAACGTCCCGCGATTCTTTGGCTCTGCATCCTCGCGCCTTGGCCTTCGGGAGAGTTTTTTCGACCGTTGTTCGGGTATACGGTTTGTCAATCGAGTCCGATTGGTAGCGTTCATCGAGAAGTCTCCTCGTTTCGTGTATCTAACGTTCTTCACGGTTGCTTCACACCAGCAACCGAAAGTCATGAACGAGAGGGCATGCAATTCGGATTCGACGGAATCCCGTCCTGTCTGCCCTCGCTTCATCAGCGCGATAAATCCGTGCCGATCCGCGATCATTCGTGGCCGAATTCTCCGCCGCTCCAAGCCACAATCAGTCGGCAAAACTTTCCAACGAATCCAACCCAGTGGCTGCCAAACGGCCAACCCACGGAACGCCCGTTTTTATCTCCAACTAATTCACTTCCGTAAACCACCAGCTCTGCTGGTGAGCACTCACTAGGCTCCGCCGTTCCTTGAGTTTAAAAAAGATCCTCCTGTGGGAAGGCCCCGAGGGGTACAGGAGGATCCGAAATGAAAGATTGGCGTAGTCAGTCCCATGTGAAGTGGGACTGTAAATATCATGTAGTGATTGTTCCAAAATACAGGAGGCGTAAGTTTTACGGAAGTCTTCGGTCGGAGATTGGAAAGATTCTTCGGCAGCTTTGTCGTCAGAAAGAGATTGAACTTGTTGAAGGGCATGCCATGCCGGATCACGTTCATCTTCTTTTGAGTGTTCCACCGAAGTTCAGCATTGCGAACACGGTAGGCTTTTTGAAAGGGAAAAGTGCAGTAAGCGTACACGAGCACGGTTATTGACACGGGGTTTAATCTGAGTGATTTCCTTGGAGATCACGATGTCAAAACCACCGCTTTCGAAATCTGAGCGGATCGCTCTTTGGCTTGACCGGCTGAATCGGTTTTCTCAATCCAGTCATAGCTTGGCGAGTTTTTGCGAGGCCGAAGGCATTTCGGCTGCATCATTCTATCAGTGGAAACGGCGACTTCGGCCAAGTGTTGAAGTTGCGAAATCCGCAGCCCAAGCTGACGCCGTTGAATTATCCGCAGCGAATCGAAGCGGTTTTGTAGAAGTGGAAATCAGTCCAGGGACTGACGCCATTCGCGTCTTGCTGCCTGGCAATGTGACGCTTGAGCTTGGCGGACGACTCGATGCCGTGGCGACCGTCGTTCGAGAAGTCCTTCTGATTTCTCAGCAATTGGCTTCTGCATCTCCAAATCCAAAGGCATAACCATGCTGACTTTTTCTAACGCGACAAAGATATTCGTACATACACAAGTGACCGATATGAGAAAAGGATTCTCTGGGCTCTCAGGAATCGTCCGCGGAGAATTCGAATCCGATCCGACTGATGGCAGCCTGTTCGTTTTCATCAATCGCCGTCGCGATCGCATGAAACTGCTGCACTTTAGCGACGGAGGTTTCTGGCTGTACTACCGCTTGCTCGAAGCGGGAACGTTTGAAGCGCTCAAAGCCACGGGCGAATCGGCCAAGTTGCAAATTGATGCTACCGAACTTTCGATGTTGCTCTCGGGAGTCTCTCTTGAGGCTGCCAGTAAGCGACGAAAACGTTACGCTGCCTAAACAAAAAAACTTTGCAGTTTTTCTCTAAAAGGTTCGATTCAGGCTTGCTAGCCTTGTCGAACCTTTTTATGTTTACGCCCATGCAGGACCCAGCCACACTTACGAAAGAAAAATTGCTCGATCTCGTCGAGCAACAAGCTGGCGTGCTGACCACTCAACAAACTGAGCTGGCCAATAATAAAAAACAGCTATTGGTCAACGCCGACACGATTCGTCAGCTCGAAGCGAAGATCGCGGCGCAAGCAAAAGCCTACGACAAACTGTGGCGGGAACGCTTTGCCGCCAAAAGCGAGCGCTACATCGCCGATCCCGATCAACTGCGAATTGACTTCGGCGACACCGACGAATCGAGCGATGCGGCTGACGGACTTCAAGACGCGGTCGAAGAAGCTGATCTCATCCCGGCTCACAAACGTCGCAAGGCAAAAAAGAAAAACCACGGCCTGCCAGCTCACTTCCCCCGCGAAACGGAAGTCATCGACGTCGAAGAGTCCGCTAAAACCTGTGACACTCACGGCGAAAAACAGTTGCTGCCCGAATCAATGTGGGACGTGCGCGAGAAACTCATCGCCATCCCGGCTTCGTATACAGTCCTCGTTCGCAAGTACAAAAAATACGCTTGTTCTGGCCGGCCAGAGTGTGGCATCGCTTCTCCTGAACGACCAACAGGCATTGTCGAAGGCGATAAATACGACACTTCGGTCGCCGCCCAAATCATCTCGCACAAGTTCGCTTATCACTTGCCGCTGTATCGGCTGCAAGACATGTTCGGCGGCAGCGGTTGGACGCCGTCTCGCAGCACGATGCTCAATATCCTAATCGGATGCCACTTCATCATCGAGCCATTGTTGGCTTACTTTCGCCAAACGTTGCTCGATGATGCGATTGTGGCCTGTGACGATACCGGCGTGACGCTCTTGTATCCGAAAGTGCCTCCGGACTTTGACTTAAACGATCCCAAACAAAAACGGATCGCCGAGGTTTACGCCAAGGCACTGGAGGAAAAGAAACCGAGCATCAATGCCAAGATGTGGGCTTATCGTGGAGCTAACGTCAAGCTTAACGTGTTTGACTTTACGGTTAGCCGTCATCGCGATGGTCCTGATTTGTTTTTCGAAAATTACTCTGGCACGATTCTTGGAGATTGTTGGCACGGGTTCGGCGCGATTGCAGCAGAGTCCGATGGCGCGATCTTGCGCGCCGCGTGCAACAGCCACGCCCGCCGGAAGTTCGAAGACGCAGGCGATTATCCAGCGGACCGCCGCAAGTGGATGCAGTGGTTCCAGGACGTGTTCGATGTGGAAACCGAAGCCAAGGATGTACCCGACGAGCAATGTACGGCCTTGCGTCATGCGAAGGCGAAGCCGGTTTGGGAGTTGATGCGAGCGGAGCTTGATTCGATTGACGATCGGACCGAGCAAGTCGTGTTGCCCAAGAGTGACTTGCGCAAGGCGCTTAACTATCTTCGCAATCACTGGACGGAGCTGACGCGTTATCTTGATGACCCAAAGTTGGCGATCGACAACAATGAGTGCGAGCAGTTGATGAAGCAGGTCGCGGTGGGTAGAAAAAATTGGCTATTTTGTGGCAGCCTTGCTGGCGGCGAGCGAAACGCCGGGTTCTTCACGTTGACCAGCAGCGCCCATCGAAACGATCTCGATGTTTGGGCTTACGTGAACGACGTGTTGAAGCGGATGTTGGCCGGCGAAACAGACTACGAACCAATGCTGCCATGGAATTGGGCGGCGGAGCATCCCGAGAGTATTCGTACGTTTCGCCAAGACGAACGTCGCCAGCGGGAGCTCAGAAAGAAGGAAAAACGAGCCGCTCGACGTGCGAACAAAGCACGACAGGACAAACTCAAGAATCGATAGTCAACAGCGATCGGCGCATGGTGCTGCTGTACGCTTACGTTGC
>CALFWL010000054.1 GCA_937928215.1 uncultured Pirellulaceae bacterium | reverse complement strand
CAGTCCGTCGCTGCGTTGATAAAGCCAAGCCCAGAAGGCTCCACCAACAGCGACGCCCAGCGAGCATATCCAAGTTAAGGGTGAGCTCCAACCAAAAAATGTCGCCAACAGGATCACGTGATGAGCCGCGAAGCCCAAGCTGGAGATCAAATTGGCTTTCAGCGTCGTCGTCAGTCGGTCCAAGTGCTCGAAAACGAACCATCGCCAGTAGTACTCTTCTAGGAACGAGTGAACGATCGCGTAGAAAACCCCCAACGCCAGAAACTTCACGGGCAAGTCAAAGTTCATGCCGCTGACTTTTTCGTTTACCTTCTGGATCAACATCGTCGCGGTCTCGGTGCCCGCAAGGAAGGCAAACCAAGTCACCACCATCGACACGGCCACCAAGGCCCCAAATGTGAGTCCCAAGATCCAACTTTGGCGACTTCGTTCAGCCGGAACACTGGACGGTTTCGTTCGGGTGAACCGATCGCGATGGACCAGCCAGACGAAAATGACCGGAAAACCGAACTGGATCGTTTTGCCGATGCTGTATGCGATTTGCTGGAGTGTCGCCGGGGCTTTAGCGAGCAATACGAAATAGACCAGCGTCACTACCGTTGGAATCGCGATCGCAAAAATGACCGCGATCCAGTCGATTAGGTTTGAGCGATTGTCATTCATTTTCGGTTTCTGAGCTGATGGTGATCTCAAGTTTTCGCAACGCCTGTTCAATCTGTTCGATGGTCTGATCGTCCGAGCGAAGAATAGGATGATGTAGCAGGACGGTTTGTTCAGCCGCAATTCTACAGTTTTCGAGCGTACTGGTTTTGCGACAGCGACGACTGGAGCGTTTTGTGAATCCTCGAAACCCGCTGCCAACGGGCAAGCCTTCCGTCTGAGCCGCATACAGCCATCGTTCGCGCGCCCACCGTCCGCGCTTCAGGATCACAGGCAATTTGAAAAAAGCAGGCGTGACGGTTTTTCCGGTTACTTGTTGGCTCATGCCTGACAAGGTTGTCATCGGTTCGATGGATTGCAGCAGACGATGTGCGTTGCGATTCCGTTGAGCATTCATCGATTCCAACTGGTCGATCTGCGGCCCAAGAACGATCGCCTGCAATTGAGAAAGCGGGTACGCTTCGTTGCCACGGTCATTGGCGATCTTGATGCGTTGGGCGATTTTTGCATCGTTGGTCAGCACTGCCCCGCCCCGCCCCGCGGACAAAAGTTTGCTGCCTCCAAAGCTCAACGTTGACGCATCGCCAAACGATCCTAAAGGTTGACCGCCGATCGCGCCTCCGGGAGTCTGGCAAACATCCTCGACGATCTGAATCTGGCCTCGCCCGAGCTCCTCCATCCGCTGCCTCAATGCTGGAATGTCAGCAATTTGTCCGTGTAAATGAGAAACCAGCACGGCTACCGTCTTGTCCGACACCGCCGTTTCAATTGCTTCGAAATCCATCACCCAGCCATCAGCCACGACATCCGTCAGCACCGGAATCGCGCCAATCGCCTCGATCGCGCGAAAGTTTCCGGGAAAATCGTACCCGGCAAGAATGACTTCATCGTTTTCCTTGACCCCAACGCCTCGTAGGGCAAGTTCGACCGCGACCGTGCCGCTGCTGCAGCAAGTAACATGTGAAACGTCAAACGTCCGACGCAGTTGAGCTTCCAATTGATCCAGCCAAGGACCGTGGTACGTTCCCCAAGAGCTGTCATCCAAAGCCCGTGCGATCGCGTGATGGATCGCTGCGTCCGCGATCGGCCAAGCGGGTGGCGGTTGAGTGATTGCGGGTGGCCCACCATCGATCGCAAGTTTTAAAGGGTCTGACTTGTTCAATTGCGCCAATCTGGCTGACTGTCAGCCTGATCCATTCGTGATAAAATTCGTCTTTCGAAAATTCTAATCAATGCAGGCCGTGCCCAACATGCTGAAGCCCATTCGTTTTCTGATGATTGGTGGTTTCCTAGGCGCAGGAAAGACCACTGCGATCGCTCGTCTGGCCAGCCATTATGTTGCTCAGGGAAAAAATGTTGCGTTGGTTACCAACGATCAAGCGTATGATTTGGTCGACACTCACACGTTACGAGCCGGTGGCTTTCAAGTCGGCGAAGTTCCTGGAGCTTGCTTCTGCTGCAAGTTTGATGACTTGGTTGAGACGATTGGCAACCTTTCTGAGCAGTCAGTTCCCGATATCGTGATCGCGGAACCCGTGGGAAGTTGTACCGATCTGGTCGCTACGGTGATCGAGCCGATGCATGAGTTGTTTGGTGATCGGTTTGAGCTTGGGCCGCTGGTCGTGTTGCTCAAGCCGGAGCACGGTCAAAAAATTCTGGGTTCAAAGTCGGGTCGCGGATTTTCGCCAAAAGCAGAGTACATCTTTCTGAAGCAACTGGAAGAAGCCGACGCGATCGCGGTCAACAAGATCGACAAACTTTCTGATGAGCAACAGCAAGAGCTTCTTGGGCAGTTGAACGAGCGGTTTCCGGATTCTCCCTCATTCGGAATCAGTGCCAGAGACGGCAGCGATTTCCAGAAATTGATTGAGGCTGCTGCTGGCACTCGTCTGGGGCGAAAAGAATCAATGCCGATGGACTACGAAACTTACGCTCAAGGAGAAGCAGAACTGGGCTGGCTGAATGGGCAGATTACGGCAACTGCGGCGGAAGGGTTTTCGCTTGATGAATTGACGCTGGCGATTGTGAAAACGGTGGAAGAAGAGCTTCGCCAAAACGGCTGCGAGGTGGCTCATCTGAAAGTACTTGGCCAGACGCTCAATGACAGCGCGGTCGCGAACGTCGTTGGCGGCGATTCCCAGCCTGAGCTGAGCCTGGCCAGCCAGATCAACACTCAGAACGCCGAACTGCTGGTCAACGCGCGAGTGGCAGCCGATCCGGAGCTGCTGGAATCGATTGTCCGTGCGACTGCCGATTCGGTTGGGCGACGGCTTTCGGTTTCGTTGAAAGTCGGAAATATCCAGCGTTTCCGCCCTGCTCCGCCCCAGCCAACCCACGGTCGATCGTGACAGCATTCGATGCTGGCAAATCAATCCGGTTGACGATTGGGCGTTAATTCAGGTACTTCATACCGCCCTAAGTGCGCGCCGAACTCCGCGAGAAACGCAGATGTTTGGGCGTGGTCGAATCTTGAACGGTGAAGATGGTTTCTGGCGGATTCAAACACGAATTTCAGTGCGATCGAGCTCGTTCTATCAGCTGGATGGTCGTCGTGTTGTTGACGCTGATCAGCATGTCTTCAGGATGTCGATTGACGGCTGAACAGGCCATCAGAAGAGCAGCAACTGTCGCCAGTTGGGGGCCGGGAGATGTCATTGATGTCACACCGCGCAAGTCACCCATCGCACTTCCGGCAACGAACTGGTTTGCCAAAGCGCCTCAACCGTCGCCCCGGACGGAGCAACTGCTGCGAAAGTTTAACGTCCTAGATCAATATCGGAACGATCCTGATTCAGTGATTGAGTGGCTGCAAAAACTGGCGGCTCAATCGCCCGTCATGCAAGAGGTTCATGCTCTGGCTGAATTAGCTCAGCAGCAAGCACGCTGGTCTTTGCAGCGCGGCAACCGCGGTCGAGCGATCCGGTTGTACTCGGTCGCGTTGAAGCACTCCTACCAGTTCCTGTTCGCCCCTCAATTGGATGTGGAACGGAACGCGTACGATCCTCAATTTCGCAGTATGTGTGACATCTACAATCAATCGTTGGAGTCAATGTTGCGAGTCGTCTGCGACGACGGCACGTTTGTTCCGGGGCAAGCGATGACTGTCAAGGATGACGAGCTGGATGTCGAGTTCGAAGTTCGCATTCACGGTCGCTGGAAGAACGAGCAGTTTGAAAAATTCGAATTGGTGGGAGATTATCGGACCCGAGGTTTTGAGAATGAGTATCGAACGTATGGCTTGGGCGTGCCTCTGATTGCGGTGCGAAAACAACAAGTTGCCGACACTCCGGTCGAGAAATATTATCCTCCCGATTTGACGCTTGCGATGACCGCGTTTTGTCACTTCGAAAGTTCCGTTTCAACTGTCAATCCTCTGTTCAACGATCCAGCGTCGATTCGCAAACATCGTGCTGTGCTGACGTTGTACGACCCACTGGAAGATCCAACGATCAAGGCTCATGCAAAAACGGTTCCCTTGCAGAGCGATACGACGACTCCGTTGGCCTATCATCTAAACGATCCGTTGCTCAACACGGCAGTGCTGGCGACGGCTTCGTTGCTCAATGCGGAAACGACGGCTCAGATTCATGGCATGTATATGCTTGAGCCATACGATCCAAACAAAATCCCTGTCGTGATGGTGCACGGGTTGTGGTCGAGTCCGGTGACCTGGGCTCACATGTTTAACGATTTGCGAGCCAACACAGACATCCGCAAGAACTATCAATTCTGGTTTTATAGTTACTCGACCGCCCAGCCATTCTGGGTTTCCGCGATGCGAATGAGGCAGGATCTGACTCGGATTCGCGAGGAACTTGACCCGCGAGGGTATTCGAAATCGCTTGATCAGATGGTGTTGGTGGGCCACAGCATGGGCGGGTTAATCTCAAAAATGCAAACGATTCGCAGCGACGATCGATTCTGGCAACGCGTCAGTTCTGTACCGATTGATTCGTTGAAAGGTGACGGCGAAACGATTGACAAGGTCAGACGCGTGTTCTTTTTCGATCCGGTGCCCTCTGTGAAGCGTGTCGTTACGATCGCAAGCCCGTTCAGCGGTAGCAGGTTCGCCAATGGAACGGCTCGCTGGTTCAGTCACAAGTTTTTCACGTTGCCTTCCTTCCAGACAAGCGATTTTGAGCGGCTGATTGCCAACAATCCAGATGCGTTCACCGATCCGGGACTGCTGACGGCGCGAACCAGCGTCGATTCTTTGGCGGTCGATTCGCCCATGATTGACGCGTTGCGTTCTTCTTCGATTTCAAACGAGGTGACGTTCAACAACATTATTGGAAGGCTGTCGAAGAAGTCGATGCTTGGGAAAGAAACGGAGGGCGACAGTGATGGCGTTGTGTCTGTCGAAAGCGCCAAGTGTGACCACAGCGCGTCCGAAGTGTTTATTCCAGAGGAACACTCGCGAGTTCACCAGCACGCGGCTTGTATCTATGAAGTCCAGCGGGTGTTGCTGGCCAACCTTGCTGGTTTGAGGAGAATTGAAGGCAGAACAATTCCTCAGATTCCGGTTGCGGCCGATCAGATGCAGCAAGCAATGCCAACCGTCCCTGCTGGAACCGGTCGAGTGCGAATGGCCGAGCAAGTGACTCCGGTCATGCCGGATCACACATCTTCAAGACGGCGATAGAGTTTGGGTTCGATGGAAACGCCAGAGTGACTGGTTCTTCGAACTTCAAGTGCGACAAGCCTTGGGCATCCATGCCCATCGAGAATGCGAGATACATCTCTGCGTGGGCGGCTTAATCTGTTGCTCGTGATCCGGTTTTTTCAACGGCGATGCGATCGACGATTTGCTTCAGCCGATTGTGCTTCAGCACACGGGGCAATCGACCTTGGAAGCGAACGGTTTCGGTCGTTGCTTCGCTCGAAATTCGGTTCCCGGTACGGTGGGTGCCTCGGTGCGGATCCGTCTGGCAATGGTCCGCTCTAAACTGAATGTTTTGTGGTCCATCGGGTGTTTCCGGATCGGTTTCCGAATCCGAGCCAAAGACGATCGTGAACTCGGCTCCGTCATCTTGGTCGTCATCACTCGGGTCCGATTCGGCCGTCAGTTCTCCTCGAATAACTTTCACTTCTCGAGGGGCTTCGATGCCCAGTCGTACGGTATTGCCTCGGGTTTTCAAAACGGTGATCTTGATCTGATCGCCGATCAGAATCTCCTGATCCTGTTTCCTTGAAAGAATCAACATCGATACACTCCTTTGTAAATTTTAATGTCGCCTGCCAGAGTGGGCGACGAGGAATCGCATCTGGCAGGCAGGGGAATAAGCTCAAGTCCGAACGATCGATCGAGAGTCGGAACAACCTACTGCACCCAGCGTGCCACACTCGCATCGGGGGTCAACGGATTCACAAAACTTCGGGTTTCATTTGGAATTTGAAGACTTCAGCCGGTTGCTAGCGTTGCAATTTGAAAATTGTGCAGGGCCGGGACTGAAATAATTGCAGGGAGGAAGCTGCCAGAAATGACACACGCTTGAGCTATAGAGAATTGCGTTTTGTCAGTTCGTCACGCATTCGGGCAGCAGATTCGTAGTCTTCTTTTTCGATCGCGGCTTCGAGTCGCTCTTTGAGCGTTGGCCCGACATCGTACTTGGTGCGTAAACCCTCTCGGAACTCGACCAGACGTTCGACCAATTCGTCTTCGTCAAATTGTTCCTCGGCTTCGTATTCGACGAACAATTCGCGGAGCTGTTCGAGGCCCGTGTTCACTTCTTCGATCGCCAGTTCCACCGCGCCTTGGTCGTCAAAATCTTCATCGTCTTCATCCAGACGCGACAACGCGGCAGCCTGAGTGCGATGATACAGCACAAACGGTCGGTACTGCTCATGCGAGATTGTCCAGTTTTCGTCGGGGGAGAATTCCTTGCAAAAATCCATCAGTCCCAGCGTGTGGTCAGCGTCTTTGACTGCGTTTCCGAACTCTTTGAGTTGCAACCAGCAGACGCGACGGTGATAAAACTGCACGAATTCGCGATCGATCTCAAGGCAATCGTCGTCGTCCAGCTCGAACGTCGTCTCGTCCAAGTCTGCTTTTTTCTTCAGAAATTCATAATAAGAGTTGGCATTGTTCGGCTTGATTCCATCTGGGCGACCTTCGGTTTCCAGCTGCAAAACGCCCATGTCGACTCGCATTTGAAGCACTTTTCGCTGGCTCGATTCGAGCAAACGCACGTTGATGTTCATGGGGTCGAAGGGCCATTGCTCCAAAATGTCATCAATGATTTGTTTATTATCCATCTGGTAAATTCTCAAGACGTCGATTGCGAAAGATACGATTCTAATTCGCGAGGTAAGCGTTTAGTGCAGGGGGTGTCGAATTGGCAATTATAGCATGGTCGGGATTTTGACGCTTCCCTGAATGGGCTCCCCGAATGTGGAGACTCGAAAAAGCCGTCAGTCATCAAAACGGACACTTCGCCGCCCCGACTTTTTTTCTGACTTGCGACGTTTTTGCTCCAACCGTTTTCGGTTTGTTGCTTTCGATGGCCTGATAGGCTTGCGTTTTTTGGGAGCCGCAGCGATGGCGAGAATCAGTTGGCGAAGCTTTTCCATGACATCCGCAATGTTGCGCGGTTGGTCTCGGTATCGATGGCTGGTGAGTATCAACTGACCTTCCCGGCTGATGCGATTTCCGTACCGGGCGAGAAATCGTCGCTTGACCGGCGGGGGCAACGCTTCTGTTTGATCGACATCCCATCGCAGGGTGACTTTCGAGTTCACCTTGTTGACGTTCTGCCCGCCTGGTCCCGGTGAACGCGAGAACGACAGTTGTAGCTCGGTCCGCGGGATGACGATCGAGTCGCTTACGCTTAGCATTAGATTCTGAGAAAGGGCCGCTGAGAAGATGGATGGTTCAAGGAGATCAAAGAGCGTGTTTCGTGCTAACAAATTTGCGGCTCAATCCAACATCGCAATCGCGATTCGATGGGTAGCTGCGTGCCTGATCGGTTGCACGTTGGTTTCTTCCAATATCGCGGACGAACCCGAGAGTTCAACCGGATGGCCTGGATTCCTTGGATTGCATCGCGACGGGAAGTCGCCTGAAACTGGAATTCGGACCGACTGGACCAAGGGACGTTTGCCCGTGTTGTGGAAAACCGACTCGGGGGACGGGTATGGCATCGGTTCAGCTGCTTCTGGACGGTATTTTCATTTCGATTCCGTCGACGGACTGGCAAGGTTGCGGTGCCTGAACGCCGTCAATGGTAAGGAAATCTGGCGGTTCGAGTACGAATCAAACTATGAGGACATGTACGGTTACGACTCGGGCCCCCGCGCGAGCCCCTTGATTGACGATAATCGAGTGTACATCTACGGCGTCGAGGGAACGTTGCATTGCCTAAACACGAACGATGGCGAGAAGTTATGGAGCGTCGACACGGTCAGGAAGTTCGGAGTCGTTCAGAATTTCTTTGGTGTAGGCAGTTCGCCAATCCTTCATGGAGACGCGCTGCTGGTGATGGTCGGAGGAAGTCCGAAGGCATCGCAAGCGCTTCCGCCGGGAGCTCTTGATCAAGTCAAAAGCGATGGCACGGGTGTCGTCGCATTCGACAAATTCACGGGGGAGATCATCTACCAGGCAATCGATGATCTGGCTAGCTATTCTTCGATCCGCTTGGCGACCGTCGATCAACGAGTAATTGCTTGGGCGTGGATGCGAGATCGACTGTACGGCTTTGATCCGATGGATGGGGAGGAGTTGTTTGAGTTCCCATGGCGAAGTCGAAAGCTGGAAAGTGTCAATGCGATGACTCCGGTTGTCACTCTGGCAGGCGACGTATTTCTAAGCGACTGCTACGAGAAGGGAGGTGTGTTGCTGCGTCCGAACGTCAGCGGGACGCTTGAGGTTGTCTGGAGCGATCAGGGGAAACGAGAAAAATCGTTGAAGACGCACTGGAATACCCCCGTACTGATTGATGGCTACCTTTACGGATGCAGCGGACGCCATTCGTCTGAAGCAGAGCTTCGTTGCGTCGAACTTGCCACCGGAAAAGTGACGTGGAGCAAAAAGGGGCTTGGCAGAACGACGGTCACGGCCGTTGATGGTCATTTAATCGTGCTGGGAGAACGAGGGGAATTGCGTCTGGTCAAGGCAGTGCCAACCAAATACGCAGAAGTGACTCGTTGGGAAATCGACCAACCTGACGACAAGCTTCGTTACCCTGCTTGGTCCGCGCCGATCGTGTCGGAAGGACGGATGTACGTTCGCGCAGCGAAGCAGTTGATCTGTTTTCAACTTGCACGCGATAGCGACGACAAGAAACCGGAATAGAATAGGTTTACTCAGGCGTGCGAAGTGATGCGGTTGGACGCGGCGCCGTCGATTCGGATGTTTTGGATGCCAACTGTTGTTGCATGAAATCCAACGAGTGATCAAGACGTTCGAAGTAATCGATTCCTTCAACTCCTGATCCGTGAAGCTCCAGTTCGATTGGTCCGTCAAAGTTCATCGCATCCAACTTGGAAATCCACGCTGCGATATCGACGTTTCCTTCGCCAAGAAGCAAGCGGTTTTCTTCTGCGTTACGTGTGCCAGTTCGGTCCGCAATTTGAACCAGATCGATTCGATCAGAGAACTGTTGCAGTCGATCTAACGTGGGTTGGTTGAGTCCGACATGATACAAATCCAGCACCAGACCGAGTCGCTCGGCTGGAAACATGTCCAGCAATTGATCAACCTGGGCAAACGAATGCACGAACGTCCAAGGCGATTCCACAAAGCCAGGAATCAATTCGATCGAAAGCTTGACGCCATAGTCTTCTGCAATTGGTAGCATTCGCGAAAGAGCAGATTCCAACAGGCGAAAAGCATGAGAGTTCGTATGCTTGTTTCGAGCACCCGGGTGAACGATTAAGCTTCCCGCACCAATTTTGCTTGCCAAAGCGATGGCATCGAATGCATCTTCGAGTGCTTCCACGTGACTGTGACCGTCGCTGCCGGTGAACCCACCAGCCCAACTGAGACTGGAAACGTTCATCTTGCTTTCGTAAAGCAAGTCGACCGCGTTACGATGTCCAAAATCGTCAATTTTTTGGCGCCAGAGACCAACCGAGTCGAATCCAAGGGCTTGATAGCGGAGCAAATCTTCTTCGAACGTCCAGTAACATGTCGTGAACTGACTGACCGAAATCTGCCGCATAGTGACGCTCCAGGAAAACGAGAAGTCAATCGGTCGGGC
>CALFWL010000053.1 GCA_937928215.1 uncultured Pirellulaceae bacterium | reverse complement strand
GGCGATCGACCGTTCTTCACCAAAACATGTGTGCGTGTCGCGATGGCAAAATCCGGGCGGGTCCTGAGTCACCGTGAATCGCAAACAATCGCGATCGCAGTCCATTCGCACGCCCAGCAACCGCTGAGTCGCTCCGCTGGTGGCCCCCTTGATCCAAAGTCCGTTTCTGGACCGTGACCAGTAAGTGCCTTGGCGAGTCTTGATAGCGTGCGTGAGGCTTTCGGCGTTCGAGTAAGCCAGCCCAAGTGCGATCCCCAGCGGGTCGGTAATGATGGTCGGCCAGAGCCCGTCCGGTCGGTCGGACTTCAGTACTGCCGAGAAAAATTCGCCTGCGAATTCAGGATTCGCATTCAACCAATTTGCGTCGATGATCGTTTCGACGCGAATTTCCTCCAACGATGCGACTTGGGGAACACTGGGCGGATGTTCGAACAGCAGGCACTCACCTCCGACAAGCTCATCCACCGGCACCGACGCCAACACGATCATGCGGTCGTCAGGAATGACCTGCGCCTGGTCTTTGAAACTGGTGGGGCATACGATTTTTGAGCCACCCACATTCAGCAGCTTGAGGGCATCTTCTTCGGTTAAGTGATCGCAGCGAATAAGCAAATCCACCGCGCCGCCAATGCGTTTGATGACTACTTCCAGGTCGGCAACCAACGATTCCGATGGCGTCGTGTCGATAGTCAGACAAACCTTATCAAAGAGCGACCAGTGCCGAATTTTTTCGGTCAGCGATTCGACGAAGCTGTCAGAGGGTTGATCGGTGGGACATTGAATATTAGGAATGATCATGAAACGTCGTCGTTTGGTGGAGCTTTGCAGTCGGCCAGATTCTATCAGGAAACAAGTGTGCGAGTGCTGATTCCCTGATGCGCAAGCTCGCGTTTGACATCGTTAACGGTCATGTTTCCGTCGTGAAAAATTGATGCCGCTAACACTGCGTGAGCCCCGTGCTCGAAGGCTTCGACCATGTGAGCCACATTGTTGGCTCCACCCGATGCGATGACCGGCAGACTGCAAGCATTCGTCACGGCGGTCAGCATCGGCAAATCGTATCCACTGCGAGTCCCATCGCGATCAAAGCTGGTCAGCAGAATCTCACCGGCACCGCGTTGCTGAGCTTCCCCGGCCCATGCGACGGCGTCCAGCGTTTCTGCTTCGGTACCGCTACGAGTGAGTACCTGAAATTGACCGTCAGTCATTTTGGCATCGATGGCCACGACAGTGCATTGAGCTCCAAATCGCTGAGCCATTTCGTTGACCAGATCCGGATTGCGAACAGCAGCTGAATTGATGCTGACCTTGTCCGCTCCGGCGTTCAGCAATCGGCCCGCATCTTCGACAGAGCCAACGCCGCCTCCGACCGTCAATGGAATTGACAGTTGCTTCCGCACGATTTCGACCGTTTCCAACATGGCCAGTCTTGCCTGACGAGTCGCAGAAACGTCCAGCACGACCAGTTCGTCGGCGCCCTGTTCTTCGTAGTGAGCCGCCAGCTCCTCAGGGCTGCCGGCGTCACGCAGGTTTTGAAACTTGACCCCTTTGACGACCCGACCGTCGTTAACATCTAGGCAGGGAATGATTCGAGCTTTTAACATGTTACGACGGCCCTCCGGCGATCCAGTTTTTTAATAACTGCTGCCCCCATGGCCCGGAGAGCTCCGGGTGAAACTGACAGGCGAGGACTTGGTCCTTCCATACGCTGCTGACAAATGACCCGCCGTAATCGGTTGCCGCAAAGTTCCAACCAGTCGATGCGTCGGGCGGCTCAACAAGGCGGAACGAGTTGGCGAAATAGGCTTCGCCAGCCTCGTAAAATTTGTGCGTCGCATTGGGATCGGGCGTGACGGTGTTCCAGCCAAGCTGCGGAACCTTGACATCGTTGCTGAACCTTTTGATTTCACATGGGAGAATGCCCAACCCTTGCACGCCGGGGCTTTCCCCGCTGGATTGTCCCAACATTTGCATCCCCAAACAGATGCAAAGGGTAGGGCGGCCCGAACGGATACGCTCCACGATCACTTCGCGAACACCCAACGCGTCCACTTGTTCGACCGCCGCGCTATAGGCGCCCACGCCCGGCAGCACGACGTGACTGGAAGATTCGATTAGGCTGGCATCGTCTGTCAGGTTCCATTCGGCCTCCAGTCGATCGAAAGCTGCTTGCAGCGATCGAATATTGGCAACACCCGTGTTAATAATCTGAATCATAAAGTCTAAATCGAGAAGAACGTATTCAAGTAAATGACAAATGACAATTGATAGATAACAAATGACAAATCGTGGTTCGGTTCAATTTGTCATTGGTCATCCGTCATTTTTCAATTGTCATTTGATGTTACAGCACACCCTTGGTGCTAGGCACGGCTCCTTCAGCTTTCGTTACCGCCTCTCCCAACGCCTTGGCGAGCGACTTGAAAGCCGCTTCGGCTTTGTGGTGATCATTGTCTCCACGAATCACATCAACGTGCAGCGAACACCGCAGCGTCATCGCGAGCGACTGAAAAAAGTGAGTAATATTTTCGCACGCCCACGTTCCGACCATCTCGCGTTGCAGATTCAGGTGAATTTCAGGCCACGGTCGGCCGCTCAAGTCGACCACCGATCGAGCCAGCGATTCATCCAGCGGCGCGTAAGCGTATCCAAAACGCTTGATGCCCGTCCGAGGCCCGAGGGCTTCGTCGATGGCTGTTCCAAGAGCCAACGCGCAGTCTTCGGCGGTGTGGTGATCGTCGATATGCAAGTCGCCGTCACAGATCAATTTCAAATCCATGCGGCTATGAAACGCTAGGGCAGTCAGCATGTGATCCAGAAAACCGATGCCGGTTTTGATCTCGGCCTTCCCGGTTCCGTCCAAGTTCAGCGCGATCTCGATGTCAGTCTCTTTGGTTTTCCGTTTCGTTTGGGCCGTTCGATCGCCTGCTTTCGCAGCCGGAAGAGCCGTGGAGGATTCGGGCGTTGCGGCAGTCACCACCATCTCGGGCTTCATGACTTCAGCCACCGCCGCCATCTGAACATCAAAGTTCAAGCCACCGATTCGACAGAGTGACTGGGTCAATTCCAGATACTCTGCCGCCGTCGCGGGAACCGTGATGCGCAGTTTGTTTTCCAGCGAGGGCGAACCAACGAACTTTCGCACGGCGATCCCGTCGGTCGCCAACTGTTTCCAAACTTCTTCGGCGTTCGGAAATTCGCACAGCAGAAAATTGCCGGCTGACGGTAGTGGCTTGCCACCACACTCTTCCAGCAAAGCCGCCAGTTGCGACCGGAAGGCCTTGATACGTTCAATGTTCGTTCGCATCGTCGGTTGGTGATCGGTCATCGCAATTCGAGCGGTCTCCAGCGACACCGCGCTGACCGGGAACGGACCTGCCGCGTCGCGGATTTTCGTCGCCGTCGCTTCATCCGGCGCGATCAAGTAGCCGACTCGCAAACCGGCCAACCCCCAAGCCTTGGAAAGCGTTCGCAAGATCATCAGATTGTCATGTTCGATCCGAGTCTCATCATCGGCGAATTCAATGTACGCGTTGTCCAACAACATTTTTGCGCCGTGTTGCTGTGCAGCATCGGCGATTTTGAGAACATCCGTTTTCGAGACAAAGCCACCGGTGGGATTATTGGGCGACACGACGATCACAACGCCGGTCGAATCATCGATCTTTGCGAGCAGCTGATCCGTTGGGAATGCACCATCAAGCCACTCAACAGCATCGATCACTCCACCGTAATTGCTGGCGTAGATGTCGATCATCTCGAACGAGGGAGCGTGCGAGACGACTTTTTTTCGCCGGTCGATCAGCATGGTTCGCATGATCCGATCGAGGGAATCGTCGCCGCCCGCCGAGACCACGATGCGACTGCTTTCAACGCCCACCCAGTGGCCGATCACATCTTGCAGCGCCATGTGCGACGGATACCGAACAACGAAGTCCTCGTTCAGCCCGCCCAACGTTTCGCTCAACGACTCAATCGCGCACCGTGATTCGTTGCGGCTAAGTTGCAGCGTGATTTTATTTTTGAATTTTGGAGGATCGTAAGCCATGATTCCAATACCGAAGTCGGATTGAGCGATTCAGGGGTTCAGAGAGAGTGCGGGGGCAAGTGTGAAACAGGTGCGGGGCTCAAGTGTGAAATGGGTTTCGCGTTTGGACATTCTAATGCTCAATCGATCGCTTCCCGGCAAACTCGCCGGCTTCGGCTTGCATCCCGCACCCTGTGTGCTCCGTACCCTAACAACTGTTGACGAGACCACTTACGGAATCAACTGCTCTGCTGAGGTCGTCACGATATCACATGCACCTCGGGCTTTGAGCTGTGGAACGATCAACGCCAACTCCTTCCGAGGCACTGCACTGCGAACTGAGAACCAACCGTCTTCACTGAGCGGTGAAACCGAAGGCTGTCGCATCGATGGCAGGCATTCCAGCACGGCGTCCAATTTTTCTTGGGCAACATTCAGATCCATCATCACTCGACCGCGTGCTCGCAACACCGCGTCCAGCAGCAAGGTCAAATGTTCAAGCTGTTCTTTTCGGTATGGGTCGGCCATCGCCTCAGCCGAGGCGTACAGTCGAGTCGATGAAGTCATGATCTCGTCAATGATTTTCAAACCGTTGGCTCGCAGCGTCGAACCCGTCGACGTATTGTCAATGATCAGATCCGCATCTTCAGGCGGAAAGACTTCGGTGGCACCGTGAGTCTGAAGGACGCTGGCGTCGATTCCCTTTTTCTCGACCCAACGCTTTGCCATATTCGGGTACTCGGACGCAATTACCAACGGTCGCTTGGGCAAATCGCCATCGCCTTCTTTTAGTAACTCGTGTGGAGCCGCCACAACCAGCCGAACCGGATTCATCCCGGTGTCCAAAAGTTCGGGCAGTTCAACGCCCATCTCGTCCAACCAATCGGCTCCGGCGAACCCAACATCGCGAGCGTTGGCCAGCAGCATCGTGATCACGTTGCGCGGCTTGAGGATTTTCGCGTTGTAGTTTTCGAGCGAAATATTCGGTCGATAGCCGCGTTCGGAATTGCGGATCGTGATGCCGGCGTCTTTGAGAAGGGAGACAATTTCGTCAAACATTCGGCCCTTGGGCAGAGCGAGGCGAACGGATTCGGCGGTGCGTTGAGGCGACATGAGATTGATTCAGGACTCGTTGGTATAGTTAAGTGTCAGCACGCCAGCTGCGTGACGAGTGACGAAAAACGGGGTGCAGAATAAAAAAAGACGCTTGACCGTCGAGGCCAGCGTCTTTGAATTTCACGTTTTTGCAATGGGATTGCAAACGCAGACTAAGCCACAACCATCACCCGTTTAGGTGCAGATGAAAATGATTGTGGTGCTGATGCGTGCTCATGGGAAGCATGATAGGCGAACCGTTGCCGATGTCAACGGTGTTTTCCGGGCTCATTTTATTACTGGCTGGCACCTATCTGTCTGCGAAATTCGCTTCGATCTTACGCACGAAACTTTCGACCTCATCCAGCAACTCTTCTGGACCATTGACGATCAAATTGCCGCAGAACCCCGTGCATGTAGCCAAGCCAGTTGCGGTCGGTTTCTGCTCACTGTTCCCAAACCCGTATGGATTGTCTCTCCATGCATCTGGCTGAACAGAGTGAAGGACCAAGTCCGTCAACGTGTTCTCGTCGACCTGCGGCTGAAAGCTCCTGCCGCCCGAACGTTTCCCCATTCCCATGTCCATTCCCATGTCCATACCACCATCCACTGGCCCGCTATCGTGTCGCGTGTGGTTGGTTGCCCTTTGCTTGTGGTGCCAAAGGTTCGCCGAGTTCACGATTCCGCTGATGTCAATCATTCGACGAGTGAAGTAGTCGGGATTTTTAACGTCGTCAAGCGAGATAATTTTTAGAACTTCATCCTGCACGACGAACGTCGCATTCTTTTCGCTCAACATCAGTCGCAAAGCATTCCCAAGGCTTATTCCTTTGAGGCTGACCGTAATGGGTTCATCTACATCGAGTGAATCATCCCGGGCAGATGGAGTTAGCAAGATGTTGAAACGGTAGAGAGATTCAAGCTCCTGCTTGACATCCGACCACGGCGCTTCATCGAAGTCGAGTGTGCATGGTTTGTTCAGCGCCTGACGAATTCTTTCGTCCGGGTCTTGGCGACGCAAAACTGTCGCGTTGTCAGTGTTCGCTATCGACGCGACTCGTTTTTCTGTCGGTTGGCTTCCACCGCCAAATGGGTCGTCATTCGTTGCTGGCTGTTGGGCAACGAGTGCCGCATCAGGCATGAACGCGTAACTCGCGACTGTTCCAATCACAGCAGCACATAAGCCGACAACGAACTGTTTTCTGTATCGCATCTTCAGACTCCTTCAAGTCAAAACCGATTGCCCCGGTGGAAGTCGCGAGTTGAACACCAATCACGCAGAGAAAGATCGGCATTTGAGTACGTTATCGCACCTCGATCGTTATGATGCAAGTTTTATCCTGCAAGAATTGCCAAACGCGTTTCGTGTGTTGCGCAGGCAGATCGATCGCGAATTCTGGCAACATGACCACTTCACTCGTTCGTTTGAGCCAGCACTTGGTCGGCGGTCAGGGCCCCAGCCTCCAGCTGTTGCTGTTGTTCGGTCGTGATTGGCACCAGCCAAAGCAAGTTGACTGGATCGTCGCGGAATTTCTCCAGCGATACCGAAGGCGCGGCGATGGCGGTCGATTTTTGAATATCTGGCACCAGCAACGCCAGTTGGCTGTCGGACTGAACCCCTGACAATCGGCACGTATGGCCTGGGCCCAACCACGTTAGATTTCGCCACGGGTACGCGGCGAGCGAGCTGATTTGCCGAGAGACAGAATCTACCAATTCTGGATCGGGCATTTGTTCGGGCGGCAGTTGAATGGCCAGTTCGATCCGTCGGTAATTTGTCGGATCGTCCACGAACAGTTCGACGGCTGGTTGAGGGCAAAGCGACAGCCCAACCGTGGCGATGACTCCTGTAGATTCGAAGTGGATCAACCCACGCGGTGGAAACTGTCCGCCATCGATTGAAAAATACTGTCCCGCGTCAGGTTCATCCGATTCAGAATCAGTGAACACTTGCCGGTACGCAGCCAAGGTCTTTGGCTGCAAAGTAGCAAATGGACGATCGTACGATTCACAGGCCGACCAGAATGCTGCCGCTGCTTCGATCCGCTGGTGAAGTTTTGGATTGTCGGGCATCGGCCAACACAACGGGCTTTCGGCAACGCAGCCGGTCGCATAGCCGTGAAAGCCTTCCAGTCCGCTCCATGGGGGAATCACCGCCAATGTCTCCGCGGCGCCCGAGTCCGTCCGCTTCAGCCGCAGTGCTGCGCCGTTGCCTTCCTCAAACCAGACGATCTCCAGCTGATCCGGATCGAGCATCGGTTCCGGTTTGGAACTTTGGCAGCAAGTTTTCGGCAGCATCGGCGCAATCCCAGCGCGAGCTTCGTCTTCATCCAAAACGTAGGGGGCTTCGACCAGATTCCGCACCCACACGGCGCGAGTGCCAAACGTGTTCTCACCATCGATGGTGTGACCGTTCAGGTAAAAATAGACGACTCGACCGTCATGCTGAACGATCGCATCGATGTTCTTGAAGGGAGACGTTTCAAACAGAATGGCGTCGGGTTCTTGAGGAGACATGTGTCGTGATGAGAATAGGCGAAATGTCAAACTTGTTTTGGCAGGCCCCCGGTTTTTACCACTCCGCACAGATGGAACAACCGGTTGGCGAGCCTTTTGTTTTCCTGACCAATTGGGCTCATGCGACTTGGACGCTGACGAATTGGTGATAGGTTTCCAGTACAGCCGACGCAGCAACGGATTGTCTGTGCGAGGGCTCCTGAGTCGGGTTTTTCCGGCTTTTGAGAACAAAAAACAGATTAATCAGGATGCGTGACCTAACGAGTCCAAACGCCTGCGATAACAAAAGTGCAAGACAGAAACTGTACTTTTGGGAGATACCAAATGGCCAAATATTATATCGAATCGGGACACGTTTCTTTTGTCGTTTCAGCCTGCGATGCCGAAGGTGCTGCTTTGTGGGCGATGCACCGAATCATCGACAGCAAGATCAGCGACTGGGAGGCATCCGCCGATGCCTCAATCATCAGCGACGGCTACAGCTGCCAGATCGATGGCGTTCCGGCTGCCGTGCCCTACGAAGCGATGCTCGATGGGCTGGCAGAGTTCGAACCAGAGATTCGGCTCAGCGAACGAGGTTTCGGCTACGACGAAGCGGGTTGCCTAGAAACCGAAACCATCTTTCACACGTGGCGGCAACTGATGATGGCGGTCGATCGCTTGCACGATGGCAAGTGAAAGCCAATGCGGAGTGTGAAATTCGAATTCGGATACGGAAGGGTGTCAAAGATTCCGTGTTTCACATCCTGACTTCTGCATTTGAGTCAGTTCCGCAGTTGAGTGTCATGGTTCACGGTACAAAATGTTGGGCTTGACACCCGCAGGCCTAATCTCCGACGCCAAGCACTTCATTGTGCAATCGCATCATCAGCTCCATTTCGTCCTGCTCATGATCGGCGAGGGCTTCGCAGAACGAGTCGAGCTTTTCAGCCAGATCGCGGATCGTGACCCGTTTGGAACATTCGCGATAGACAATCTGTTCCGCCAAATCCACCAGTTCGTTCAACTGCAAGAACAATGATTCGTGATCACTACGGAGCAGATCGGCCTTGTGGTTTACTCCGGGATTCGTCGTGGCCGCCTGCTGGAAGTAACCGTAAAACTCTTCCATAGCAAAATACGTTTCCAATTGGTCTCGTAGTGCTGCCAGCTCTTTGGCAGCGTCACGAGGAGACATCGCCTGCGGGCCATTGAGCCGGTGGCAGACGTTGCGCAACGTTTCACGAAAATCAAAGTCCTCCTTGATTTCGCTCATGAATGCCACATTGAGTGTTATGCGATCCTCAGCGACCTCTGCTTCGCCATCGACATCCATGTGAATGCCAAGTGATAACACGCCACTGCGGCGAAATTCTGTCTCGGAAAACCAGATACTCATGGTCGACTCCATGTGAAATAGCAAATACAACATCCCGCGATGTAGAGGCCTTGAAGTTATCATGCACGAACCGAACTGTCCAATTTTTTCCATTTTCCGCGGGTTTTCGAACTGATAGCGTGTCAGCGTGATCTATTTGTGAGCGCAGTCGGGACTTCCATACCTCACACATGGATCGCACCAACGCACGTCTTTCCTTGATGCATGCCGAGTCCAATCACAAATTCGCCTAGGAGCCAAGGGCGACTTTATTGAGCCGCTCGGCCCTAATTGGACCGCGCCACATTGGGAAAGAAATGGCGCGTTTTGCTTACTTACCTGAACTGCGTTTACCGGAAGGCGGATTTCCAATGCTCCCACACTCTGGCGACCGTCGCGACTTCAAAGTGGCGATGCCACTAACACGAGAAAAATCAGTCGTCGCGGTTGTCTTCGACGTCATCTTTTCTGGCCAGATCTTCAGCGCGTTGGCTCATGTTGTACAGAATCATGATCTTCTGCCAAACCTTGCGAGACAAACCGGTCGTTAGTGATTCCACTTCGTTGACCGCCGATAACGCGACGCCATCGTCAAAGTTTTGCACATACAATGCCGCCATTTTTCCGGTCAAAGACAGCATCTCGCTGCAATAGTCCAGATAACGACGTAGCTGAAACTGATCAAGCTTTGGCGTGGGAGACAGATTCGTCGATTTGTAGGTTGCCGAAACGACTCGTTCGGGGTCTTTGGTTAGCTGGTGCATGTCGATCACGTGGGCGATTGATCGCAGTTGATGGATCGCTTTCAACGCTCGATGCCGCTTGACTCGTGTTTCCAGTGAAAACAAAAAGAAAACCAACGCCCCCAGCAGGACAATTTCATTCATGACCGGGTCGCCCAGCTCCATGAACGATCGCAAGGTCAGCTCCTCGGTTGTGAATCCGGACGCCAACACGAATGGAAGCACCACACCGATCAGGCCGACTAATCCGATCAGCGCCCAGCCAGTTCCACGAATCCACCAGATCGGCGAGCTGATTTCCGCACTCGTTTGTTGAGTCTTGGCGGAAATACGCTCCATCTGCTCGCAAACCTGTAGCAGGCCCGAGTCCGGAAATCGCTCGCTAATGCGTCGGCGCAGACTGGTTACAGTTTTGGCCACCTTTTCGCCATCGAGTATCGGAACCGCCATCATCGCCCCGTCGTTCAAACATGATTTCGCGTTGTCACTTCAAATAGGGTATCAAAGAAAACTCGGTCGATGCAACAACGGCGTCACTGGCTGTCAATCCAATCGTCCACTGTCCATCAAACACCGGCTACAAGCTGGTCACCCACGAACTGACGGAACAGTCAGATCCGACCGGTGAGCAACTGCCCAATGGGTGCATGTCGCGAGGTGCATGTCACTTGATTTGACCTTCGACGGAACATCGATTCAGACTAAATGAAGCTCCTGTCGTGATCGTACCGCTTTTCATGCGTGGTTTCACGAGTATCCTTTCGTGATCGAACGGATACGGTCCGAATCTCTCACGCTTAAAATTTCATGATGAATATTGTGACTGCAATCGACAGCGGCGTGCTGTTGTTGTTAACGGTGTTGCAAGCAATTTACGTATTTCGATATCAAAGCATTTTGGCTCCCGGTCTAACGGACTCAGTCGAGCCCCAAAGAGATGAGCGTGGCGATTCACAACCACGTGATATCGTCGACGGTACAGCAGCAATCATCTTGTGCTTGCGAGGGACCGACCCGGCATTGAGCGATTGCTTGGCAGGAATCGTCAGCCAGAACTACCCCGATTTTCAGCTGCATATCGTGCTGGACGATCACGATGACCCCGCGGTCGAATACGTCAGAGAGTTTTTTCAAGATCAGCCTGTCCAGCCAGTTCTGCATTTCAACACCTCACATTGGAAAACATGCACTCTGAAATGCTCCAACCTGATCGCGGCCATTGAGGCGTTGCCGGACGAAGTCAAGTACGTTGCCCTGATCGACGCTGACGCTGTCGCGGACGAAAACTGGCTGTTCAACTTGCTCGCTCCCTTCGAGGACCCCAAGGTTGGAGCCACAACAGGAAATCGATGGTTTACGCCACGTGAGCCAACGGTCGGCACGGTATTTCGAAAAATCTGGAATGCTGCCGCGGTTCCTCAAGTTACGCTCTACAACATCGGTTGGGGAGGAAGTCTCGCGTTTCGTCACGACGCATTGAAAGAAGCCAACTTTCTGACAGCTTGGCAATCTGCATTCTGCGAAGACACGATGGTTGCCGAAACTCTGGAACCACTCGGCATGACGATGCACCGAGTTCCATCATTGATCATGGAGAACACCGAGTCCACGACGCTGCCGGACGCGTTTCGCTGGATCATACGCCAAACGTTAACCGTCAGACTACACCACCACATGTGGCCACTCGTCCTAATGCACAGCTTGTTGACGGCAATCGCATGTTACGTCACGCCAGTGTTGATCGGCCTGACGTGGGCGATGGGGCAACATTCAAACGCATGGATGCTGACATGTTTTTTTCTGCTCTACCAGATTGTCAATGTCTGCCTGCTGGTTTTAATCGACCGCTGCAACCGATCGATCCTGAGTCGCCGCACGGGTGGACGACCGGGTGTGAGGGATGCGTCGGGTTTGGGCATGACTATTCTAGCAACCGTCTTGAACCAATTTCTTTATCCGCTGACGGTCTACCGGGCATGGACAACACAACTGGTTCACTGGCGTGGCATCAGGTACAAGATTACTCGCGACAGCAGAGTCGTGATGCAACAGTACGTTCCTTACGTGCAGGTTTCCACAACAGATGCAACGAAATCCATTCAGTAAACGTAGCACGCCAAAGCAAAAAGACCCAATCGCGCGAAGCAACCGGGTCTATCGAGTTTCAATTTTCAGGTCTGGCAAATCGTCAAGCTTGCTGACGACGCGAAACCGCCAGTTCAAGTTCCAGTAGTTTCTGTCTGCTCGGCCTGCTGATTTTGAGCAACCATGGCAGTAACGGCGGCACGGTACTTGGAGCGGGCAAGATTCAATCGGGCAGTCAGTTCGCAAGAGGTTTTTTCGCCGTTGACAACGTAGCTTTTTTCAACACCCGCTGCTTCGGCCATCTCCTTTGCCTTGGTAGGGCAGTGGCAGGTTTCGTCACCGACCGCATAAGCCATCTGGATTCCGCTGATCGCTTTCTTGACCAATTCTGTGGTCTCGCCTGCTTTTACCGGACAATTGCATTTTGTTCCGGCGATCGAAGTCACGCCCGATACCTCGCACTTGCAGGGCGTCACAAACGCTTCGACCATCGCCTCGGTTTGTTCGACCAGCGAAGTATAAGCGGCCTGCTTCGTTTCAAACTTGTCGTCGCCCACGACATACTCGACAGGTGCCGACTTCGACTTCGCCATCGCCTCGGCGGAGCCCAGACAGCAGGCGGACTCACCTGCAACCATGTAACCCATTTTTGGCAGTTTTGCCATTGCCAATTTCACGTCGCCGGACATGTCGGTGCCAGCCTCTTTGCTACAGCATTGCTTCTCGGCGGATGCCTCTTGAGCCACGGTGGTGCTTTGCATCGCCACGCAGGTGACGGCAGCGAAAATCAGATTGATAAACAACTTCATTGGAAATCTCCGGGATAGAAAATCGAGCATTCTGGATCGGTTCAGATGTCCGTGCACGTCTTCGCACAAAACGGACAGTCTATTGTACGACTGGATCTTCCCGACCGCGACATGTCTGCACGAAACAACTGTTCACGATCTAGTCAGGGCGAACTTGCGAACCGTAAGACCCGACTTTGACGCAACAACCCAAGCTAGCTTACGCGAGAATCGTAAATTTTGTTCGGAGAATCACCGTTAGCACTTGCCCACCAACGACTGCCAGAATTGATTTCGTTCGCTCGCGTAAAATCGGCGTTGAATCATGTTTATCCAGCCTTATTGATTCTGATTCGCGAGCGATAAGCGCTCGCCAAGAAACAGATAACGGATTCACACTCTAGCGGCGACCGCTGACTCTAGAAAAATTCGCCAACGGTCTTCCCCTAAAGACGCGAGCGTCTCAGTTTCGCCAATCGCGATCGTGGCGGTTTCGTTCGCCGGCAGTCCGTCCAGCAGTTGAAAATTCCCGAAGTCATCTTGCGAAATTTGCCATTGACCGCCACCTGGACCATGCAAATCGATTCCGATCGCCAGCCCCTCAGGCAATCCCTCAAGACTTTCGACCTCATCGAGCATCGCTTGAAGCTGATCCGCGCCCCAGAAAGGCACTTCAGGTGGTTTCGGCTTCCGCTTGCCCCAACGATCGGCCGCCCCGAAATCTATAAAGCGGAAGACCATATCACGATCCACAGGCGGACATTTCAAATGCCCCGCGACATCCACAAGCGAACTCTTGTCGAACAACGGATCGCTGGTTTCGTAATCCTCATACATGCCGGCGTTTTCAAAATATTTTGCCGCAAATTCGCTGTCGGCATCTCTTGACGCGCCTGACCCGGCAAACACAACGCCCTCCGACCCGTAGTACTCGTAGCCATACTCAATCACCTGCCGCGCGGACGAATATTCGTCGGGAGTCAGATGGTAAGTTTGGCCATGAGCGGAGTGATCGAGAAAAATATGAGCGACCACTTCGGCGACCCAGTCGACGGGCACCAAGTTTCGAGGTTCATCACCGTCCATCGGAAGACGTAGCTTGGTCTCGATCACACCGTTTTCATTCCGTTTCTGCTGCGGCACCAGAGTCGCCATCAATCGCAGATACAGATACAGACCATGGTAGGTGACCGTGTAGCCTGTTTTTGAGTCGCCAACGATCACAGCCGGACGGTAAATCGTTTTCGATTCGATATTGGACGCATGCACGATCTTTTCGGCTTGGCACTTGCACCGTTCGTAGTCATTGCGAAACTCTTGGCCGCAATCGAGATCCGTTTCCATGACTCGATCCGTTCGCTTGCCGCACACGTAAGCAGTCGAAAGGTAATGCAATTCTTGAATCTGAAACTGCTCACAAAGTGCAACCACGTTTCTCGTGCCGCCCAAGTTGGTGCGCCACGGATCTGCCTCCATTGACGCACCGTGAAACGTCAACACCGCCGCGCTGTGGATGACTCGCCCGCAATGCCGTGCAACCCAAGCGAGCGATTCATCGCTCAGCCCCAGATTCGCGTCGCACACGTCGCCGACCAGAACCACCGGACGTGGAAGCGCCATCGCAAGCTCAGCCTCCCAACGCTGCATGAATGCTTCGACTCGCTCCTGAGCCGTCAGCTTCTTGCTGGGGCGAACCACCAGAGCCAGACGTTGTCCGCCGGTCAGCAGTTCTCGAACCAGATACTGACCGACCAAACCTGTGCTACCGGTGATCAGAACGTAATCGCGCGCAGCGGGGATAATCGAGTGACTCACAGGCGTGCCATGTTGATAAAATTCAAAGAAAAAATCGAGCTGCAATTATGCCCAGTGGGAACCCGTTCGATCAAGAACTAAAATGACGGTTTTGGCATCTTAGACGCCCTTAACACCCCGCCAGACACCATAATGGTTAAGGTTTATGGTGCGAAGTCAATTTTGAACGACGATTCAGGCTCCATTGAGCCAACCCTTGCGTTCACTTACGATCCGTTTTCAGTTTCCAATCTCAACACGCGCTCGTTCCCGACGCACTTGTGGTGGCCTGATATTTTTCAACCGAAAGCAACAATGCCGTTCTTATATCCTGCGTGTAAAGGTGTGCTCGAGTCCGCACTGGAGAAATTCCGACCGGCGCGAATGGCGGCCCATTGCGCTGCATTGCTGATGCTATTGATTTTCGCGACCTCCGCATCCGCGCAATCGAAGAACGCTCTCAAATCGTCAAACGAGATCGTGTTGCCCGGTAGCCTTTCCGAAGCAGACATCGCCGATGGCTGGATCGCTCTGTTCGACGGAGAGACTTTATTCGGTTGGCGAGCCATGGATGAAAGCACCAACTGGCAGGTGATCAATAACACGATTCACGCAGATCGCGGCAAGATGAGTCTGCTGCGAACAACCACCGAATTCGACGACTATCAGTTGAAAGTGGACTTCCTAGCGACCGCCGATACCAACAGCGGCGTGTTCTTACGGACAAACCCGGATCCCAAAAATACGGCGACCGATTGCTACGAGCTGAACATCGCCAACGATCAGGCTCATCCGTTCCCAACGGGATCATTGGTCGATCGCCATAAAGTCGAGCTCGATTTTCAAAATGATCAATGGAGAACGTTTTACGCAACGGTGCAGGGCGATCGAGTCATCGTGACGCTCGAAGGAAAAACGGTCAACGAGTACATCGATACGTCTGGACTCAAACGAGGCTATATCGGTTTGCAGTTCAACGCGGGGCCAATCAGCTTCCGTAACGTACTGTTGCGTCCGCTGGGCGTCGATCCAATCTTTAACGGGAAAGACCTGAGCCAGTGGGATCAGTCGCAGACGGGCGAAAGCAAATTTTCCGTTTCCGACGAAGGTGAACTGAAAGTGACCGGCGGACGTGGCCAGCTTGAATCCAGAGCTCAACTGGCGAACTTTGTGTTCTCGATGCAATGCCGAACCAACGCGACAGGCTTGAACAGCGGAGTTTTCTTCAGAAGCATTCCGGGCGAATTCACCAACGGCTACGAAAGCCAGATTCAAAACCAGTTCAAGGCAGGGGATCGAACGGCCCCCGTCGATTGCGGCACCGGAGGCATTTTCCGTCAAGCCAACGCAAGACGAATCAACGCGGACGATCAACAGTGGTTTTCCAAAATGATCATTGCCAATGGGCCTCATGTCAGCGTCTGGGTCAACGGATTACAAGTCACCGACTGGACGGACCGGAGAAAGCCTCACCCCAACCCACGCAAAGGACTACGGAAAGAGAAGGGCACGTTTATTCTGCAAGGACACGATCCGACCACCGATATTCTGTTTCGCGAAATTAAAGCGAGAGAGCTTTCGTCAAGACGATAGTGGTTTCACGTGAACGTGGGAATTCGTCAATCATCATCGGTCGGTGGCTAGGGCTCATTGGCAACCGCTTGCCGTTGGATACGATTGAATTCGCCATCGTGCACGCCGTAGTGATGGGCCCGCAACGAATAATGATCGTTGAACCAAGACTCGATCGATTCGTCTCGGCCTCGATCATAGGCTGGGTCGATCGAGAGCGTTTTTCCTGTCACCGTTTGCCGCACTTCGGTGTCCTCGATCAGAATTTCTCCCGCCTTGATCACCATGCGAGGAAGCTCGAACATCGTTTCGTAGTTTTCGTTGGGCGAATAAACCGTGATGTCCGCGTCGGCCCCCACGCCCAGATGCCCTTTGTTCTTCAACCCCAGAATTCGCGCAGGGCCGCTGCGTGTGATGATTGCGATTTCGGAAAGCGAGTACTCACGGTCCAGGTCCGCCAATGAACAACGCTCCAGAATTTTAGGATTCACCTGTTTCAGCATTTCGGTTCGATAACTCCGATCCATCAACAGTCGAATGATCTGCGGATACGCAAGAAAACTGCCGCCATTGGGATGATCGGTGCTCATCACGACCTGCCACGGATCGTCGACTATCAGGTACCACTCCAACCCGATCGCCCATTGCAGTGCGTGGACAAAATTCTTGTCGCGGTATTCGATCGGCGAAACACCACAACCCGATTCAAGTTCCGTGTCTGCACAATACCAACGCTCGCCGCTGATCTTCTGCAGGAAATGCCCAAGCGCTCCGTCTCCCGTCATGCTGGTCGTGCGACCGAACATGACTTGTCCCACGTCAACGGTTAGATTCGGATTCGCGTTGATGTGAGCAGCCAGCGTTTTGACCTGAGAATCGATCGATCCGGGATCAACTTCGCCTCCGCCGTAGCTGTGAAACTGAATATGCGTCAAATGAGCTTTCAGCCCATCGAGCGACTTCATGGTCTCGAGCGTCGTTTCCCAGTTGCCGGGCATTCCCAGATTGTTGGTGTGGATGTGAACCGGATGAGGCAAGCCTAACTCATTCGATGCAGCGGTAATCGACTGAATAATCTTCCGCGGAGTGACTCCACTGAATCCATCAACCGGCTGATCCAGATCGCGAGCGTTTCCCGCCACCGATTGTTTGAATAACTCGACTCCACCCGGATTTACCAACTTCGGCGCAAAGCCACCTGCGCGAGCGATCAGCCACGCCAGAAAGGATTCAAGACCCGCCTGATCCCCCTCGGAGATCCGCTCCATCGCATAGTGATTGTTCCCGACGAGCACAAAAAAGCCGGCGTCGACGTTGGGAACTTCGCTGAATTCCTGATGAGTATGCCGTGACGCCAATGGAGAAATGGCGGCGTCAAAACAAGTCGTGTAACCCATCCCGGTGTAGCAATACCCTGTGGTGTAAATGCTGGGCACGCTACCCATCGAACCGCTGTGCAGAACGGTGCCGGGTGTCGCCTGTCGAGCCACCGCAGCAGCACGGGCTTGTTCCGGCTGCATCTTGCGAGCCGTGTTCACTTTGGGGCCGGCGATGTGGCAGTGCATGTCGACGCCGCCAGGCATCACCACCATGCCCGCCAAGTCGATCGTTTTGACGGTCGAAGCTGTATCCGTCGGAGCCGCAACGATTTTACCATCGCAAACCCAGAGGTCGGTGACGATGCCGTCGATTCCATTGGCTGGGTCGTAGAGCTTTCCGCCAGCAAGTTTCAGATAGGACACAACGTTTCCGTGGATAGCAGGCAGAACTTTAACCTTGTGATCGCGCAGGTCACAACGAACATGACGCTGCGGGCTGGATATTGTGACGGCGCGACGACCTGTGATCAATCAGCCACAATCAGAATTTGAACTCAGCTGTGAGCTCGAAATGCTGTGGCTGTCCGGGGCGAAAGCGAGTGCCTTTCGCCCTTTCGCTTAAGCACTCGCCAAGAAGCAAATGACGGATTCGAGTACTCGAAACCCACGTCCTTCACCGGCTAATCGTCTTACCGACCCGTCGGTTATGCTTCGCGAGTGCTAACGTGGCTTGTTTGGGCCTGCGGATTTGCGGCGGGATCTGGACTTCGATGACTTGCTAGGACGCCATTTCCGCCTTGGCTTCTTCGCCGTCGCGTCCTCAGACGATTCCAGTGCCGCGTCGTCGATCGACTCGTTGATGGCTCGCAGCTGTTCGTCAGCGTCGATTCGAGTTTCCAAATCGCCCAAAATTTCTGACAGCTTCTGATAGTTGGCATCAATTCGGCCCAGACGTGAGCGCACCTCGTCGCTTTCGCTGGTCAGCGTCGACGAATCGATCTCGATCTTGCGAGGGATTAAATCTTTACCGAAGAAGGACATGTTTTGTCGCGAGGCACACGTGACGTTGATCCACGTGATTTCAAAATGAATCTGGTGAACCGTTATTTTCGTTGGCCAGCCAACCAGCGGCAAGGTTGCAAGCACGACAAACTGAGCACAAACCTTCGATTTCGCCTGCTCGCATCAAGATTTGGCCACTCGGACGGTACCCAGACACCCGCGTCACCTGGCCGGCTCGCTCCGTTCGCGAAGCTCGTCGGGCCTTCGAACGCAGCACAATCGGCACAGTCGGAAAGGTTTCGCTGTTCATCTTGCGGATCAAAAGCCAAGCCGTTTCGCTGACGCTCGCATTCGCTTCGGCCCGTCTACAATTTACTTGTCTGTTCGCCGAAAGCGAAGAATTCCGATACTCGACCATTAGCAACGGATATCCTTTCCAACGAAGTCCGATTCCAATCCAATTTTTCCAACCCCGATTCAACACCAGTCTTGATCGAGCATCTTTCACAACTCGAATCAGTGCCCAATCAATTGCGACGAACCCGACCCGCGCCCATTGCGTGCTTGGCCATCGCGATATTTGGATGGACAACCTGCGTTGCCGAAGCCCAATCGTTGTTTCGTAAACCCGTTGTGCCGTCGGCCACTACGGTTTCCAGCCAGATCATCGATCGAGCCAACATTCCGATCGTCTTGGGGCAGGCCGACTCGCCAGTTGTTCAGAACAACTCGATGGAGTCAATTGACCCCGTTGATCTCGACAAGCCGTCGACTTCATTTTTGCCACCCCCGGCATCGTCGGCTGATCGTAACTTCAAGATCGATGGTGGTCTTGATGATCTAACCGATAAGGAGTTCGAATCGCGCCTGCTGGAAATGCAGAACGATGCAGATGACTCTGACGAACCGTTTATTGAATCCCTGCCGGAAGAATCAAACTTTGGCGACGATCAACCGGGACGCGAAACGATTCGTCAACGCTACCCCGACGGAAAGACTCATGTGCTCCGCCAGGTCGCTCAAGACGCCGCTGGAAACTACTACAACGACGGAGCGTGGCGAGTCTACAGCCGAGGTGGCGACGTGATTGCCGAAGGGCAGTTCAAACGCAACCAGATGGTGGGCCAGTGGCGTCGTTACCACAACGCAAACTCAGGCGGACTGTTCTCCACCGCTCCGTTCAACAACTACGAAGGTCGTTTCCTGTCGGTTGCTCAATTCGAAAAAGGCAAACTCAATGGGATGTGGACGATCTATGACCAGAACAATCAGAAGGTCTTCGAGGTCCGTTACTCGCAAGGCAAACGCGATGGCGTCGCGACATGGTGGTTCCCGACGGCGACCAAAATGCGAGAGGCGACTTTCGACAATGGATTGCTCAACGGCAAAGTGCTTGAGTGGGACGATCAAGGCAAATTGACTCGACGTGACGAGTTCATTCGCGGGCAGCGAGTCGTACGACAAGTCAGTCGCTATCGGCCAAACCGTCCAAGCGAGGAGCAATTTTATCTGGACGGAAAGCTGGTGCTTGAGGATGAGGATCGATGGTGGGAAGCGAAGCCGGCTGCGTTTTCGACATCAGGCCAACGGACTCAGCACGGCCCCATCCGTCGCTGGTACGAAAATGGCCAGCCCAAAATGCAGGGACAGTATGAGAAAGATCAACGAATCGGCAAGTTCACGTGGTGGCACACCAACGGCGGTCGCAAGCTGGAAGCTGGTTACGTGGAAGGCCAGAAGGCCGGCATGTGGACCTGGTGGCACGAGAACGGCATGAAGTCCATCCAAGGAGAATACAAGCACGACAAAGCCGTAGGGACTTGGACGTGGTGGGATGAAAAAGGAGCAGTCACTCGCCAAGAAGATTTTGACAAACTCAGTCGCGGACGCGACGGTTCAACCGGTGAATTGACCGAACCCAATCCAGTACCGGACGGTGACTCGACCCGTCGGGAAACAATCGTAGACGCCCCCGAAGATGACGATTCAGAAGACAGCGCCCCCGCAACGTCTGATTCCGACTCGCAGATTCCTATGCTGCTTGATACCGACGCGCTTGAAGAAATTGATCCACTGGAGAACACTCCCGGCACTCTCCCTACCGAACTGCCCGAGAATTTCCTCGATTCAGACGAGTGATTGGATTTTGAATCGCAGAGCTTCAGTACTGAACCTGATCTTCCATCATTCGACGGGCCCGTTTGGCGGCGCTCACCCATCGGCCATCGCGAGCCTCTTCGATAATGGCGTCGATCCACTTGCGTTCGTTGACCGACAGGCCTTCATCACCACGGGTAACGAGTAATTCTTCAACCTTGCCAAGATGTTCTTCGTTCCGGTTCAAGCAAGCGCTGTACAGAGCCTTGGAATACTCATAGGTAATCGGGCTAACTTCACCGTAGCCACGATTGAACCACCAAGAACCAGCCGTCAACAGAAAGCCAGCCAGAACGAGCGTTGTCAGAATTGTGTTTCTGTTTGTCGTCATTGCCACTCCCCAATGACTTCTCCTTCGTTGATGCTACTTAGCTCTGCCCATGTAATCAGGTCTACGCTTTCCGAAATGAATTGAACCGAACCATCGCCCATGCAGACATTTCCTCCACTGGGATGCTCCGAATACATTTGGCCTACATGATAGGTTGGAAAATTCACCGGATGGATAATGGGAAAACCGGTTATGTCCAGTTCACCACCAGACGGCCCCATGTGATAAAGCACGAGAGTCGCGGCTCCGTCAGGCCCGTTTTCTGGAGATGAGAACCTCGGGTGAACTGTTGCTCCAGGAACAACACCAACCCAAGTTTTATCGCTCAAACGAGACGAATGCTCTCCGAGAAAAATACTGGTCGTCGTGCCGTCACTCACTTCAGATATTTGTGTTTTCGAGTTCCGATAGAATGGGCCATCTGCAACCCGTGACACGTCTCCATGAATATCGACGGTTGCGGTTGTAAAAGTGTAAATGTCAGTGAAGACCTGACCCGAGAGAGCCGATCCTGCTTCCGGGCCCCAAGCCGATTCCTGTCCATGGCTGGCGACGTAGTGAGATCGACCAAGCACGACGGGCTTCACGCTGTCCGGTGAATACGGGTTCTCATCGCCATCGACAACGGTGAAGGGCTGGCTCTCTCCAGACGACGAGGGACACAAAAAGACAGGAAGATTCGTCTGAATGATCTCTCGGTGTTTTGTTTCCCAGATCGGTTTTGCAAAGTCGAGGTCGCCGTGAATGTTGTTCCCCTCGACGAAGG
Organism: uncultured Pirellulaceae bacterium; assembly: GCA_937928215.1. Classification (GTDB taxonomy): domain Bacteria; phylum Planctomycetota; class Planctomycetia; order Pirellulales; family Pirellulaceae; genus Mariniblastus. Next base: position 14,063 of record CALFWL010000053.1, on the reverse strand, counting down.
GCAGCAAGTGAGCTCCCCACCCCCAGCCGGGCGCTGCATTCCAAGTAATTGGATCAATATGGACGCCAGAGGGAGCCGTTCCATCGCGACTAGGCGTCGAGGTGAATCCGGGCGGAAAATGTCCTAACGCTCCTTCGTAGTTATGCATTGCCAGCCCCAGTTGTCGCATGTTGTTCGCACACGAAATTCTGCGAGCAACTGCACGAATTTGTTGAACCGCAGGCAGCAACATCCCGGTGAGAATCCCCAGAATGGCAATGACCACTAGTAATTCAATCAGCGTAAATGCGTACCGACTTCGTTGAGTATCCATTTCCTGTCTCGCAATAGCGATAAAATCAGAACATCAAGATTGTAGCCAATGCTACGGATCTAAAATGTAGCAATGGCTACGGATTGCGTCAAGAGTATAATCAAGCCTAAATCATGACCGAGGATTCGATGGAAGAAAAAACCAAGGCACGCTCAATCCCTTTTGCTCGAACGCGCGATCACCACGCGAACGAGACGGCGGAGGACTACGTCGAAGCAGTTGCGGACATCATTGCGAAGTCTGGTGAATGCAGAGTTCTTGAACTTGCACGGCACTTCAATGTTAGTCACGTGACGGTATCGCGAATCGTAAAGCGATTGCAAAATGAGCGTCTGCTGCATTCTCAACCGTATCGTCCTATCGAGCTAACGCCCAAAGGCGCAACGCTTGCCAAGCGAGTGCGGGAACGCCACCAGGTTGTTCTTGATTTCTTAATCGCCATCGGCGTAGACAAACGGAACGCCGAAATTGATAGTGAAGGAATCGAGCATCACGTTGGTCTCAAGACACTCGCAGCGATGAAACGCTTCTTGAAAGGCTAACTCAAGAAGTTCGTCCCTGAGTCGTCTTGGGTCGGTTGATTGGCGCCCAGAGACAAATTGCGGGCTCAACTCGTCATGCAAAGTTTTTTGAAGTCACTTAACGCTACTGCGACTTTCTCATTGCTGCCTCAAACATTTGGTGAAAGCAGAATTATCGAGAGCAACCGGCATCAAGAGGTCGAAAGACCATCATCCGACAGATCGATGCCCAGTTCTTCGATGGGCGTGCTCAACACGCCGCGGTCGCGAACGGGCAAGTCTTCGCTGGATGCCGCATCACCGTCGTAGGCTTCGACGTAGATGCGATTACCCTTCACCGCGACGACTTTGATCGCGGTTCCAGCCTCGATGGGAAAGCCGTTGCTGATCGCGTCGTACTTCTGGTCACCAACGACAATTTGACCGCTCAGGATCATCTCAGACTTTGCGACTCCTACCTGCCCGACCAGCTCCACCATCTTTTGATAGTGTTCGTTGTCCGGATCGTCGTTCTCTTCTCGCGGGTCTTTCAGCAGCACCAACTTCCCGATCGGAGTATAAGGCCAGATGTGGACCATCAAGGCCATGTAAACCGGGACTGCCAGCAACGTCAGCAACAACACGATGGAGCCGGTGTAGTAGCCCTCCATAAAGGCAAACACGATCCCGGCAACCATGAAGCAGCCGGCCATGATGCCCAACAACCCAGCCGATGGAATGAATACCTCCAGCACGATAAAGGTAAACCCCAGAGCAAGTAACAAAAATGACCAGTAGATTGGATCCATAGTAACCGTGTTGAGAACTCGTGTTCTGATTCAGTAGGTTCGTGGAGAGTCATCGCCCCGATCAAATCTTCGGCGCGACGACGACTCGATTTGCGACGGCTTCCACAACGATCACGGGTTCGCCTTTGGCGATCATCTGCCCTTTCGAGATCACATCGTACACTTGGCCATCGATTCTGGCTTTCCCCGACGGGTTCAATCGTGTCACGGTTTCACCAGCGCGATCCATCAGGAAGCTCCAATCGACCACGGACTCTGAATCGACTTCGTCTTCGAAGGACAGTTCTTTCTTTCGACGGGAATCCAGAATCAAGCGGCTCAGGTAAGGCGAATTGGGGATGACTTTCCTTAAAGCGAACAACGCCGCAAAAAACCCCAGTCCGGCCGCCAACACGGGAGCAAGCGAATATGGAATCTGAGCAATCTCCTCGGCCGTGCGAGGAAGCAAAAATTTTTGCGATGCCAGTACGATTGAGGTCACTAACATCAACAAACCGCCAATGCCAAACACACCAAAACCAGGAACGACAAAGATCTCCAAGATTACGAATACCAAACCCGCCACGAACAGTAAAATTTCAACGGCGTCCGCGTTTCCATCCAGATACTGGCTCCAGAAGAACAGCATCACGCAAACCGCAGCTAGAAAACCCGGCACTCCCAACCCAGGCGCAGACATTTCAGACGAGAAAAAAAACATGGCTCCAAACAGCAGCCACGGAGCAACCAGCGGTGACGACAACGTCGCGGCGACCTTTTCGATCCACATGTCCGTGGAGGATTTCTGAAGCGTCCGGATCTCCGCGTCCAGCTGATAAAACGTCTTCAATTGATCTGAATCGTTCACAATCGCTCGGGCGAGATACAACTGCGAAGCTTCCGCGGCTCCAATTCCCGCCGCGACATCCACATCGCCCAGCTCAACCCAACGATCCGGTTCCGCCGACTCGCTCCATTGTTCGCTGGACAACAAACGAACCTGACCCGAATCACGGTTGCGATAGCGAGCAACTTTAAGACGCGGATCGAGCATCGCCATCATGATCGACCAGTCGCGCTGTTGATCTTCGGCGATCCGCCTTATTTCTGGCTTCACGTCATCCCAAGTGCTGTCAGCAGTCGCCACGCCGGGATCATCATTTGGATCGTGCCCACCTAATGTGGCATCATCGTTCATCAACAAGTGATCGACCGATAGTGCCAAAACGGCAGCCGGTCCGGTGGTCTTGCCTGTTACAAGAGCCACGGTGCGAATCCGATCCGAATCGTACTTGCTCAAATGAGTCGCCAGTCGCAACGAAGCGTCCAGATCGCCAATGACGGCATTCATGTCAAGGATGACCAAGTTCGTTTTCCCCGATGCCAATTCTTTCTGCAGCGAGCGAATGGTCCAGGTTGCAGTGCGATCGTCGAGGTACGATGGTAAATTGATTTGTACGGCGGTCCATTGTTGGCCCTCCGTTGGATCTCCTTCCAGCGCGCCCGGCTCAAGATCCAACTGTTGCGCAAGATCAGTGCGTGATTCGGTCAGAAACTGGATCAGTCGGTCTTCATACAATTGTTCACTGGTTAGGAACGTCGGCTTGCCCTGCCGAGTCAGCGTCGTCGTTTCGATCGAATCGCCGGACTTTTCAAGATCCACCAACTGATCTTGGTCGGCGAAAACGACGCCTTCGTCAGTTCTGACGCGGTACAATTCCTGGCCGGGATCGATCATGCTCAGAATTATCGGCACAGGCAACAGCAGTCGCTTGGCCGCGATCCCGCGATAAAAATTCACGATCAACGGATCGACCGTTTTCTCGTCGGCTCCCGCATTGCCAATCCGAGTCCCCTTATCCATCGCAATCTGGTTGGCACAAATGGCGACCAAGACCGCGTGTCCTTTCAGTTCACTTTCAGCATCGGGCTGACGAGTCTTGGGAATGTGGGCGACTGTGTTAAGCCGGTTCAGGTCAGACGACGTCAGCAATCGAGCCAATCCGATGCAGGCTTCGAATTCGCTTCCGCTGCCGGTTTTGCCTCGGTCGGTTTCGAACTCCAGCACAACCAATGGACGATCTTCCGGCCGCACGACAGCTTCGGTTCGATCGACCAAACGCATCAACGCCTGTTTGACTTTGGCTGCTGCACGGTCATCGATCGGTAATGGGATTCGTAGCAGATGGCCCGTGCGAACACGATCGGACGGACCTTCAACAACCGCAGCTTGAACTTGCGGAACGGCTGATTGAGCCACCGCGCAAAGCAGCAACCCGGTCAACAGATTTCGAAAATATTCGTGTACAACAAACAAAGATCACCCGTCGTAGTCGACATGTTCAGGCGATCTAACGACGCCTAGCCTAAATTATAGGTCTGGCCGTTGTCGCAGTTCAATCTGAAACAATCAAGCTGAATCAACGGCCCCGACTGCAATATTTTGTGCAGCCCCGCTCCCGAGCTGCGTACCAACGCGGTATTCTGCATCGCTTCGGTATGCAGAGTCGACGATCCAGTTCCGTTACGCCATGTTTGAATACGCAGGTCTTTTCCGTGTCGGTCCAGTTTTTCTGGTCGTCGCTGCGCTACTGGCTTTGATTTCCGGGAATTGGCAGCCCGCGGCGTTGCTGGCGATGTTTGCCGGATTGTTGACGTTTCATTTCCGGCAGCGAGATCAATGGCTTCAACCGGTCAGCAGATATGTCAAAGCAGCTCGAGACATCGAACAAGGGGTCTTCGAACGCCAGAGTTTGCCTGATCAAGTTTTGGACGAATGGCAACCATTGAGCGATGCGTTCGAGCGAATGGGGGGCGTGCTGACTAGGCGAGAAGCAGGTTTGCTTAACAGTTCCGCCAGTCTCGAGGCGGTGCTGGCGAGTATCAGCGAAGGAGTGCTGGCGGTCGACGAGGAAGGCAGGCTGATGATGGCCAATCAGGCGGCTTGTCAAATGCTGGCGATCGACGAACGAACGTTGGTGGGGCGTAAACTAACGGAACAGCTACGCATCCCTGAGCTGACCTCCGCCATCGAAAGGGCTCAGCAAGACAGTATCCGCATGGATTGTGAGTTTCAAACGCTTGCCGAGCCGCGTCGAACGATTCGTGCGAAGCTTACCTCGCTGCAATCAAGCGATGTTGCAACCGCGATCGTGATGCACGACGTGACCGAAATTCGACAGCTGGAAACGATGCGTCGTGATTTCGTTGCCAATGTCTCGCATGAACTCAAGACTCCTCTGTCCGTGATCAAAGCGTACGCGGAAACGCTGAAGATGGGCGCGATTAACGATCAGGTACGAAACCTGGAATTCGTCGATCAGATTGAGGTCCAAGCAGCGTTGCTTGAACGACAGATTCAAGATCTGTTGCAGTTAGCCCGAGTCGAATCGGGGCAGGCGAATCTGGAAATCACCATCTTGGATCTGAACAAACTTTGCCTTGAGTGCCATCAACAGCTGTATGCCATCGCCGCGAAACGTGACATCGACTTTCAAACCGAGCTGGCAGATCAGCCGCTTCACGTCGTGGGCGATGCGGAAGCGTTCCGCGCGATCTTGAAGAATCTGATCTCGAACGCGATTCAGTACACATTGCAGGGAACGGTAACCGTTCGCAGCAGCTTGGAGGAAAAAACCGTAAGGGTCGAAGTCATCGACACCGGGATCGGTATCTCGCCCGGACAGCAGTCGCGGATCTTCGAGCGGTTCTATCGAGCCGACAAAGCGCGATCGCGAGACATGGGAGGCACAGGGCTGGGGTTGGCAATCGTCAAACATCTGACCACTTCACTGGGCGGCGATGTTTCGGTCGAAAGCAAAATTGGAAAAGGCAGCGTATTTCGAATCGAATTCCCGCTGGCGTCCGAATGATGCGAAGCCTTGTTGCCAGTCAACCGCGCTGAGCCGGCTTTCGCTACCGTGGTGCGTTGGCGTGGCGTCGACTAACGGGTCGACTTGGCTGCAGTCGGAACCACCTTGGGGCGTTTCGGCGTTGGGCGTTCCGTGTTGCGTTTTGTCGTGGCGGCAGCGCCTTCGATATTGAGGTAAATCGGTGCACTGTTCACGGCTTGATTGGTTTTCTTATCGATCGCGACAGCCTGTAGTTCGACAGGGCCTCGTCCTAGCACATCGGCCGGAATCTTGAAACGCAGCGGACGCTTGCCCTCGGTCATCTCTTGTGCGACTGCGACGGACCGCAAGTTTTGTACGACACTGACCGTGTCACCAAAATTACTGGTCACTTCGACGAACACATGTTCGGTCTGCGACCACGCTTCCTTGTCGCATCGAATCGTGATCGAGTTGCCTGAATTATTCACCATGAACGGGACGATATGGTGTCCGTTGGATTCGATCAAATCGTTCGCCGTCACGACCGCTCGCATTTCGTGATATCCGTCGGCCAACAATCGAGTGTCAAAGTTCAATGCCTGCAGTTCGTGATTACGAAATAGTAACAAGCCATCGATATAAAGTTCCACCATGGAAACGGGAACTTTCGACTCCGTCGTATCAAAATTCAGCGAAATTTTGTTGCTGACTTCCTGCATCGGTAGCATCCCGTCAATGTTCACCTTCGGACGCACGGCATAGGGTTGGCAGAGTGCATCACCGACGATCAGCAGTTGAAAGGGACCGGAAACCGATTGATAAAACGACTCTCCCAATGAACAACCTCGGGCGTAATGAACGTGAATCATTGCGTGAGGAAACTTGGCGGCCAAGGCGTAGGGTTCGGTGACCGTTCCACTGGCACCGGCGGCTCCAAACCGAATGAACTCGGATAATTTTGTCTGGCCGGGTACGGCAAGCCGACCGCCATAGCTGGTCAGATGTTCGCAAATCGCACCGGGCACGATCTTGCTTCCAGATGCTTCAAAATCAAATCCAGCAGTCCCCATCAACAGGCCTGCAACGTCGGCGGCGTTGCTGGGAAGGTTCTCCTTGATCGTCACCGCACTCTTTCCCATGGACTTGAGCGTCTCCACAACTGGCTTGATCTGCGCCTTGCGCGTCGTGTTGCGAACACCTGATCCAAGCGAGAAGTAAAACGTACCGCTCGGGTCGGTTTCATCGACACTGATTGACGCCTGCAATTGCTCTAACGCCTGCTTCTCTGTCGTGCCGTAGTTTCGTGTCACAGCCAACACGGTGGAAAGAAACAGATTATTGCCTTGCCCATCCTCTCCATTGACCATTCCGTTCAAAGCCCATCGCCGCTGATGCTTGAAACCTCGGGTGGGAGCGAACGTGAACGGGTAATCGGGAATGCGATTCTCAAGGCCTCGAAACAAAGGGTTGAACCGAACGTTGTCGAAGGCCTTTTCTTTTTTGGTTTCTTCACGATACACCCAACCGTTCTGAACCGCCTGGGTCAGCCATTTCACCGATGATCTGACATCGCCTCGGACTGCATAAAATTTCGCCAGCCAATAGCAGACGGCTGCTTGGCCCGGGTTCGCAGCAGCAAGTCGTTGAAGTGTTGCAATCGCGTCGTCAAAGCCCTTTCCCGGTCCTTCGTCGAATGCTTTGGCTGCACTTTGATAATCCTTTTGTTGCTGTCCAATAAACGGACGTCGGAGAATATCTTGGGCGGCGCGCCGGTAATAAGAGTTTGAATCCAACATCAGATAGCCAGGCTCATTGGCCAAAGCAGCAATGGCAAAGTACGTCAGCGAATTGATCGACGCGTGACCGCCGTACAGCTTGGCCGAGGGAACTTTGGCATCCTTGGGCAATCCCGAGCTTGAACGAATTCGATCCAGCAACAAATTCTTGTGACCAAGGATCGTGATAACCGTTGGAAAGTCTGCCGAGTATAAAATGTAGTCGACCGACTGTTGAATCTTGCGAGCTTCCAGTTGCTGCAAAATCGGCAGCAGGATTTTGGTTTTGAACGTCTCCAGATTGGTCGTTTCGCGATCAGGAATGCCAGTCAGATGAATCACATTTCGCGCGGGAATTTTCCTTAGTTGGACGTAGTGGTTGGCGATCAATTTCGAGGATGCTGAATCGTCATTGACAATCACCACCGCATTCTCCGGGCCACCTCCGGCAAAGCATTCCCTCTGAAGGGCTCCCAACCACACGACCAAAATCAGCGTGCCTGCCAGTGTCCTGAATAAGGGAAACAGGCACTTTTTTGGAGCAGTTCGTGGTGACATAAATCTGGCTCGTTTCAAATACCTGAGACGCTGACGATTAAGACTTGCCCATCAAATAAACCGGGTTCAGTGCCATCTCACTCCCGCGAGATCGGTAATGGACGCTCTTAATCCGGTAGCTTTTCGATCCGCAAGTCCTTAACCATACCCATTGATAAACCAGCAAGCCGAACGATCCGACCGAAAAAAGCGGGGTTTAGTGCTTCAACGTCCTCAAATCACTGGAATACGCAAACTTATGCCAGCCAACAGTCACCGCCCAGACAGCATGACCCGGCGAGGTCCTTAACCGGATAGGGCCGCTTCGGGAATGAAATGAAGCATTTTGCTGGGTTTCGCTTCGACGCTGGTTTCTTGGTGAGTGCTAAGCCGCTTCACTGGAGACACCGTGCGAGTAAAAATGTGAAGATACCTCAATGTTGAAGAAATCTTAACCAAAAAGCGAGCGGTTTCGGTACGTTTTGGAAGCTGTTCGTTCGATCTCAATGAGTAATCTGTTGGGCTCGGGCTCGGGCTTCTACTCCAGCTCGAATCGAGCTGGGCAACGGATCCAACGACAAACAACAACTTACCGATTGACCCGATTATTGGAAATTGAAATGAAACGAGTTTCTGCTTGGGCACTGCCCGTTGTTGCGGTGGCGTGCGTCTTTTTTTTCGGCGGCCAGAGTGTTAGGGGCCAGGGCCTGTCAGCATTGGAAGGGTCAATTGAGATCGATGGCTCGAGCACGGTTGCTCCTATTTCAGTTCGCGCTTCAACGACTTTCAAAGACAAATGCCCCAAGGTCTCGGTCCAGGTAAGCATTTCTGGAACGGGTGGCGGATTCAAGCGATTCACCAAAGGCGAAACCGACATCTCGGATGCTTCGCGTCCGATCAAGTTCAAGGAGATGAAGCAATGTCAGGAGAACGGCATCCAGTTTATTGAAATCCCGGTTGCCTACGATGGGCTCACGATTGCAGTCGCCAAAGACAACTCGTTTGTCGACGTGTTGACCGTCGACCAGCTGAAAAAAATCTTTCGCGCGAGCAAGTCGGATGGAAGTTTTAGCAATGCCAAAAACTGGGACGAAGTGAATTCGGAATGGCCAGCCACTCCAATCAAAATTTTTGCACCCGGAACCGACAGCGGAACCTTTGACTACTTCAAAGAAGTCATCGTTGGCAAGGACGAAGGCGTCTCGATCCGCGCTGATATGTCCGGTAGCGAGAATGACAATCAATTGGTGCAAGGCATTGCGAACACCGATGGAGCAATCGGCTTCTTTGGTGCGTCGTACTACTTTTCAAATCAGGACAAGCTGAAAGCCGTCAAAATCGTGAACCCGAAAACGAACGAGGCAATCGAAGTGTCGGCCGAAAACATTGAGTCCGGCAAGTACGCCCCGTTTTCACGTCCGCTGTTCATCTACGTCAACGCAAAGTCGGCCCGTCGCCCCGAGGTGAAGGTCTTTGTCAACCACTACCTGGAAAACGCGGGCTCGCTTGCCAAGGCCGTTGATTACGTTGGCCTGCCGGAGTCGATCGAAAAAGAGGCGGCCAATCACTTCAAGCGTCGAAAATCCGGTACTCATTTCTGGGATCAAGACGGGGAAAAGAAAGATGGAAGCCTCACCGACCTGTACACCGCCGACAACATCCTGAAAATGGATTAAGAAGGCACGCAGGGCAAGGCAGAATTTCACCACCGCATCCTTTGATCACCGATCTTCATGGCAATAGCCAACGACGCAACCCCGCGAATTCTGACCCAGCGATCCTTGCGATCACTGGGCGCCACGCGCGTTGGTGAATCGTTGATCTACGTCGCTTTGGCAGGTTGTGCGTTGTTCACGGTCTTGATCACGCTGTCGATCATCGGCCTGCTAATCGGGCAAACGCTTCAGTTTTTCAGCATGCCTGAAACGGACGTGTGGGAATTTGTAACCGGGACAAAGTGGAACCCGCTGTTGGGCGAGACCAAGCACTTTGGGATCTGGCCGCTGATCTGTGGAACGATGTGGGTCACCGTGATCGCGATGGCAATTGCGTTACCGCTGGGGTTGGTGTCGGCGATTTATCTTGCCGAGTACGCTCCCGCGTGGCTACGCAACATCCTCAAACCCAGCTTGGAACTTCTCGCAGGTATCCCGACGGTCGTTTACGGTTTCTTTGCTCTCGTTGTCATCACACCGTTTCTTCGAGACGGTCTGGGCATTCAGCTTGACTACTACAACGCCTTGAGCGCGGGGATTGCGGTTGGCATTTTGTGCCTTCCCACCATCGCGTCGCTTTCGGAAGACGCGTTACGAGCAGTCCCAGGTCGATTGAGAGAAGCGGCATACGGATTGGGCGGGACAAAGTTTGATGTCTCGATGAAAGTCGTCGTGCCAGCGGCGTTGTCCGGAATCATCTCCGCCTTTCTGCTGGCGGTTGCGCGAGCGATCGGAGAAACCATGATCGTCGCGCTTGCGGCCGGAAATATGGCTCGACTGACCGCTGATCCTCGTCAACAGATTCAAACCATGACCGGGCATATGACTCAAATGGCGACCGGAGACATTTCCAATTTCGGAGTGGAATACTTCTCGATCTACTCGGTCGCGCTGGTGCTTTTTCTGATCACGTTCCTGCTTTCGATTTTGGGAAACATCATTCGGATGAGATTTCAGGAGGCATACGATTAGCGCCGAAGAATTCCATCCCGAATTTGAAAACTTTCCCAGCAATCCGCTCAGCAAACGAGTTTGGGTCAATCGGATTTTCTGGTTGATATGCGTGGCTACGTCTTCAGCTTCGGTGGCGATCCTGTTGGTTTTGCTTTCGTCGATCGTATTCCAAGGAATGCCGGCTTTGTCGACTGATTTTTTGACCAACCCGCCGGGGCCCGATCCGATTGACGCAGGGATCGGTCCTGCTCTTCAGGGTTCCGTTTGGGTATGTGCCGTGTGCGCTTTGGTTTGCCTGCCGTTGGGAATCGGCACGGCGATTTTTCTGCAAGAGTTCCAACCTCGCAATATCTGGCTGAGACGGCTTTCCGCCTTGCTGCAACTGAACATCAACAACTTGGCTGGTGTGCCCTCGATTGTGTACGGCATCTTGGGACTGACCGCGTTCTCGATGATGTTTGGATTATTCGGATCCGAAGCCGACCCACTGGCTGAAACGGGGGCCACTTACCGGCGACAGTTTATCACCGAAGAAGGAAGTGAGATCGTTTTCGTGCCCGTCGCCAGTCGCGACGAAGTCCTTGAGCTAACCCAAGGGATGGATGCCATTGATGGGAACGGCAACCCGATCAAGCTGAACATTATTGGACCGGACGATGATTTTCCCGACGATGACGAAACACTGGCTCGATCCATTTTGTCCGATGCCGAAGGTGGCATCCTCAAGGACTATCGCTGGTACTATTTTCGATTGCCGTTTGGCAAAGGCGTGTTCGCTGCCAGCCTGACGTTGATGCTGGTGATCCTTCCCGTGATCATTATTTCCACCCAAGAAGCCCTGCGTGCCGTGCCGCCTTCGCTCAAGCGAGCGGCCGAAGGCCTTGGTTGCACTCCATGGCAGGTCGTCCGACACGTCAGCCTGCCCGCTGCGATTCCCGGCATCATGACCGGAGCGATTCTGGCGATGAGTCGAGCGATTGGTGAAGCCGCGCCCATTCTGATGATCGGAGTGGCGGTCTACATCGCTCGGGGGCCCGCTCACCTGATGGACAAATTCTCCATCCTTCCGATTCAGATTTACTATTGGGCTCAGCAGCCCATTGATTCCGACGCTTCCCTGAATTTTCAGCATATTGCGGCAGGTGGAATCATTGTGCTGTTGATTATTCTGTTTGCATTCAACTCAATCGCAGTATTGATTCGTCAACTGGCCCAAAAGCGGTTAACATAATCGGCTGATCGCATCACCCCTGTGATTCCTTCGTCACATGATCCCTTCGCCATGATCGTTTCGATCTTGGATTGGTCCGGACCCCATGCTCGAAACCTCCACTGTTCAACCACGTTCTGGTAAATCCTCCATGTCCGCTCAGTTCACGTCTGAAACGATTCGCCACCCGGAATCGAAGGAGCAGAAATCTCTCCAACCTTTCATCACGCTGTCCGATTTCAATGCGTGGTACGGAGACTTTCAAGCACTGCATAATTTGAACCTTGAGATTCCCGGCCAACGAGTCACCGCCTTCATCGGTCCCAGTGGATGTGGCAAAAGCACGCTGCTGAAGTGGATCAACCGCATGAACGATGTCGTGCCTACCGCTCGTGCGTCGGGAGGTCTGCGTCTGCCGGATGTTGATATTCTTTCCCGATCGACCGACGTGGTTTCGCTTCGACGACGAATTGGCATCGTATTTCAAAAACCGAATCCGTTCCCGAAATCGATTTACGACAATGTGGCCTTCGGTCCTCGATTGCACTTCGCGGGCATGAACAAAAACGATCTTGACGAACTGGTCGAATGGGCGCTCAAGAAGGCCGCGTTGTGGAACGAGGTAAAAGATCGTTTGAACCAATCCGCTTTGGGACTTTCCGGCGGTCAGCAGCAACGATTGTGTATCGCCCGCGCCATCGCGGTCGGTCCCGAAATCCTGCTGATGGACGAACCCTGCTCAGCGCTCGATCCAGCATCCACGGCCCGAGTGGAGGACCTGATTGCCGAACTTCGAGGGCAATACACGATCGTGATTGTGACTCACAACATGCACCAAGCTGCTCGCTGCAGTGATCGGACCGCGTTCTTCTTCGAAGGCAAAATCATCGAGGAAGGAAGCACCGAACAATTGTTCATCCGACCTGCCAAACAACAAACCGAGGATTACGTATCGGGTAAGTTCGGATAGTCGTTTGACCTTCGCTTACGGATTTCAGGCAACGATGAAATACCATGAAATCGTCGCGGCTCGATCGCGACTCGAGCTGCCGTCAAAGTTTACATCTTTCGCCTCACCCCAATTCACGTAAAACCATGGCACGTCACCTACAGATCGATGTGGATCGCCTGCACAGTCGTCTGATGTCTGTCTTCGGCATCGTCGAGCAAATGATTGATAAAGCGGTTCAGGGCTTGTGCGAGCAACACCTCAAACTTGCATCCCAAGTCATCGCCACCGACGATCAAGTCAATCAGTTGGAAGTGGAAATCGAAGAAGACTGTCTGAAAATTCTGGCCTTGCACCAGCCCGTCGCCGCCGATCTTCGACGCATCGCCACCGTTCTGAAAATCAACTCCGACCTAGAACGGATTGCGGATCTTGCGTGCAACATTGCCGAACGGGCTCAGAACATGCACGAACACCCCTACTTTCCGATCCCCGATCAACTTCCCGAAATGGTCAACCAAGCCAAGTCGATGGTCAGGATGGCGTTGGATGCGTTTGTCAACTCAGACATTTCGCTCGCCAAAAAAGTAATCCAGAACGACAGCATCGTCGACGGCCATAACCTTGCCGTGATCGAGGAGCTTCAGAAGTTGATGATTAAAGATCGTCAGTTGGTGGTTGCGGCCCTGCATTGTTTCTCTGGCGCTCGCCACATCGAGCGGATTGCGGACCACGCAGCAAACATCGCCGAAGATGTAATTTACATGATCGATGGTGAAATCATTCGACACAAACACTCAGACTACTCGTCTGAACTGTCTTGAAACCCCGCCGTCAGAAAAAACATGCCGTCAAAGAAAATTCTGATTGTCGAAGACGATCGCTCGTTGGCCGGAGTGCTCGAGTACAACTTTTCCAACGCCGGGTATGAGGTTGCTTGTGCTCATGATGGCATTGACGGCATCAATCAAGCTCGGGCTCATTCGCCTGACCTGATTGTGCTCGACGTGATGATCCCATTGGTGGACGGGGTTGAGACCTGTCGACGGCTCCGGTCCGAAGATGCAACGCGCGACACGCCGATCCTGATGCTGACCGCCAAGGGAGAAGAGTCCGATCATTTGACAGGGTTCTCCGCCGGGGCAGATGACTACGTTGTCAAACCGTTCAGCGTCCGAGTGTTGATGGAGCGAGTCAAATCGCTGCTGCGTCGTCATAGCCGAGCTCATGGGCCAGGCAGCGACGTGGTGATCAGTGGGCCGATCAAAGTCGATCGCGTCAAACATCGAGTTTCCATCGATGGCAATCCGATCGATCTAACCCCCAGCGAGTTCCGGTTGCTTGACACATTGATTCGGAATCCGGGTCGAGCGTTCGAGCGAGCGCAGTTGATCGACTCGGCCTTGGGTGGCGATTCTCTGGTGCTGGAGCGGACCATCGATGTCCACATTCGCTCTTTGAGAAAGAAACTGGGCCAGAACGCAGACGC
>CALFWL010000052.1 GCA_937928215.1 uncultured Pirellulaceae bacterium | reverse complement strand
AAATCGAACTGAGCCAACTCCCACTCATTGGATGCCCAGAAGACGGTTACCAGAACACTGAACAGGATCAGCATTGCCAGCACGGCGGGGTGAAGATTGTCGAAACGCCGTGCGGGCGGATCTTCAATCTGGCCGGTCATCGCCCACTCATTGGCATCCTGCCACCCTAATCGCGTGTAACGCCATTGCGGCTGAACATCGGCAAGAACCGGGACACTTCGAGCCTGATCACCAGGTTCAGCCTGAGCGAACGTGATCGACGCACCCCAGTGGACCAGCATCGCGAAAGCGAGTGACAATGCGAATGCAGCACTGCATGCGGAAGCAAGTTTTCGAATGGTTTTGATCATCCGTCAGTCGAAAAGAAATATTGTTTTGGAAACATTCTGATTGGAAAAATTTGTGAATCGAGCTGGCCCAATGGTTGCCTCGACGCTCACATCCCGTCACTGATTAACCAAGCAAAAACAACACCAAAACACATCCATCATCAAACCAGCCGAATTGCCCGCAATTTTCGCGTTGCTCTCGAACAACACGTTGCCTCATGGCAACGTCGCTCGGTCCCTTTGATGCAAAATCGCCTCATTCGGATAACTTGCACGACCAACAATCCGCTCGGTTCAATTTTCAGCAATCTTCGGTTGCTCGTCGCGCTAGGCGGAAATCACAGTCAAAACTTGAATGATCGTATTCAATCTGGCTCCTCAATCTGGCTCCTGTAACTACACTGTGACTCACTGATTTGGCCACCACGTCAACGCTTTCCCATGCCTGATTCTCTGATCCAACAAACTTTGCAAAACCTCCAGTCGGCCGAAGGCTACTTGGAATTGGGATCGATGTTCGAAGACCGTTGGGCGCTGGATCTACCGTTGCGAAAAGTGATGGCTGATTCAGCCATGCACCACTTGAATCAGATTACCGAACCGCGAGGCCACGCATCGAATGTGCTGTACCTGAAAGGTCAGGCATGCCGAATGGCGGAACGATACGATCAATCGATTGGCTGGTTTGAGTCCGTCATTGAACTGGAACCAGACAACTTGCATGCATTGCTGGCGATTGCTTGGTGCCACAAGCGAACCCATAATTTTCGCGCATCGATCCACGCAATGGAGCAGGCGATCGCTTGCGAACCCGACAATGCCATCGCTCATTACAATCTTGCCTGCTATTTGGCACTCGATGGCCAGATGCAGCGATGTGTCGGTCGGCTTGCCAAGGCGCTGCAACTGGAACCACAGTTTCGCATTTACATCGTGGACGAAGCTGATTTTGATCCGGTTCGTGATCATCCGGATTTCCAATCGCTCGTCAGCGTGTCAGTCTGAGCCAGCCTTTGTCGACGTGTCGCGTGTCGCCTCGCAGCCAATCAACACACCCAAGCCGTCGTTCGCTACTCAAGAACCGGTTCTATTTTCTCGCGCGACGATATGTCACACTGTTCTGCAATTCAATCGGGTTTTGCATTCACTGATCGCTTCGCACTTACCAGTCCAGGTTAACCACCAACCTACGATCCTGCCATGAACAAGTCTGACAACACGAATCGATATTGGCGTTCCAACCTGACACTCGTCGCGGTGCTGTTGAGCATCTGGGCAATCGCCGGATTTGGCTTGAGCATTTTCCTGATCGAACCAGCCAACCATTTCAAAATCGGCTCGGTCGGCTTCGGATTCTGGATGGCTCAGCAAGGATCTATTTTTGTTTTCGTGCTACTGGTCCTGACATACGCGTTGACCATGGATTGGATTGATCGAAAACACCAAGTTAACGACTGATCCGGATCTTTGACGATCGCTTGTTTGATTGACGCACACCGGAACCGAAAGTCACGATGACCAACTTTCATTGCTTGCTGGCCGTGTCCGACCCCGCGCTTCCGTGGACGTGGGCATTTATCGCGATCACATTCAGTTTGTATTTGTACATTGGCTGGCGTAGCCGAGTAACAGAAACTGCTGGTTTCTACGTCGCGGGGCAGGGCGTCCCCGCCATCGCCAACGGAGCCGCTACGGCAGCTGACTGGATGAGTGCCGCATCATTTATTGGCATGGCGGGGTTGATCAGCTTCAGTGGCAGCGACGGATCGGTCTACCTGATGGGGTGGACAGGCGGCTACGTGCTGCTGGCGTTGCTGTTGGCTCCGTACCTGCGTAAGTTCGGTCATTACACGGTGCCGGACTTTATTGGAGCCCGTTACTACAGCGAGACCGCTCGAATCGTCGCCGCAATCTGTGCGATCTTCATTTCGTTGACTTACGTGGCTGGCCAGATGAAAGGAGTCGGCGTTGTCTTCTCGCGATTCTTGGAAGTTGATCTGGCCGTCGGCGTCTGCATCGGGATGGCCATCGTTGCCTTCTTCGCCGTGTTGGGAGGCATGAAGGGAATCACTTGGACGCAAGTGGTCCAGTACTTCGTGCTGATTCTCGCATTCATCATCCCCAGCGTCGCGATTTCATTTCAATTAACCGGTGACCCGATTCCGCAACGAGCCTTCGCGTACAGCGATATCTCTCATCGCTTGAACGAGGTCTTGATCGGCTTGGGCCACGAAGCCTACACGACGCCATTTACGAAATTCGGCAGCTCGTGGAACGTGTTTCTGATCACCGCCGCGTTGATGTTTGGGACCGCCGGCCTTCCACACGTGATCGTCCGCTTCTACACCGTCAAAGACGTTCGCGCCGCGCGATACTCAGCTGTCTGGGCGATCATCTTCATCGCACTGCTATACACAACAGCTCCCGCCTTGGGTTTGTTCGCTCGTTACAACCTGATCGACAGCATGCACGAGTCGAAGATTGAGCGGGTCGAGCTTACCAACGCAAACTCGGAACCGCGATCCTTTCATTTTCCGGCCCAGCAAGCCGCTGCATTTGCCGCCATCGAGGCGGCACAGGATAAGAACGCGGCAGCCATCAAAAAAGGATTACGGGAACCAACCGCGATCACTTACTTTCTGAATTCGAAAACTGGGAAGCCTTTGGATTGGGCCACTCGATGGCAAAACACCGGTTTACTGAAGTTCGAGGACCTGAACCAGGACGGTCAGATCAACCTAACCTTGATACAGCATGACGGCGGAACCAAACATTCGGAATTGGCGAAAATCGACCGTGACATCATTGTTCTCTCCACGCCAGAAGTCGCCGGCCTACCGCCGTGGGTGATTGCCATGGTGGCCGCTGGGGGCTTGGCCGCCGCACTTTCCACCGCAGCCGGATTGTTGCTGGTCATCAGTTCATCGTTGGCGCACGATCTGTACATCCGCTTCTTCGAACCCGATGCTACCGAGGCAAGAAAATTGTTCGTCGGTCGCGTCGCGATCATTTTCGGGATTCTGGTAGCCGGATACTTTGGGATCTATCCGCCTGGCTTTGTGGGCGAAGTCGTCGCATTTGCATTCGGCTTGGCGGCTGCCAGCTTCTTCCCAGCGATCTTCCTTGGCATTTTCAGTAAACGAGTCAATCGAGCCGGTGCGGTGACCGGCATGATTGTCGGATTATTGTTCACCAGCACCTACATCGTGCTGTGTACCGCCGACAAGGTTCTGCCGTTCTTGTTCGACGCTCCGATTCTGGCCAAAGAAAATTGGCTGTTTGGAATTTCCCCACAAGGCATTGGAACGATCGGGATGGCAATCAACTTCGCACTAACGCTGATCATCAGTTCCGTGACCGCTCCGCCACCTGCAGAAGTTATCGAGCTGATCGAAAGTGTTCGCATCCCATCGGGCAGCGGCGCCGCAATCGAGCATTAACTGACAATGAGTGTGCTCCTGTTATTGCATGGTCCTCCATGACCAAAAAAATTTCGCGACGCCTGCGATAAGACTTGCGGATTACGCAAAGATACACCCTTGGAAGTCTGTCGTTTCACCGAGCGAAGTCTGACACGTTCTTCACAAGCTTGACATTGCGAATTGTTTCACACAGTTGAGTGCAAAAAAATGTTTGGTGGTTTGAGCCATTCCTCTTAAACTGCTGATCGGCGCAGCTTGTTCCAACGAAAGCCGAGGAGTAACCACTCTTTGTCTTTGCCGATCCACCTCGCAACCGATTCTGAAACCGTTTTTGCAGTTTCTTTCAGTTGCGTTTCGGGGACATGCTGCCAGTCTCAATCAACCATCGAACTTAGGAGCAGATTTATGGCAACGACCATCACGCCCACCACTTCTTGCGCCAGTGAATTCATGACCACCAGGCTGACAACGCTCAGGCCTGACATGGATGTGTTTGAAGCGATTGAAATCTTGCTGAAAAAGCAAATCTCGGGTGCGCCAGTTGTGGACCGCGATCAAAACCTGTTAGGCGTTTTTTCTGAAGCATCATCGATGAAAGTGCTCGTCGACGCTGCTTACGAAGGGCTGCCGACCAATCAAGTCTTCGCTTTCATGGATCCATTCCCGGTCACCATCAAACCAGAGACTCAGCTGTTTTCAATCATTCAATCGATGATCAACAACAATCGTCGTCGATTGCCGGTGCTCGAAGGCACCCGATTGGTTGGACAGATCAGTCGCCGCGATATCATGAGAGAAGCTTCCAAAGTGCTTCACAAAAAGGGAGACCGAAACAGCACACTGTTGTACCTGTCCGCACTTCGTGAAATGCAGGACACGCCCTCAAGAGTCAGAGACAGTGTCTGATCCGCATCTGACATTCCAGATCCAATCATCTTGCTACGAACCAAGCGCGAACGGGTGTAAGGGCTCGCAATAGTTCGATGGACCTTGCACTTGTTTAAGTTAGCTGCAAAATCCGGTTCGCGGTAACGTGTCCAAGACATAGCTCCGATTCGCCATCAGTCACGTCGTCCGCCAAGCAGACCGGATCGATAAAGGAAGTACAGCAACGTCAGCAGCGAACTGACGAACGCGGCGACATAAGTCATCGCGGCTGCATTCAAAACTTTGTCGATTCCTTCTCGTTCCATCGGACTGACGATGCCGGCTTCGACCACCAACTGCTTCGCGCGGTTGCTGGCGTTGAATTCGACGGGCAAGGTGACCAGCTGAAACAGACACAGCATGCTGAACAGGACCGCTCCCGCGATAAAAATCCATTGACCGAATGCCGAGCCTCCGCTCGCCTCCGCAGCACCGTTGGCTCCCATGAAGGCAACGCCGATCATCATTCCCCAGGTCCCAAAACGACTGCCGATACCTGCGACAGGAACCAGCATACTTCGCCAGCCCAATGCCGCGTAACTGGTGGCGTGCTGGATCGCGTGACCGGCTTCATGCGTTGCCACGCCAATCGCGGCGATTGAGGTCTGACCAAACACCGGCGTGGAAAGAGCCAGCGTCTTGTTCGTTGGGTTATAATGATCGGTCAGCGACCCATCGACTCGAACAATTCGCACGTCGGTGATGCCCGCAGCATCCAACAATTTTTGAGCAGCCTGCTGACCGGTGTAACCTTTCAGCGACTGAACTTTGGAGTATTTGGCGAAACGGCTTTTGACCAACCAAGCCGCAGCTCCAGAAAGAGCCATGCTGGGGATCAGCACCATCAGGATATAGCCCATGCTTGGGAAAAACATAATTTTGCTCGTGTAAGAATTTGTTGATTTTGCGACGCGTTGTTGCAACGCTTTAACGCATCGCGACTAATTTTCGCAGAATCAATCAACCTAATCAAATCCAGTTGTCTATTCCGGTTGCAGACATCGATATTGTTCAGAAAATAACGGCCAATCGAGCAGTCTGGACAGTTTTGCGGCTCAGGGGAGGCTTGGGAGGAGAAGGCTCCGTCCGCACCCGCTGAACACGAATCGAATGTGGACAAACACAGCATCCGCCCGGCTTGGGCGGAGCCGCGCCCTCCCTGCATTGCCTCGGGAGAGCAGGGCGCGTCCGCACCCACTGCTTCACGGCTTGGGAGGGGAAGGCTCCGTCCGCACCCGCTGAACACGAATCGAATGTGCGCGAACACAGCATTCGCTCGGCTTGGGCGGAGCCGCGCCCTCCCTGCATTGCCTCGGGAGAGCAGGGCGCGTCCGCACCCACTGATTCATGACTCGGGAGGGGAAGGCTCCGTCCGCACCCACTGATTCACGGCTCGGGAGGGGAAGGCTCCGTCCGCACCCGCTGAACACGAACGAATGTGGACGAACACAGCATCCGCTCGGCTTGGGCGGAGCCGCGCCCTCCCTGCATTGCCTCGGGAAAGCAGGGCGCCGTCCGCACCCGCTGACTCACGGCTTGGGAGGGGAAGGCGCCGTCCGCACCCGCTGAACACGAATCGAATGTGCGCGAACACAGCATCCGCTCGGCTTGGGCGGAGCCGCGCCCTCCCTGCATTGGAGGTCGTGCAGCTTTTTGAGTCACGTTTTTTCGGGTTTTGCGGCGTTGCGTTGGAGTTTATCCAGACGCAGAAGGTTCTGAGCGAGGATCAGTAGGCCCGTTTCGCTGCGGGCTCGGGGCAGTCCGCGACCGTGGAA
>CALFWL010000051.1 GCA_937928215.1 uncultured Pirellulaceae bacterium | reverse complement strand
GACGATACCAACTGGAACTTCAACGACTCGGACGAGCTATTCTGGGCTCATGCTTATCGTGTTCGATTTCTTGCGGCGTCGATCAAACTCGGCTGGAGCGGGAAAGCCGAACTGCAACGCGCGGTGCGAGGGCTCGAGTCCATGCAATCCCCTTCGGGCAGCTGGTACCACGAGTATCCCAATCCGTTGGTCACGTCGCTGGCGTTGAACGCTTTGAAAGAGGCCGAATCGGCAGGAGCGAACATCGATCGATCGATCATCCTAAAAGCGGTCTCTTCGTTGAAACGCAATCGCGGGCGAGGCGGTTTCTTCTACAGCGACGCTGCGACGACATCTCCTCACATGAGGGCTCAGGATCTGACGGACGCTTCAGCAGGGCGGTTGCCGTTGTGTGAGCTGGCTCTTGTCCAATGGGGCGAATCGGATCAGCAACGGCTTGCCGACGCGGTTCAGGTTTCGTTCGACAAGCAGTCGCACTTGCTGGCATCATGGAAGTACGACGACCACACGTCACGCCACGCATACGGCGGATTTTTCTTCTGGTTTGATATCAACGGCCGCAGCCAAGCGATTCGAAATTTGGCGAATCCGGTCCTTAAAACGGATAGCAGGAAAAAACTCAAGCAGTTGATTCTGACGCTACCGGAGATCGACGGCTGTTTTGTTGATTCGCACGAAATCGGTCGCTGTTACGGTACCGCGATGGCGTTGCTTACGCTGGCCAACACGGATGAATCACCGTAGCATCGGTCACCGTAGCATCGAAGCGGCTCAATTGAACAGCGCCACGCTGAAGGTCGCTACGCTCGCCACGTGTGGGGCGCCTTGAAACGGCCTCCTGTGAAGCGAGCGGAGCCCCGCCGCAGCTGTGGGCAACCGCGAACTCGTGAATTCGAACGCCATCCGCATTTGCGTTGACGAAAATGGTCGCTTTCTGTATCGTCCGCCCGAATCATCCCCTCTTCGACCAAAATATCTAGGCCAATACGGACATGCTGGGACGAGTGCCGACAATCTGCGTGCTGATCCTGCTTTCGCTCGCAGGGCTGTCGTTGCTTGAATCGAACGCATTTGGCCAAGCCGTATCTTCGAGCCATGCTCAACCAGTTGCGACGAAAGCGGTGCACGAGATCGTGCTTCTGGACAACGGAAGAGTCCTTCAGGGGCAGGTCACACGAACGGCAGACCAAGTTCACATACTGACGCATCAGGGCAGTCGAATCGTGCTGTCAAGCAAACGGATCGATGCGATCCTCGATTCGATGGAAGACGTCTGGCAACATCGCAGCTCCAAGCTGGCGGCCGACGATGTTCAAGGACATCTCTCGCTGTTCCATTGGTGCCTGAAGCATCATTTGCAACACCAGGCTCAGCAACAACTGACTCACTTGATGCTGGCGGACCTTGATGTCAACCGTTTGAAGTATCTGGATCAACAGATCGCTCGTACTTTCGAACGTCCAGCCGAACAGCATCGCGATGCCAGCAACACAGAGCGGACGAACAAACTTTCGGACGACTCGTACGCGTTCAAATCACTTCCGCCACTCGATGCCGACAACAGAATGCCGACGAAAACGATTGTCGACCGAGCGATTGCGTTGGCCAGCCACACAGAACCGGCTGATAACGATGAAGTCGAAAGACTCAAGACTGCTCGCGGCAAGACGGTGCCAAAGGTGCCGCAGCAGTCCATCCGCGACGAGCTCGACTCGATGACTGATTTGCTGACACGAGATGATTTGCATCAGTTTCAACGACGCATTCAACCCGTTTTGTTGAAAGGATGTCTGGCAGCAAAGTGCCATTCTTCGAACGCCACAGTCATGCCATTGATGCATCGAGGACATGGTCAGCTGGTTCCCAAACGATTCACGCAGCGAAATTTGCAATCAATGATGCCGTGGATCGATGGGAACGATGCAAGCAACAGCGGATTGCTAACGCAAGCAACCGTGGCTCATGGCGGCCAAGAAACTCCCGCAATGCAATTGGATTCACCCGAGTTCCAACGATTGTCAGCATGGGTCGAAGCAATCGTGGAAAATTCACCCGAGCTGATCAGCGGTGCTGGTGGTTCTGGCAGGGGCATTCGCGTTGCCGATGCGAAGGATGCGGGAGGTGCCCGATTAAGTCGTTCGGCAACCGCTGTGGACGTTTCCCCACCTGCCCCGACGCGTGCGAACAAGGCTGGCCGATCTTCTGTGGACCCCTTCGATCCCGCCGCGTTTAACCAACTGCCAAGGTGAACCGCAGCGAGCCGATCGAGGCGATGAACGCCACAGAAGTATTTTATCAGCACCCGGCGTGACTTGCGTTTGGGGCTGGCTCAAAGCGTTGGGTGATCCACTTGTGGCGATCCATTTTCTTCCGATGGTCATCAGCATCGCCCGCATGATCCATTCGGCCTCTGTATTTCCGCCAGCGCATAAAAAAACACCCTCGGCACTTTGGGTTCCAGGGGGGCTGGGAACACCTCAGTAGTCCGAGAGCGATTGGACGATCTCGACCCGGCTTCCGTGCAAGGTCGATCTCTTGATTTGAACACAGCACGCTTGGAGTTTGCAACTTCCGTGTCGCGAGCTCGTTGCGGTGTTTGTCAAGTTGAGTTGCCAGGCGACGACTCAATCGGACAAACGACTGACCTTCAAACCAATTTGTATTCTCTACTTAAAACAAATCGTTAACACTGTTTTCGCTTCAGGTTCGAGAAGGTTAGAAAATGCAAAACAATGGGTCAAGAGACATTTGCACGGGGAGTAATTTTTTTTCAAAGTGGTAGGATGTCTGCCATGGCGACTTCAATTTTACTCGGGAAAACACGCGTAAAATGGTCTTCGACTCCAACGCGAATTTTGAAGTCGTGATCCGATTAGGGCCACACGGTTTGCTATCAACCTGAACAACTTGATTTTCAATTTGCTGTTTTTTTATTACGTGTTTTCGGCTAACTGCCCGGCTTGATCCATCATGAACTTATCTGTTTCACTGCAAATCGAACGGGTTGTCACCGATCAGCAATTGAAGGATTTCTTTCGATTGCCCAAACAACTTTATCGGAATGACCCTGCACGCGTGCGACCGCTATCCAGTATGACTCAGCAGCAGGTCGATCCGGATTGCCACCCGTTCTACCAGCACGCGTCGCGCGAACTGTGGGTCTGCTATCGGGAGGGTCAGGTTGTCGGTCGAATTGCTGCCATCAAAGACGATTTGCACAACGAGTACTATTCCGATTCCGTCGGTTTTTTCGGTCTGTTTGAATCCATTGAAGACTCAAACGTCGTGAAGCTGCTGCTTGATGTTGCCCAATCGTGGCTGCGCGAACGTGGGTGTACGTCCGTCCGTGGGCCGGTCAATCCTTCGATGAAGGGTGAATTCGGCGTCTTGATCGAGGGCAATGAATATCCGCCGTACGTGATGATGGGGCATTCCCCCAAGTATTACGATCGGTTGCTTTTGGAGCATGGTTTTGAAGTCGCCAAGCAGTTTTTTGCGTTTCGCCTTCAACCAAACGACGCTCACGCCGTGTCCGGGATTCGCAAGGAACGGTTACGGAAAGTCGAACAGAAAATTCTTCGACGCCATCCCCAGATGAAATTCAAAGCGGTGGATCGCCATTCCTACGACAAAACGCTGCGGGAAATCAACGAGCTTGGCAACATCGTTCGGCGGCATGGTTGGGGTTTTGTTCCACTGACCGAGCCGGAGCTGAAGTTCATGATCAAGAACCTGCGTCGAGTGATTCGATTTGACATGATTCACGTCGCCTACTGGGAGGACCAACTGGTGGGCTTTATCGTGACGATTCCCGATATGAACTGGGTATTGAACAAGACCATCGGTGGTCCTGACTGGCTGAGAATGCTGCAAATCCCTTTCTGGACAAAACGTTGCCCACGGTGTCGAGTGATCGCTTTGGGCGTCCACGAAGACTTTCGCAAGAAAGGCATTGCGATCATGCTGATCAAACGTTTGACCGACATCGCTGAGCTTTTTGAAGAGTGGGAACTATCGTGGGTCGCGGAAGACAACATGAATTCGATTGGAGCGATCGGGAGCGTGATCGAGTTGGACCGGTACAAGACTTATCGAATGTACGAGAAAACGATTTAGTGCCCGCGCATGCGGTTCGATGGAAAACTTCTACGCCGGAAGCATTCTTCTTTCATGAATATCGCCGCGCGACGTAGACGAAGTTTGGCCACCGATTTGCATCGATCAACACGGATACAACGCGCAGAAATCTACGAAGATTCATGACCAAGGAAGCACGGCTCATTTGAGTGGCCCACCACTTGGCCAGCGTAACCACGCTCGCCATCGCGCCGTCACGTTACTCGCCCTTCGTGCTCTTCGGTTCTTCGTGGTTACGATTCGACCGAAGCTGAATATCGCGGCGCGACGTAGACGAAGTTTGGCCACCGATTTGCATCGATCAACACGGATACAATGCGCAGAAATCTGTGAAGATTCATGGCCAAAGAAATACGGCTCATTTGAGTGGCCAGCGTAGCCACGCTCGCCATCGCGTCGTCACATTACTCGACCTTCGTGCTCTTCGGTTCTTCGTGGTTACGATTCGACCAAAGCTGAATATCGCGGCGCGACGTAGACTAAGTTTGGCCACAGATTTACACAGATCAACACGGATACAACGCGAAGAAATCTCTGAAGGTTGCCTGCATCCGTGGCGGAGATGATTGAACCTATCAGTTTCTCAAACCGCCAATGATGGAAATCAATGGCATCGAGAGCGAAAAGACCGTGACCAGCAAGATCAACACCAGAACTGTCCAAGCAATGACGCCCGGCCAGTTCCCACGGCGTTTGTTTCTCGCTTCCCAGAGAAAAATCTCTGTCCCTCCCAGCACGCCGATGACCATCGGCACGTAAATCAGTATAAGCCTCTCTGCTAGGTTGCTACACCTAAGCAAAACCGTCGTCACGACAGGTAGCTCGATTCCGAACTCAGTAAACATCTCAGCAACTTGCGGCAGCACCACCAACGGGATCAGAAGCAACACCGTGCAGCCGAACCCGAAGCGAATCAAAGACCATACGATGTACCAACTCGATCGCCCGACCGGCTCAACGGGAAGTCCCGTGTGTGAAGTCGCGAAAGGATTTTCGGTCGCAGGACGATTGGATTGGTCTGGCATCAGACAAGTCTACCCGAACAACGAAACGACGGGGTCGCCGCCGTTTCCCATGGTGAAAGGACGATCGTCTGGCGACGTAATCTCTTTCTCGTGATCAATTCCCATCGCGTAGGCGATCGTGCTGTTCAAATCTGGGACAGTCACCGGATCGTCTTCGACGGTACGACCAAGCTCATCCGTTTCCCCATAAACCATCCCGCCCGAGATTCCTCCTCCCGCCAGCACGCTGCAATAAGCGCCAGGTTGATGGTCTCGGCCGGCGTTCGCGTTGATGGTCGGTTGCCGTCCGAACTCCGTGCCAAGGACGACCAACGTTTCGTCTAACATCCCTTGGTTCTTCAAGTCTTTCAGCAAGGCCGACATCCCCTGATCCAGTTCGCGGGCTCGGCGGGGCAGGGCGTCGAACAACTTGCGATGGTCGTCCCAGCCACCAAGTGCGACCTCAATAAATTTGACGCCACCCTGCGCCAGTCGCCTGGCCAACAGACAACCTTGGCCAAATCGATGCTCGCCGTACGCCTTGCGAATATTTTTAGGTTCAAGGTTAATGTCAAAAGCCTTCAGGTCATCGCTGCGCATCAAACGAATCGCTTCGTCGTAAAGCTCGGAGTATCCGACGACGGAACTGGTTTTCGCCTTCTTTCGGAATTTTTTGTCGAAGGCATTGACCATGTCCATGCGATGATTGAACTGAGCCTCGGATAAATACTTGGGCGGCTTGATGTTCTGCAAGCCCTGTTTCGGGTCGCCAACCGGGACGGGTGTGTATTGCGAACCAAGGTATCCCGCGCCCTGATAAGCAGAACTGCAACTGATCGTGACCGTCGCAGGGAGCACTGGATTGTCACGACCGGCCATTCGATGAATCCAAGGGCCAAGTGACGGATGGCTGGTCGATGCGATCTGGCGATAGCCTGTGTGAGCCGTGTAGCCGGCGGCCTCGTGGACGCCCGTTTCTGTGTTCATCGATCGAATCACAGCCAGTTTGTCCATCTGTCCGGCAAGCATCGGCAAGTGTTCACCGAACTCGATGCCCGCGACCTTCGTTTTGATCGTTTTCGTTTGTCCCTGAGACTTCGTGCCCGGCTTGGGCGAGAACGTTTCGAACTGGCTCATCGCTCCATTCATGAACAGATAGATGACTCGTTTCGCCTTGGCCTTGGGCTTGAAAATAGGCGTGGCTCCGGCAGCCATGGCAGAACTCAACAGGCCACTGCCCGAACCAAGCCCGAACAGATTCACGCCCAACAGCCCCGACGCCATCCTCGCCATGAAGTTTCGGCGTTGAAGATCATTCGGATCGTCTGTGTTTGAAAAGTTAAACATTCCGTTCTACCTATTGGATAAACATGAATTCACGAGTGTTGAGCAGCGACCAGATCAAGTTACCGACTCCAGCGGCACCTTTCGCATTCATTTCCGACAATGCCAATCGCTGATCCTGCCGAGTCGGGTGGCGGGTCAGAATGCTAAGGAAAATGACATCGACCTTATCTTTCATCGAGGGCGCGGAGGCGACCTCGTCGTAGATCACTGTCCCCTTGTATAACAATTTGTGAGAGATCGGTCCGTTAAACATCGTCAAAATTTGAGGAACATGACCGTCAAGCGAGTTTCCGGAAATCAGCGATCGATCGCTCTGACCAAACTGTCGCAGAAAATGGCTCGGACTTTGGGGCTGCCTCATCTCTGACGCTCGCACTAACAGATAACCTTTGTGTGAGTGAACCTTGTTCATCTTCGCTTCTTCGCCATCACGGCTTTGGGCTCGGCGAACGGCATCGAACTTCTGCTGAATGTCGTTCAAGGAATAACTGCGACCGGGGTCCACTGCCGCGATTTTCGCGTAGATCTCGCCGCGAGGCCGCTGGTACAAATCCGGTTTGGCCAAAGTTAGCGTCAGCATCGAATCCCATAACTGTTGAGCCGTCATGCGACGCAGCACTGGGCCCGGAAAGTAATACGGTTCGTTCGGATCCCAATCCTCCATGAAAGCTTGTCTTTGATAAGCCTCCGTGTTGTACAGGATGCGAAGGAATTCTCGCTGGCGGTAGCCAACACGTTTCATTTCACTGACTAGGAAATCCAACAGTTCTTGATTGCTGACGTCTGTCGCGTCGGTCAAATTATCGACAGGCTCGATCAAACCTGCTCCGAAGACTCGTTTCCACAATCGATTGACGATCGTGACCGTAAACCGTGGATTGTCAGGAGACGTTACCCAATTTGCGAACGTGGTTCGCAAGGGGACATCAGGTTGAATCTTGGGAGGTTGCCCGAACGATACCTTGGGGGCCATGACTTGCCCAGGCTTCGCGTTGTCGTACTTGTAGTCGCTGGGTAATTTAAGCTTTGCTTTTCGTTTTTCGCCCACCGAGATCTGGCTCTGGCGAATAAAGCGACGAAGACGACTGGTGCGAACGTCGTTTTCGACCGTTTTTGGCAACGCGTTCATTTCTTTGGTTGCGTTGGCAGTCGCTTGGTTGATCGCTCCGGAGTTGTGACGCGTGTTGGTTCCGTGGACGAAAGCAGCAAGTTCGTAAAATTGTTTCTGTGTCCACGAGTCAAATGGATGGTCGTGGCATTGAGCACAACCGATGCGGGTGCCAAGAAAAATGCGCATCGAGTTATCAAGATTGGCTTTCGTCATATCGCGATCGCGAAGCGTGTAGCCAACCGGTGGGTTCTCCCAGACTCGTCCTTCAGCGGAAAGCATCTTCGACACAAAGCGGTCGTACGGCATGTCGCTGGCGATCGCGTCTTTGATCCAGTCGTTGTACGGGCGCAGGCTCATACCGCCTTGGAGGTTGTCCACCAATCGAAGAATCTCCGCCCAGAAGTTGAACGAGTGGCTGACGTAGCCACGCGAGTTCAATAACTGATCAATCAATACCGTACGTTTTTCTTGACGATCTTTCCTTGAGCGAGCAAACGCGACGCCCTGCCTACCGGTCGGGATGGTCCCCGAGATATCCAGATAGGCCCGTCGCACAAACTGATAGTCGTCGGTCCTCTTTTCCGGGCGGATGCGATTTTCCTCGAGTTTCTTGTCGATCATCTCATCGATCTTTGCCGCCGATTCAAGAGCCGACGCCAATAATTTGGCATTGACTTGCATGGGCTGCGGCCGCCTGTACTTCGAAACACCACCAGCATCGACGACGGATGCTCCGCGATCGTCTCGATTCGAGCTGGCACTGCCATCCATGCTCTGGCCATCCATGCTTTTCGTGGATGATCCGCCAGCCTGCCC
>CALFWL010000050.1 GCA_937928215.1 uncultured Pirellulaceae bacterium | reverse complement strand
GCAGTTCGAGCTACTGGAATACTTGACCGTTCTCGAGAATATCCGACTTCCGTTCAGAATCAATCGCTCGCTGGGCGACAACGTGCCCCAAGAATCTCCGACGGAACTGTTGGACTCGGTTGGGCTCAGTTCCTTTGCGAGTCGCTATCCAAACCAGCTTTCGCGTGGCGAACAGCAGCGCGTTGCCATTTGCCGCGCTTTGATCACCAGGCCGGAATTGATTCTGGCTGACGAGCCGACCGGGAACTTGGACCCGGCAAACAAACGCACCATCATGGATCTGCTGTTTTCTGAAACAGGTTCAAGGAACCAGACGTTAATTGTGGTGACTCATGACCAGTCACTACTGAACCAGTTTGATCGAGTGATCGACTTTGAGACGTTTCTGCAAACCGAACAGAACAACGTCACGTCAACAGCGGAGTCAGCATGAGCGGCATCCTGTTCCTTGCATGGCGTTACGTCTGTTATCACAAAACGAAAACGCGGATCTTGATCGCCTGTGTTTTTTTGACCGCGATTCTGCCGATCAGTATTCGAATTCTGCTGTCTCGCTTCGAGCAATCGCTCGTCCACCGCGCTGACGCAACTCCCGCCATGATCGGAGCCAAAGGCAGCTCACTGGACTTGGTTCTGCACGGTCTGTACTTCGACCGACCTGTCGGTCAGACCTTGCCTTTCGGCGAGGTTAGAAAAGTTCGCGAAACGGGGCTCGCCGAACCTGTTCCCGTGTACTCGGCATTTCACGCTGCATCATTTCCGATCGTGGGGACCAGCCTGAGCTACTTTGATCTGCGAGGATTGAAGATTCAAAGTGGCCAACCGCTGATTACTTTGGGTGACTGCGTGATCGGCAGTGAGGTTGCATCGGCACTGGGATTGAAACCGGGCGACTCGCTGTTGTCGGATCGAGAAAATATGCTGGATATCGCAGGCAAGTACCCGTTGAAAATGAATGTCGTCGGCGTGCTTGAGTCCACCGGAACGGCCGATGACCGAGTCGTCTTCGTCGACTTGAAAACCGCTTGGGTCATCGATGGGCTGGGGCACGGCCATCAAGAACTTCAAACCGAAACGGACGAAGCGAAGATCATCAGCCGAGACGCAGCTCAAGTTGTCGCGTCTGCCGCTGTGCTGCCCTTCACCGAAATCACGGAACAGAACATTGGCTCGTTTCACTTTCACGGGACCGAGTACGAATTTCCCATTTCAGCCATCCTGGCTTTTACATCGTCCGAAAAAGACAACACGATCCTTCAAGGCCACTACGACCAAGCAGATTCCGATTTGCAATTCGTCCGCCCCTCCGTCGTTGTGCGAGATTTAATGTCGGTCATGTTCCGGATCAAACGTTTCTTTGATGCCAACGCAACTTTGATTTCTATCTCCACTTTGCTTTTGCTGTTGTTGGTCATGTTGCTTTCGGCCAAATTAAGAACGACCGAAATGGAAACGCTGTTCAAGATCGGATGCGGTCGCGGCACCGTCGCGTGGCTACAGTTGGGTGAACTCGCGATTGTCGGTTCGATTGCTGCCGGATTGATCGCGCTGGCTGCCTGGATCATCGGTTCGAATGCGGATCAATTACTAAACTGGTGGATGACGAGCCGATAGCATGCAACGTATCGAACTGACAAACCGTTCGCTTCTGGCCGCGTTGGTGTGCCTGCTATGCACTGCCGCAGGATGTGATAAACCAACCGCCGACGCGCCCTGGTCAAAGAAACAGCCAAGCGTGTCGCATCAAGTGACCGCGACCAGCTACCCGCTGAGTTATTTCACGCAACGATTGGTCGATGATTCGATCAAGGTTTTAACTTTCGCACCTGAAGCTGGTTCAACCGATTCGTGGCGCCCCACACGAGACCAGATTGTTTCGATGCAACAATCGGATATTATTTTCGTGAATGGCTCGGCGGCTCCGTTCGCAACATGGCTGCCTCACGTGACTTTACCCGATTCAAAAATTTGCCAGACCGCCAACGACGGCCTCGAAATTGCCGACATGATTGCGGTCAAGGACATTCGAATTGTGCATTCCCACGGCCCTGAAGGCGAACACTCTCACCCGACCATGGTCGCTTACACGTGGCTTGACCCGGAAATGGCGGCGAAACAGGTGGCGGTGATGGCAGAGCGATTGAGTTCAACCTATCCTGCATTGAAACCGATTATTGAAGCATCACAGAAAAAATTGGCCCATGAGTTGAATCAGCTTTCCTCGCAGATTTCCGACTGTCGTGGTGGAGTCGATGCTTCGCCGATCGTCTTGACCAGCACTCCTGATCTGAAGTTTCTGACTCGTGCCGCCGGTCTGAACGACGTTCATTTGAATTGGGGCGAATTTCCAACAGCAGCCGAAGCAAAATCGCAACTGGAAGCAAAACTGTCGTCGCTCTCACCGCGTCCAACTTTCATGCTGTTCACCAGCGAGCCACCGCCCGAGGTGCGAGCCACCGTCGAGACATTCAACTTGACCATCATCGTTTTTAATCTCATGGCTTTCTCGCCCCCAGAGGGCGACTATTTTTCAATGATGCGTGGCAACTTGGATCGCTTGAAACCAATCTACGCCCACCAACAAAATCAGACGGCTCCCAAAAGCATTGAACTGGACCAAAATTGAGATTCACTTTTAACCTCAAGTGGCTGCTGCTGATCATCACGCTGTGCGCGGTTGCGACTTGGTGGTTCAGTAAAGCGGGCAAGACCGTGGCTCACGTGATCGTTGTTGACAACCAACTGAAGCTGAACGAACAAGGGACCATCGACGGCCACCTTCAGTGCCAATTGGTCGAGGCAACGGATTACTCGTTCAACTATTCTGACTTTTTGTGCGTCGTGTATCACCTTGACCACCAACATTTGCTGTCATTAAAAACGGACCACCGAGCTCGCATCGAGTACCGGCAGGAACCGGTCTGGCCTTTCGCCGATCGCGATGATCCGTATCGGATTTTCTTGAATCGAAACCTGAAGATACCCAACGCAGAAATTCTGGGAGCGGTCCGTCGAGAGAACTGGATGGAAATCGTCATTCGTGGCAACAGCAAAACGGCCTCGGAATGACGAAGGTGATTTCTCGACGGGAATGCGGTATAGTCTGTTCGCTTTTCAATTCAGCACCTGCGAATCAATAAGTTGCCGGATGAATATGATTCAACGCCGATTTTACTCGAGCGAAATGAAAGTAAATCTGGCAGTTGCTGTTGAGCAAGTGCTTACCGCTATCTTGGAGCCAATCATGAAACGTTTGTGTCTGAAAAGATTTTCCATTGTGCCTCGGCTGCTGCTTTTGTCTGCCGCCTTGCTTTGTTGGTCCTCGGTCGCCGTCGGCCAAGGAACGACCGAAGCCAAACCAGCAACGTCAAAACAAACTCAAGCATTTTCACCCGGAATCGAGCTCGGCCAGAAGTTGCCGACCATCTCGCTGAAAAATCAAAAAGGCGAAACGATTTCCATGCAATCGATGCTTCAGACCGGCTCGGTTGCGTTGATCGTCTTTCGATCTGCCGATTGGTGACCTTTCTGCAAACGGCAGTTGGTTCAACTGCAACGAGACTCAAAAAAATTCCAAAAAGCTGGCGTCCAGGTTGTCGGACTCAGCCCCGACTCGGTCGATAAACTGAAACAATTTTCGAAACAGAAATCGATCTCTTTCCCGTTGTTATCGGATCCGGATGGAGCCGCAATCAAGTCGCTGAAGCTCAAGAATAAAGAATCGAAAAAATTCCTTCCTCATCCCGGCGTGCTGTTGATCGGAACCGACGGCATCGTGAACGCCAAACTTTTCAAGGAAGGTCATAAAACACGGCACACGAGTGAAGCAATTTTAGCAGCCGCGAAGTCGGCCCAAGCGGAACCGGCCGTTCGCTGACGGCGCGAGTTTTATCGTTCATCCGAGTGCCGTGGAGCCAGCTCCAACGGCACCTCGGGGTTTTCCCCACGAGTCATCATCATGCCGGCGGGGCGAAGATCCGACCTTCGATGCTTGAGCTTGTCAAATTTCGCCACCAGCCAACGATCAAGGTTTTCTCCGCGAGCCGCTAGCGAGAGAACCCGTCCGTTCTGGTCCAGTAAAACCGCCGTCGGCAGCAAACTGATTCTCAGCCGCTTCGCCAAGGGATGGCTGAAACCTCGTTGATTTTCGTCGGACGAGTACAGGCTGGGCCACGCGACATGCTTGGATTTGCGGATAAATTCGAGTGCCACATCCGGATGATCGTCCATGCAAACCCCAACCACGGCAAATCCTTGGTCACCGTATCGTTCGTACGCTCGTCGAATTTCTGGCATCTCACGGCGACACGGCAAACACCAAGATGCCCAGAAATCGATCAGCACAACCTTGCCTTGAAAATCATCGGGGACCAATCGCTGGCCGCTGATAGTTTCTCCTTCGATCTTGATCACTTGCCCGACCACGCTCAATCGTTGCTTCGCATCTGCAACCGTCTTCGCCAACTCTTCAACTTCCGGCGATGGCAACTGCTTGGCCAATAAGCCGGACAAGCGGTCGTGCAGCGAAGCCGCCAACGTGTAACGTTCGGCTTTCTCAAGCCCAACGGCTGACTGTAGCGCGAATTCCGCTTTCGAAACATTGAACCGCTCTTCTCGCAGCCAGGAGTCAACTGCTTGGTGCAGGTAAGGCGACATCAACCGATCACCATCACGCACTTGTTGTAATAGGATGATTCGAGTGTAGCGTTTGGCGGTCGAAGCAATTACCTCATCCTGATCATCGCGATACGACTGAGCCAACTCCCACAGGCCCGACATCGCACCTGGATAATCCTTCTGCACCAACAGTCGTAAACTTTCGAACTGATGATCGATGACCTGCCGCAGCGTCGCTTGGTCTTCGATGGAAGGCTGGATCCCTTGAGCTAACCGTAGCCGCTGCTGTTGCGACTCAAGAAACACGTGCGTTTCAGAATCGGACGCTTCAGAGGCTGGCAAGTCCGCCAGTTCGTTCAGTTTTTCCAACACCTTGCCAACGCTCACGGGGGGCGAATCCTGAGCGTTCGTGACACTAACGGTCAGAGCCAACAAGACACCCAAAAGTCGAATGGCCAAATGCAAATTTATCACCTGAGTTAAGGCTCTTTATTCTTCTTCGCCAAGTGTTCTTGTTTATTGGTGCGCCACAACTGCACTTGGTCTGCGTTGGCTTTGCTGGAATCGATCTTATTCAACTGAGAGCACGCGCTGATAATCATGTCGAAGTACTTGGTCTGAGGATTGGCGTCAATCAGTTGAGTCAGCTCGCTGATCGCAGCCCGGTAATCGGCCAACGCCTGATCCTTGAGCTTGCTTTTTTCCGCTGCCGGAGCCAATAGTCGGCGCTGAGCCCGATCGTCGCCCCGCTTGGTGTAAAGCTGCCCCAAATGAAAACGAGCCACGTTGTAGCTGGGATCAATCTCCAGCGCACGCCGGTAGTCGCGTTCGGCGTCCTGGAACTGATTTTCCGCTTTGTAGCAGTTTCCGCGTCGCACAAACGCGCGATAATCCGAACCGCTACTTTGCTCGATCGTTTTTGAATATTCCTCGATTGCTTGAGGATAGTCTTTGGTAGCGTAATGACAATCGCCCATCCGGCGGAGTGTTTTCCGAGTCAATTCACTCACTTCCTGCTGTTGAGCTTTGCTCAATGAGCCACCGCTACTGATGGCCAGAAACTGTTTCAACGCCAACCCCAGTTGCTCAATCGCAGGATTAAAATCGCGACGCCCGCCTAGCGCCTCGCCAACATCGTAAAGCGTATCACCGATGGCCAGTTCTATCTCAAACGGGGGTGAAAACCCATTTTTCAATGCGTCTCGAAAGTCTTTGATTGCTTGAGGCAGTTGCTTCAAGTCCTCGCGGTACAACTTTCCTCGGGTCGCATAGGCCTCCGCACTGGTCGGCTTCAACGCGATCGCTCGATTCAGATCGTCCAGAGCTTTCTGCGGCTGGTTAATTTTCCGCAGCAGTGCGGCTCGACCGACAAACCACTCGGCCGCAGGCTCAGAACTGCGTTTGATGGCCGTCGAATAATCCTCGATACCCTTCTTAGATTCACCAAACTTGCCGTAACAATCCGCACGAGCGACGTAGTATTCGGGCTTGTAATCAACCAACTCAATCGCTCGGTCAAAATCGTCCTTCGCCGTTCCAAAATCGCGTGTCTCGACTTTCAATTCACCACGGTCAAAACGGACGGACGCCAGTTTCGCATCGATGCCCTTTCGGTCTGGGTCGAGTGTTCGGACGTCCTCAAGGTCGTCGATCGCGGGGCCCAGACGCATTTCAGTTAATGCGACTTCGGCTCGTTGCAACAACAGCTCGGCCAGCTCCTTCTGTACTTCCACATCCGGTTGCAGCGAAACCGACGCTCGGAAATCGTTCACCGCGGGATCAAGCTTTTCCTCGTCGCGATAAATTCGACCACGCAGCAGGTGAGCCTCCGA
Organism: uncultured Pirellulaceae bacterium; assembly: GCA_937928215.1. Classification (GTDB taxonomy): domain Bacteria; phylum Planctomycetota; class Planctomycetia; order Pirellulales; family Pirellulaceae; genus Mariniblastus. Next base: position 22,457 of record CALFWL010000050.1, on the reverse strand, counting down.
TTTTTCGGCATCCGTGGCCGTCGAATCGGCTTCGCCGAGGAAATCGGTCAAGTCGTCAACGGCGTGATGATGATCTTCTTCGTCCGCCCCACGGGCGTGAAACGATCGAGCCCGCAACAGATAGGCCGTCAGGTAACTCGCGTGGTCTCGATCCAACACGGTGGAAAAATCTTCGATCGCGGAATCAAACTTCTGATCCGCCAACGCATCTTTTCCACGTTTGAAGATTTCGTCTAGGTTCAATTCTGGCTCGGGCGCAGGTTCGACTTCAATCGGTTCCTTTTCTTTGGGTTCCGGTTCCACTTTTGCAATTGGCTCGACCGATGGATTGACAACCGGTGGAGCGAACCAGCCGAACGGATCATTGTCGTACGTCCACCACGCACCGAAGCCAGTGCCTCCCAGCAGCAACACCAACAGCAACGCTTTGACCAACGCGGGAATACCTTTCTTCTTTTGCACGGTTTTCCGCGCGGCAGCAGGCGTTACTTTGGATCCTTTTCGGCTTGCGTCAATTTTGCTGCCGGAGCTTTTTCGCGGAGGAGTCACCTTCTTGGCAGGCTTGTCGGGTGCCGAGGGTTTTGACACTGCTGCGGTCGTGGGACGAAAATCTTCGCTTTCGGAAAGCTTCGCAGGGATCAGTTCATCGCGTGGATTACCACCGATTTTCCCCAACCCGATACCGGGAATCACGGACTGCTCCACTCCATCGAGTACCGGGATAGGTTCCATGTCTTGCAACAATTGGAAAACCTCGAATGCCGTTTGAGGCCGATCGGCCACTCTTTTTTGCAGCATCGCATCGAGTGCATTCGCCAAATCCTGCGGCACCCCGGGCACCAACTTGCTGACCGGCGGCAGGCCATCTTCCGAACTGTGCCAACGCAACCATCCGACATCTGAAACGCCATCGTCACCCGAAAGCACCGGAAACAGCGGATCAAACTTGTTACCCAGCAGTAACTCCAATGCCGTGAAGCCCAGACCATAAAAATCCAAAGGCGGCCCGATCGGACCAAAACCGGCCGACAACGTTTCCGGCGCGACATATTTTTCGACTTCCGGGCGAGGCACGACGCCGTCCTTGATCTTTTCGAAGCAACCTAGCTTCACCTTGCCACGGTCCGAATACAACAACTTCGAAGGACGAACGGCTCCGTAGATGATGCTTTTCTTGTGCAGATAATTAAGCGCCTTCAGAACCTGCTGGATCACCGATCGCACACGAGCCGGACTCATCGGCCCATTCTTTGCGACCAGCTTGTCGAGACTTCCCTCCAGCAATTCCGTGATTACCAGATTGGAGTCGACAACGACGTCGTAGACTTTCAACAAATGTTCATAGTCATGCTTGGCCAGAAAACCCGCTTCCGCCAAAAACGCCTGCTGACGCCTCGAATTGTCTTTCCACTGATCTGCCAACTCCCGGATCGCCACCGGGCGGTCGAGCGGCCCATGATCGTGACCTTCGTAGATGACGGAGTACCGTCCGGTCCCAATGACATCAAATTGTTCAAACTGTTGATTCATGATTTCTTCAGTGAGAGCCTTGCCGATCGAGCCGACAGCAATTCCCAATACGATGGCGCTCGATTAAGTCGCGTTCGATCTTGATGATAACCGAATCCGAGAAGGATTTCACCAATTGTTTCCGTCCCAGCGATCATTCCGTGGCCCGAGGGACAGCTTGAGTTCGCTAATCAGGTGCATCGAGGGGTTAAATCGATTGTTCTATGCTGGTCGGAAGATTTGGTTTCGCTGGAAGTGCATTCTTGGGCCGCTTGGAATAAGATATCTTCCCATGAAACGAAAAGAAATCTACGACGAAACGCTGAAGTATTTTCTGCACCCGATTGCGGAGATGTTGGACGATCCGGAAGTATCAGAAATTCTGATCAATGGCTTCGACACGATCTTCTTCGAAAAAGCCGGTCGACTGCACCGATCCGACTGTTCGTTTCCGGATGAGAAATTTCTGACGGCTGCGGCGACCAACATCGCCGAATACGTGGATCGCAAGATTGGCGACGGACAGCACAGCATGGACGCTCGTCTGCCCGATGGTTCACGAGTCCACGTGATCGTGCCTCCCAGTAGTCGGCAGGGGACGTGCATTTCGATCCGAAAGTTTCGCAAATCGTCGTTCAATTTGCAGACGCTGGTCGAATGGAACAGCATCAACGAAGAAGTCGCGGAATTTCTTGGCCTGTCGGTGCTGGCCCATCGTAATGTTGTAATCTCTGGTGGAACAGGCACCGGCAAGACATCGTTGTTGAACGCGTTGTCCGCTGCCATCCCGGAACACGAGCGCATCATCGTGATCGAAGACAGTTCCGAGCTTCAACTGCAACAACCTCATACCGTTTACTTGGAAGCTCAGCCGGGCTCCAAAGGAAAGAACGCCGTCACCATCCGCGATCTGTTTGTCGATTCATTGCGGATGCGGCCCGACCGAATCGTGGTGGGAGAAGTGCGACGGGGCGAAGCGTTGGACTTGATCCAGTCGATGATCTCCGGCCATGAGGGCGCGTTGACCACGGTCCATGCCAATACGCCTCGGGATGCAGCGGTTCGGCTTGAGACGCTGTGCATGCTAAGTGACGTGTCGCTGCCGGTTCACGTTGCCCGAGTCCAGGTCGGCTCGGCCATTCAGATGGTGATCCAGATCGCTCGCTTGAATGACGGCTCGCGACGAGTCATGACCGTATCCGAATGCCATGGCCTGGACGACAACCAGGATTACATTTTTCACGACATTTATCGATTCGTCGGTGGCGGTCGGGACGCCGAGGGCCGAATTCAAGGTGAACTTGCATGGACCGGCCACCGCCCTCACTTCGCCGATCACCTGTTCCAGCTTGGATTGGATGATGGAGTGAATTTAACCAAGCGAGTGTTCGCTGAAACAAGTTGATATTCACAAGTTGACATTCTGAACTGAAGCCATCCGACATCGCGTGCAAACGAGCGAACCAGTTACCAACCAAAAAGTAAGCGAAATACACGACAGTAGCTCCGTCGCTCGCTGATTTCGAGTCTTTCGCTTGATTCGTGGTTGAAAATCCGTCCGGTTAGCCGTACCTGGCGTTGACGTTCGGCGCACGGTCAATCTAATCCATGCAGGCCAGTCCGATCGATACGCAGGCTGGCGCGAGTCGGTTCGCAATCGCGCCCAAATGCTACACAGGCATCGACTCGATGTGTTCCCGCAAGAACTTTTTCAGTTCCTTGTTCTTGACCTGGTCAACAGACCGAAAGCTCATCTTCAGAGTGTCTTTCGTTCCGCTGGTTGCGACGGTCGCTTCCTCGGCAATATCAGCCACTCGACCTGCCGTGACAGAGTCTTTGGCCGTTGAGATGTGCAACCACACGCCATCAGTTTTTTTGGTCTGGATGCTGACCAGAGGCTCTTTCTGTTCCGGCAGGCGGAAATGCACCACCTGTTTGTTGCCCCACTCGAACTCGCCTTCGGGAGCCGTTTTTTCAAGTACCGTTTGCAGCGTCTCCAGCACGTTCACGTCCCACTGAACCTCCTTGCCAGCAGCAAAACCTTTTCGCATAAAGTGCCATTTCTGACCAAGCTTGGCCCACGGTGTCTCTTCCTTGATGTTGACATTTTTGGCCTGAGTTCGATCGAGAAAACTGCCAATGGCTTCGTCAACGAAATTCCAAAACTCGGGATGGTCCAGTTCCTGCATCGAATGAGCGCGAATCTCAACCTCTTGCCATGATGCCTTGGTGTTGGTCAGTTTGACCCGAGGCGCATTTCCGTAAACGGGGACGTCTTCCATTTCGTTGGGCGTCAACAGAGGAAGCCGCGCGACAAGTTCATCGCGTTTGAACGTTCGTGGTCGAACATGAAACTTCAGCTTCACGAACCACGTATCGCCCGTGACCGCATGGAAGAACCAACCGGCACTTTTTTTGCTTCCGCAGACCTCGACGACGGTTCGGTCGTTCCACTTCGTATCAGAGAACCCTTCGTTTTCCTGAATCCGATCAACGACACGAGCGACCAGATCGCCATCCCATTTGACGGGCTCGCCCGCGCGACCGACACGATCGTGAGTATGCCAGCGCCGTCCGTCCGCTTCCCATGGCATTTGCGCCGCTGCGCCGACATCCTCGATGTCCATGTCACCTTTCTTCCAGCGATCATCTTTGGCGGGGTCGTAGGTCGGACGTTCTTTGTATGTGCCCTCGGCCAGAGTCGGCGCCAACGCTTCACCCGTCCAACTGCGCGGCATGCCGGCTTTGCTTTTTCCGGTCTTGCTGGCCGCAGCTTTCGCCGCTTCAGCATACTCGACGATCTTTTCAGGAGTTCCTTGGACGACGATTTGCCCGCCGCCGATTCCGGCCTCAGGCCCCATGTCGATCACCCAATCCGCTGCTTTGATGATGTCAAGGTTGTGCTCGATCAAGACAACGGTGTTTCCGACATCCACCAACCGCTGTAGCACCTCCAACAATTTGTTCAAATCTTCAAAGTGCAAACCGGTCGTTGGTTCGTCCAGCAAGTACAGCGTTCGTCCGGTATCCGGTCGCGAAAGTTCTGCCGACAGTTTCACGCGCTGAGCTTCACCACCCGACAGCGTCGGAGCACTCTGCCCCAGCGTCAGATAATCCAAGCCAACATCGCACAACGTTTGCAAAATGCGGCGGATCTTGGGGATATTGGAAAAGTGTCGAATGCCTTCGCCACAACTCATCTTCAAGATGTCGTCGATCGTTTTTCCGTTGTATCGAACGGCCAGCGTATCTTCATTGTAGCGGCGACCGCGACACGCTTCGCATTCGACCCATACATCCGGCAAGAAATGCATCTCGATACATTTCTGTCCATTGCCAAAACATTCTTCACAACGTCCACCGGGCACGTTGAAACTGAATCGACGAGCCGTATAGCCACGGACTTTCGAATCCGGTAATTGTGCGAACAGTTCACGGATCAAGTCGAACGCTCCCGTATAAGTCGCCGGGTTCGACGATGGAGAGTTGCCCAGTGGAGTCTGATCCACGCGGATCACCTTGTTGATGTGCTCGATCCCACGAATGCCGCGATGGGCACCCGGCACGGTCGACGCTCGATGCAATCGCCTGGCCAACGAGTTGTACAGAATCTCATTGACAAGCGAGCTTTTGCCGCAGCCACTTGGTCCCGTCACGACGGTTAGCGTCTCAAGCGGAAAGCGAACGTTGATGTTCTTCAAATTGTTGTGCTTGGCCTGCACGACATCGATCGTGTTAACCAGTTCAACTTGTTTTTTGGCTGCTGGCTTCGTGGACTTCTTTTTGGTCGACTTCTTGACCGGATCGTCGATCACCAACGCGGGTCGTCGGTTAGACGGAATCGCAATCGATTTTTTTCCACTCAGGAAAGGGCCTGTAACTGAGCCCTTGATTTTCTGGAGCTCGGCTGGCGTTCCAGATGCAACAATCTCACCGCCGCCGGTGCCTGCCTTGGGGCCAAAGTCGTAAACATGGTCACTGCTTTCGATCACTTCCTTGTCGTGCTCGACCACAATCAGCGTGTTGCCCAAATCTCGCAAGCGGTGCAGCGCCTTCAACAGACGATGGTTGTCGCGAGGGTGCAAGCCAATCGTGGGTTCGTCCAGCACGTACAAGACGCCACAGAGGCCGCTTCCCAACTGACTGGCAAGGCGAATTCTTTGTGCTTCGCCATTGGAAAGCGACGCGGCAGTCCTAGAAAGAGTCAAATACTCCAGTCCAACATCGTTGAGGAACTGAATCCGACCGGTGATCTCACGGATCAACTCGCCCGCGATCTTCTTCTCACGCTTATCAAGCTTCCATTTTTTCAACGTCGTCTGAAGAGCCCCCAGCGGCATTCGACAGATACCGTCAATCGACAGCTCGCGGAATCGAACGGCTCCGGAATCGTCTCGCAAACGACTGCCCCCGCACGTACCGCATTCGACCTCTCCAATCAGTGACTGCAACTGCTGACGCAACCGAGCCGACAACCGCGACGCTTCGTCCAAGGTCGGGAAGACGCCCTTGAATTGGAAACTGAATGAAACCTCTTCCGCATCGTCCAACACATCGAACCATCGATCTCCCGTTCCGAAGAAAACCAATCGACGTTGCCGCGCGTCAAGTTGACTGAACGACTTGTCCGCAGGAATGCCCGTCGTTTTGCACCAAGACAACATCATCTTTTGAGAAACTTCCTCGGTGACATCTGGCCACAACCCAATCGCACCGTCCTGAAGCGATAGCTCGGCATCGTTCATCACGACGGTCGGATCGGCTCCCGTCTGCGTGCCGATTCCTTCGCAGTCTTCGCACCAGCCCAACTGACTGTTGAAGCTGAAGTTGTGCGGCGTCAGGCGTTCAAAGCTGCGTCCGCAACATTCGCACGCAAGGTGTTGGCTGTGCTTGACGACTTTCCAGTGTTTCTCGGCAACGTTTTTGTCCGGCTCCGCGATCAGCAACACGCCTTTGCCGATCGCCAAAGCGGCTTCAACGCTATCCGCAATACGCGATCGTGATTCTTCCTTGACCACCATGCGATCAACAACGATTTCGATGGCAACTCGGTTACGTCGACCGGGAATGGGCACGTCGTCAATGTCGTACGTCTGATTGTCAACTCTGACGCGAACGTATCCGCTGCCCTTGATGTCGTCGAACAATTGCTCGTAACTTTGCGTCTGGTCAGGCTCGATCGGGGCCAGCAACATCAACCGTGTGCCAGCTTCGTATTGCAAAATTTTGTCGACGATGTTGTCGCTGGTTTGAGTCCCGATTGGCACGTCGCAGTCAGGACAATGAGGCTCACCCAGGCGAGCCATCAAGATCCTCAGATAGTCATAGACCTCGGTGACGGTTCCGACAGTACTTCGAGGTGAAGAGCTGAGGTTCTTCTGCTCGATTGCGATTGCCGGAGACAAGCCTTCGATCTGGTCGACTCGCGGTTTTTCAAGCTGATTGACAAACTGTCGGGCGTAACTGGAGAGGCTTTCGACGTACCGACGCTGGCCTTCTGCATAGATTGTGCTCATCGCCAGCGAGCTTTTCCCACTGCCTGACGGTCCGCAGAAAACGGACATTTTGTCCCGAGCGACATCCATATCCACCGTCTTCAGGCTATGCTGTCGAGCGCCCCGAACCTTGATTTCGGTCGCCTGAACAGGAGCCTTGGACTTGCCCTGTTTGGGTTTGGGAATTTCTTCGCGTTCTTCCAACGCCTTCTTCAACGCTTGGCCGGTGTATGACTCTTTGCATTCGGCTACCGTTTCTGGCGTGCCCGCAACGACGACTTCACCGCCACCCGATCCACCTTCAGGGCCAATGTCGATGATCCAATCGGCGGTCTTGATCACATCCAGATTGTGCTCGACGACGAGCACGGTGTTGCCGGCTTCGACGAAGTTTTGCAATACGTTCAGCAGCAATTGGATATCTGCGAAGTGCAAGCCGGTGGTTGGTTCGTCCAACAGATAAAGCGTTTTTCCGGTGCTGCGTTTGACAAGCTCGCGAGCCAGTTTGATGCGTTGGGCTTCACCGCCAGAAAGCGTTGGCGAAGGTTGGCCAATTTTTAAGTAATCCAGCCCCACACTGTGCAACGTGGTCAGCTTGTTCAGGACGACAGGCACGTTTTCAAAGAACTTCATTGCCTCTTGGATGTCCATGTTCAGCACGTCGGCGATCGACTTGTCGCGGAACTTGACCTGCAACGTTTCGCGGTTGAATCGTTGCCCTTCGCAGACGGGACACGTGACCCAAACGTCGGCTAGGAAATCCATTTCCAGCTTGTTGCTGCCGTTACCTTCACACGCTTCGCAACGCCCGCCTTTGACGTTGAAGCTGAATCGACCTGCCGCGTAGCCTCGTTTTTTCGCTTCCGGCAACTTGGTGTAAAGCTTTCGGATCTCATCGAAGAGCTTGATATAGGTGCCGGGATTGGAACGCGGTGTCCGACCAATCGGAGACTGATCGATCGCGATCATCTTATCCAGCAGTTCGATTCCTTCGATGGAATCGAAATCGCCCGGATCGCCGATGCCGCCATTGAGCCGTTCTCGCAGTTCTTCTTTCAGGATTTCGTTCACGAAAGAACTCTTACCGCTACCGCTGACGCCCGTCACGCAAACGAACTTGCCCAACGGGATCTCGATATCGATATCTTTCAGGTTGTTGTGCCGAGCACCACTGATTTTGACGATCTTGCCCGGGTCACCTTCGCGACGCATTTCGGGCACCGCGATCTTCAGGCGGCCGCTCAGGTACTGAGCCGTCAGGCTCTTTTTTGATTTGACGATCTCCGAGGGATGGCCTTCGACGACAACCTCTCCGCCCCGAACGCCCGGCCCCGGACCGAAATCGATCAGGTAATCGCACTGGCGCATCGTGTCTTCATCGTGCTCGACCACGACCACGGTGTTACCCAGATCGCGAAGATGTTGCAGCGTGCTGATCAAGCGATCGTTGTCGCGAGGATGGAGCCCGATCGAGGGCTCGTCCAGGATGTACAGCACTCCGACCAAGCCAGCTCCAATTTGCCCCGCCAGGCGAATCCGCTGGGTCTCGCCACCCGACAAAGTCGGTGCGGTCCGATTGAGCATCAGATATTCGAGGCCGACGTTTAACAGAAACCCGAGTCGGTTGCGAATTTCTTTGATGGGCTCGGTCGCCACGAACTGCTTGGTGTCATCCAAATCCAGACCCGCGAAAAATTCATGAGCGTCGGCAATCGAGAGATCGCAAATCTCCGAGATCGTCAGACTGGCGTTGTCCGCGAATTTCGGGCTGGCCGAGTCCAAGCGAAAGTGCCTTGCTTGGGTATTCAAACGAGCGCCATCACAATCAATGCAATGGATTTCCGCCATGTATTCTTCCAACGCTCTCAGCTTCGGGGCACTGCTGGTGTTGCGGTACTTTTCGTCGAACTCGCTGACCAGTCCCTCGAAGTTGCCGCCGTACTTCATCGGAGAATTACCGCCACGCCACGTGTAAGTAATATGTAGATCGCCCGTGCCGTAGAGCCAGATGTCTTGCTGTTCTTCTGTCAGTTCCTCCCACGCCGTTTCCAGCAACGTGCCCGGTTCAAGCCCGTATTCTTTCTCTGCTGCGTCTGCGACTCCTTGATAAATGTGTCTTCGCCACCGGCCCAGATCTTTCCACTTGCCCAGCAGCGCCACGGCACCTTGTTGAAATGATTTGCTTGGGTCGGGAACCATCAACTCGCGATCGAAGGTGAACACTTCACCTAGACCGTCACAGCCTTCGCACATTCCTTGCGGACTGTTAAAGCTGAACATTTGCGGCGTTGGCGGCGAGAAACTGAGCCCACACGAAGCGCAGGCGTAGTCGGCCGAATAAACGCGGTCGCCCGGATCCGCGGTAGATTTTTTGCGAGACCGAGTTTTCCGTTTTCGCTTTGCCGCGCCGGAACCTTCGTCATCCGAATCGGCTGCGCTATCGGTTTCCTGCTGAGGCTTCGCAGTATCGTCGGTGGTGACCGAAACAATCAACGTCCCTTTGCCCAATTTCAACGCTGCTTCGACCGCCTCACCAAGCCGGCCTCGAATGTCATCCCGAGCGACCAAGCGATCGACCACAAGTTCGATATTATGACGCTTGGTACGATCAAGTTTGATCTCTGCCCCAAGTGACATTACTTCGCCATCGACACGGATTCGCACGTAGCCTTGCTTCTGCAGGTCGCTCAACAGGTCACGATGCTCACCCTTTTGATTTCGCACCACGGGAGCGAGAACCGCGTACTCGGTCCCCTTCTTCAACTGTAGGATGCTGCCGATAATCTGATCACGAGACTGGGCCGAAATCGGCTGATCGCACTTGGGGCAGTAACCTTGCCCGACTCGCGCGAAAAGGACTCGCAGAAAGTCGTAAATCTCGGTGATGGTGCCGACGGTCGATCGAGGATTGTTGCCCGATGATTTTTGCGAAATCGAGATCGAAGGGCTCAGGCCCGAAATCAGATCGACATCCGGCTTGGGCATCTGTCCCAGAAATTGCCGTGCATAGCTGGACAGGCTTTCGACGTAACGCCGCTGACCTTCGGCGAAAACGGTGTCGAATGCGAACGAGCTTTTGCCGCTGCCACTGACTCCCGTCAAGCAGATCAGCTGATTACGAGGTAGAACAAGGTTGACATCCTGAAGATTGTGCTCGCGAGCACCTTTGACGACGATATCCGAAGCAGGCATAAGCTAGTGCTTTGTGACGATAGAAAATTCGGGCTGGGCAAGAACGCAATCCATTGGGCGGCAAACCCGAACATTTAGATGTGACAAAGCACCAGATGAGTCCGTCCAGTGGAATAGCGATGAATTCGAACCACACATTGTAGGGCTCGGCGACAGTTTGCCCAACCGCCAAAGTTGACGGAGTTTGATCGACCCTGATTCGTGATGGTGATCTGGTCGAAAATCAAGCCCCCACAGTTCCTGTTTCACGGCTCAATACTGTGACAAATTTGCTCGACACTGATCGCTTCGTTTCTTAAACTGGCAGTGTCACAGCGACACCATCGATTTTCGGACCAAGAATTCACAACGCAACTTCACGGACAATTCCGTCTCATTCATTTGGAGCTAGATATGGAGTTTTTAATCGATCTTTGGATACCGATTCTGACGGCCACGTTCGCGCTTTGGGTGGCCAGCACGCTGGCATGGATGGTGATGCCTCATCATTTTGGGGATCGCCGCAAAGTGCATTGCGAGGACGAATTGATGAAATTCGTCAAAGACCAGAATATCAGTGCGGGGAACTATATGTTTCCTTATCCAGAGACAGCTGCTGGGATGAACAAGCCTGAACACATGGACAAGTACAAACAGGGCCCTCGAGGGACATTGAACGTGTACGAGATGCACGCGATGCCGACCAACGTTGGTTTGACGATTCTGTATTTTCTGGTCACGGTCAGCACCATTGCCTATGTCACTCACGTTGCCTGCCAGCCAACCCATGCCAGCACTGACTTCATGCAAGTGTTCCGAGTCGCCGGCACAATTGGGATACTCACCTATGCGTCAAACAATGTGCTCAACCGCATCTGGTTTCGGCAACGAGTCTGGACCGACATCGTCGACGGCATTGCTTACGGACTATTGCTCGGTCTGATTTTCGCAATGCTGTGGAAGTATCCGGTAGCGTAGCGGCAAACTGGCGAAGGTTTCTTCGCACGATACGAGCGATGACATCCTCGACTCACGCGAACCCGAACAAGAGTTTACCGCCTTCAGCTTCATTATTTTACAGAGTCGTTGGTTACCGTCGTATCTGGAAAACTCCGCATCGGCATGTCGGGTGGCGGAAAGATCCCGAGCTTGACGTGCCAGTATGCCTAGGACCTAGCGTCGATGATTCTTGGCGGAGCATTCTTCAACACGTATCGCAACTGATCGTCGGTTGCGAAAGTTCGAATCGTCTGCATGTCGTCGAAGGTTGCGTAACGTATTGCGTAGGCGAGAAATCGGACTGGATCAGCCAGTGCTACTACGGGGGGGCAAACCAAATTACCCGCCGAGCGATTTCCCTGAATGACATTGTCTGAGGCAGGCTAATCAACTCGACGATCTCCCAGCAGATCCGCTAAATTGGCAGGCTGCTCAGGTCGACGGCGTTGACTGATTGGACCAACCGAGCTTGAATTTCGGTTGGAACGGTTGAAAGATTCCCGTCACCAAAGTAACAAAGAGCTTTCAAGGTCAACTCACGCCAAAGACGTCGTTGCGGAGCGGGAAGTATATCGAGTTGAAATTGGGACGATTGAAGTTCGGACGACGAAGCCATGGAAAAAAAGATAGCATCTTCACCCGGAAGTTCAAAATTCAGCACGAACATTCACGTTTTGTCGAAGAATGATCGATTGTGCATCGTCAAAACGCGTGTCAGTCGTCATCATGATTGACCAAACCTTGAAACGATGGCCCTTATCGCACGCTCTGCACATGCCCACGCAACTTCCTGTCATCGAAAAACAAATCGACCGCGCCAAAAAAGAGTGCGTCCGACTGGAGGTATTGTCAGGCAACGCTGTGCCGACTCCCGCGGGCAAGCTTCCGCTGCCGATGTCGATGAAAGAAGCGAAGGCACGCGGCTGGGATGAACTGGATGTCGTGTTCGTTACCGGCGACGCGTACATCGATCACCCCAGCTTCGCGATGGCGATTTTGGGCCGCACTCTGGAAGCCGCCGGGTTCCGAGTCGGTATCGTGTCGCAGCCGGACTGGAGATCGTGCGACGACTGGCGACGCTTTGGCAAGCCACGCTTATTCTTCGGAATCAGTGCTGGAAACATGGACAGCATGATCAACCATTACACGGCCAATCGCAAAGTCCGAAACAGTGACGCTTATTCGCCAGGCGGTCGCATCGGTTTGAGGCCCGACCGAGCGACCCTCGCTTACTGCCACCGAGCCCGCGAAGCATTCAAAGGCGTGCCAATCATCGCGGGCGGTGTCGAAGCCTCATTGCGTCGGTTGGCGCATTACGACTACTGGGGCGACAACGTTCGCAAGTCGATCCTGCTGGACTCAAAGGCTGATCTGGTTGCCTACGGGATGGGCGAAAATCCGATCGTCGAGATGGCTCAACGGATGGACGCGGGCGAGACCGTCAAGGATTTGCGGGACATGCTGGGCGTCGCTTATGTTGCCGGAGCGAAAGATCCCATTCCCGACGATGCGATTGAGCTGCCCTCCTACCAGCAAGTTTGCGAAGACAAAGTCGCGTTCGCCGATGCGACTCGAATCATCCACAACGAAACGAACCCTTACAATGCGAAACGCTTGATTCAAAAGCACGGCAACGTGACCGTGGTGGTCAATCCTCCTCAATTCCCGATCAGTCAGGAAGCGATGGACGCGGTCTATGGCTTGCCTTACACACGCAAGGCTCATCCCCGCTACAAGGAGCCCATTCCTGCGTTCGCAACGATCAAGGATTCGGTCACCATCATGCGAGGCTGTTTCGGTGGCTGCACTTTCTGCTCGATCACGGCTCATCAGGGGCGAGTCATTCAGTCTCGTTCGAAGGATTCCGTGCTGGGCGAGATTAACCAGATGGCGGCTGATCCAAAATTCAGCGGCGTCGTCAGCGACATCGGCGGCCCCACGGCAAACATGTACGAGATGAAATGCTCGAAGCCGGAAGTCGAAGCGGTCTGCCGTCGGCAGTCGTGTGTGCATCCAAAAATCTGCAAACTGCTGGGCACCGATCACGGGCCATTGATCCAGCTGATGAAAGAATCACGCGAAATCAAAGGAGTCAAGAAAGTTCTGGTCGCCAGTGGCGTTCGGATGGATCTGGCGCGTCGCAGCCCCGAATACGTCAAGGAGCTGACCGAGCACCATGTTGGCGGTCTGCTGAAGGTCGCACCGGAACACGCCAGCGACGGTGTCCTAGACAAGATGCGAAAACCGAGCGTGGATGACTTCGAAAACTTTTCTGACATCTTTCGCGAGCAGTCCAAGGAAACCGGTAAGAAACAATATCTGGTTCCCTATTTCATCTCGTCGCATCCCGGCAGCGATGTGAACAGCATGATTGATCTGGCTGTCTTTCTAAAGCGAAACGGATACAAACCGGACCAGGTCCAAGACTTTATTCCAGCTCCGTTGGACGTGGCAACGTGCATGTACTACACGGAAATGGACCCGTTCACCAAAAAACCGGTGTTTATTGCCAAGAAGCTGAAAGACCGCAACGTGCAACGTGCCTTGATGCAATTCTTCAAACCGGAGAACTACTTTGATGTGGCCAAAGCGCTCAAGCAGGCGGGACGCAGCGAGTTGATCGGAAGCGGCTGCGATTGCCTGATTCCGGCCAAGCCCCCAAAAGAAGCTATCACTCAACGTCGCAAGATGGCGGGCAAGCAGTTTCGTGGCGAATACGTTCACCGCATGGCCGATGGCACGGCCTCAGGCGAAAGCAAGAAAAAGGGCTCGAAAAAGCAAGGCCGCTATGCTCCGGGGCAAGGTTATCGCCCAGACCGCAAAGCGGCGAAAAAGAAGAAACGGTAGTCGGGTTCGAGTTGCCTCGATTCGAGTTGCCTCCGCTACCTAGCACAAGACAACCCGTTTTCGTAATTCGTAATTCAACCGATGCTGTTCATCACTCTACGAACAGGGGCTTCAAGTGCCGATCGTACAAGTTGCCCGTTACGTTGCGACTGACCGATTCTTCGTACTTCTTCAGCATGTCCAGATAACGCTGCCCCATTTTGGCTGCGACCTTGTAGCCCACGTGCAGCAATTGACGAAAAGAAGAATTGAACTCGGGGTGATTGGGATCGTGCCGCAACGCGTTCACATACTGTGACGCGGTCCATCCGTTGACTTCGTCCGGAGACGGCAGTTGCTTCGGGTCAACATCGATTACAGACGCGTAGGGTTCGCAGAGAGCCTCGCTGTTGGCAAACGCTTGGGCATACACTTCCTTGGCCAGATCGAGAGCTTCACCGTCCGCTTCCGCCAGACCAATCAATTCTTCCAACCATGTGGTCCCGGCAGTCTTGATGTGCAGACCGGCACCGGTCTTCGCCAGAGCTTCCCGAATGGGCTGATAGATTGAAAACTTATCGCTGCCAGAGTGCACGCTCAGTTTCAAGTTTTCGGGAAGCTTGTACTTGTCGACCACATAGGCGATCACCGCGAGATCATCCTCGAACTCTTTGGCAAACTGCTTCACGTCGCCCACGTAGTCGACTCCCTTGTTGAATCGACCTGTGAATTTTGGCGCGATGGTTTGAACGGGGATCTGTTCTTTCGCGATCGCGGCCAAGATCACTAACAGTTCCGGCGGAGTCTGTGGACTGTCCGTTTCGTCCATCGAAACTTCGGTGACGAAATTCCCTTCACCTTTGACGGAAACGACATGACGATAAATTTCACCGGCCAGTTTGACTGCTTTCAGGTATTGGTTTGCAGTCGACTGAACCAATTCGCGTGAAACTTCCACTGCACCCTCGATCCCCGGGATAGAAAGTGAACCGATCAGGTCAGACACGCTTTCAACAAAGGCTTCCACTTCGGCGGGATCGGCAGCTTCTCCGATCGCGTCAGCGACATCCAAAGTAAAAAAGTCGTGCGTGTCGACAAAGCGATCAACCGTAGACAAGTTAATATGATCGGCGTCGGTGTAGTGCGACTTGCTCCAGCCCAGATCTTTCACCGCGTCGGCTGCGGCCGCCGGATTGCTGGCCGGTTCGCTGCCGATGGTAACGTGTTCACGGTTGGACTTGTTCCAGACGGGAACAATCTCAACGCCTTGTTCGGCTGCTTTCATAACGGCTGCCAGCTGAGCTTTGGCTTGGTGAGCAAAACGATCGCCCATTCCGAATGAGAACTTTTCGATTTTCATGGTCATGATGATTCCAGTTTCAATTGAATATAAAAATGTACGGGGAAGGACACCGCCTGAGCGAAGAATCGCACAAACAACCGAGCTGCCGAAACGGCACAGAAGTTGACGCGTGTCGATCGGAAGTTAACGATCTAAATCAATCTGAATCTTGCAGATACTGGCTGGATCGTCGCTCCATGCCTCCATCGCAGCCGGAGCTTCTTCCAGTGAGATCGTTTTGGTGATGACTTTGTCAAGCGGGAATTTCTTCAGCTCCAGCATCGAAATCACATCACGGAAATCTTGAGGCGTCGCGTTGCGAGAACCACAGATGTCCAGCTCTTTTTTGACGAACGGAGTCGCGTCGTACTCGACCGGCCCTTTCGACCAGCCGATGTAGACGACTCGACCTGCAAAGCAGACCTCTTCCACCGCCATTCGATAGGTCATGGGATGGCCAACGGCTTCGATCATCGCGTCTGGGCCGTGACCGTCAGTCAGTTCGATCAAACGGTCATGAACATTTTCGGTTCGTGAGTTAACAAAATCGGTCGCCCCACACGCAATGGCGACCTCTTTTTTACTGTCCTCGACGTCGATCGCGATGACCCGAGCGCCTCGGAACGCAGCTCCGGCGATCGCACCCAGCCCGATCGCTCCGCAACCGATCACGCCGACGATGTGTTCCTTCTCAACGTGTGCTCGTGCAACCGCGTGAAAGCCCACCGTTAACGGCTCGACCAATGCCAGTTCTTGAAGTGTCAGGTTGTCGGATGCTAGAAGTTTTTCAGTCGGGGCCACAAAATACTCGGCAAGTGCTCCCTCTCGTTGAACGCCAAGCGTTTCGTTTCTCTTGCAGCAATTGAACCGGTCTTTCCGGCACGCGGAACATTCGCCACAGTTGCTGTACGGAATCACCAGAACTTCTTGTCCCACCGACCAGTCAGTAACGCCATCGCCAACGGCTTCGATCGTCGCCGAAACCTCATGTCCGGGCACGCGAGGGTAGGTGACCAACGGATTGTGGCCACGGAACGCAGCAAGGTCGCTGCCGCAATACCCAACGCGATTCACCTTTAACAAAACGTGGCCTGGGCTTGCCGTTGGCTTGGGACGCTCCACAAGCTTGACGACACTCGGTTCCGTAATTTCTATCGCTTTCATAATTGCCGATGGTCTTCGTAGGGTTTCTGGATGATTAAGATTTTTGGAGGTTTCAGGAATCGCAAAACAGTCGTTGTCGGTTTTTGGTCGGTGAAGCCGATCGATGTTTCAGGTTTACTGGATCAATTCGGCAACGGATTCCCGCGCGAGCCATCCGGGGTCACCGTCAGGCTTGCGGATAGAAAAGTTACCGAATAGTCGTGATTCATTACCGATGCGACGCGGACGAGCGGAAGCTGAATCGGGCAGTTGATGGTTGGGCAAATCCTTGGCCAGCCGAATAGTTTACTTTCGGGATATGGCTCCCGGTAGTGGATGGCAGATCGTCCGAAGAATAGAAACAATCCGGCAACGTGGAGGGGCACAGGATTGATACGAACAAAGCGTTGGTAAACAATGGGACCCTGCTTTTTGCAGAACCATCGTCCGGAATAGAGCCTTTTCGCCCGAAATTACTAATTCACTTACAAGCGAGGCACCCATGGGACTAATCGTTGACGCTCATCACCATTTCTGGGACCGCTCGATGCGAGGCTACGACCATGGCTGGCTCGAGGACCCGGGACACGAAAAGATCTGTCGCAATTTCCTTCCCGCAGATTTGCAACCGCTGATTGAGCAAGCTGGGGTCGACCGGACCGTTTTCGTTCAGACGCAGCATAACGTTGAGGAAACTCGTTGGGTTTTGTCTCTGGCCGAGCGACACGAATGGCTGGCCGGTGTCGTCGGATGGGTCGACCTTGCCAGCCCCGAATGCGAGGCACAACTTGATGAATTCAAAGACCATCCGAATTTTGTCGGGGTCCGGCACCTTGTTCAAAACGAGCCGAACGACTTCATCATCCGTGAAGACATCTTGAATGGCCTTGCTGTTTTGGAGAAGCACGATGTCGCGTATGACTTGTTGTTTTTCGTGCCACAACTTCAGCATGCGGCGACGGTCGCACAAAGGTTCCCAAACCTGCGACTGGTGATCGACCATCTCGCCAAACCTTACATCAAGGACGGTACCATCGACGGTTGGAAAGAGGATTTCATTGAAGCGGCTAGGTATCCCAACGTGTTTTGCAAGCTCTCAGGGATGGTCACCGAGGCTGATTGGCAGAACTGGACTGCCAAAGACCTGCGGCCTTACGTCGAACTGGCATTAGAGCATTTCACGGCCAATCGTTGCATGTTCGGCAGTGACTGGCCGGTGTGCGAATTAGCTGCAACCTACCAGCAGGTGTTTGATGCGTTGATTGACTGCATTGGTGGTGTGTCAGACAGTGAGCGAGAAAAGATACTTGGCCTGAACGCGATCAATTTCTACCGCTTGCCCGTGTAGACGCCGTCCGGCATCGGTAAGATGCTCGATCACAAAAAAAGGCTGCTCGATTGAGCAGCCTTTCCGTTCATCTCGGAATGAAGTGCTGGTTTCCCAGCGATCAACTAAAAGTCGATGTTGTTGACAACCTGACCGTCGTTAATCCCGACCAATCTCTCCCAAACACCGAAGTTACGCTTGCCAGCGTTGCC
This sequence comes from uncultured Pirellulaceae bacterium, assembly GCA_937928215.1. Lineage (GTDB taxonomy): Bacteria > Planctomycetota > Planctomycetia > Pirellulales > Pirellulaceae > Mariniblastus. Next base: position 4,433 of record CALFWL010000050.1, on the reverse strand, counting down.
GTTGCCAGTCAGCAAATCTGCCGGTGTGGCATTGGGATTGTTTTGATAGTAAGAATCAACCGAATCTGGAACAGAGTGAGTTGAGCCATCTCCGTAGACAACTTGGACCAAGCCGTCATGTCGGCTCGAAGTCCCCACGGTCCCTTTGTTGTAAACAGTCTGTTCCTCCCGGATAGTACCGTTGCCTGATGCCGGCCCTGAATCGGTAACGTTCAATCCACCCCACGCACAGAAAAGCACATCCGACGGTCCCAGCCTAGCGGGAGAGCCATTTTCACTGTGTGGCAAGCCGCCTGGATCAAGATTAGTCGCTTTATTATTATCGTCGAGTTCACCAATTCCACGAGCCGCGAAAATCAGCCCGCCGTCGGTGCGTTCGATGTTGCGCCGCTTCTGAGGGCGATCGAAAGCCCGCTCGGCAAACAGAATGGAGTTCGAAGTTCCATCAGAAAAACTACCGATGCGATTTTGACGAATCGAACAAAATGCACCGTCGGGGCTTGGTGTCGTAGAAAGGCCATCCACGGCGACCTCTGAGTGACAAAAACCTGTGCTGTTGGCTGCGACGTAATTGCTGGCTGCCAAGCCATTTTCAAGCGAATCTGGCAATCCCGCTATTTGTCGCTGCCTGTTCAAAGTCGGGAGATTGTCCGAAGGGCACGAGAAAGCAGGAAGCTGAGTCGTCAATACTTTTACGAACTGAGAATCGTCAGCCAGTTCCCCTGTGTCAGGGTTGGCAATCCGGTCCGCTAGAGTGGAGTTTCGAGGATCAAGCACATCGTACAGCGTACCCAGCTCCAAGAACGGAAGCACCTCGGTACCCCAGCTAAACACCAAACCCTGTGCGTTATCCGGAAATGAACTTCCGTTGACGGCGCCGTTGCGATACCGCTTGGGAACGACAATACCAAAAGGCAGTTTCTGACGAGCCGATTCATAATTCAACGCTGCCAAGCCCAACTGCTTCAAGTTGTTTTGACAGGAAGCACGACGAGCGGCCTCGCGAACCTTTTGAACCGCTGGAAGTAGCATGCCGATCAGAATGCCGATGATCGCGATCACGACCAGCAGTTCGACCAGCGTAAACGCTTTTTTTGAACGCATTTTCATTCGATTTCTCCGATGAACCTTGGATTGCGGGGAGTTTAGGAAAGGACCTTAGATGAGCTGCATCGGTGCCAAGAAGCGGCTAATACGGTAATTCTCGTCCGTGCGTTTACACTAAACGTCGCTTTGTTTCCCTAGCAGTATATGGAAAGTGGGACCTGTTTTCAAATCCCTCGGCTGGGAATAACAGCAAATATTGGTCCACCGATTTGAAACATCCACACATTGGCGCTGTTTGGCCGATTTTCAGGGGCACTTTTACGTTAAAGCAAAACCGAAAGCGGATGCAGGCCCACGTTTCTGTCTCATAATCAGACGCCAGTGTCGAATTTAAACAACATTAACCCAGCCGGCGTCGTCCAATCTCCGGTTTGAGATCTCTCGTTTGTCGTTTTCATACGGGGGAACCTCTCGTTTTACGCTTTTCTCGCCGTGAGTTTCGGTGCGAATACCATTCGATGCCAGTTGAAAAGCGACACCCTAAAAGCAGCGATGCTCGCCAGAACGTGGAACCCGGCAAAACGCGTCATTTCACTCCCAAAGTCGTGCTTTCCAACTGAAGGCCGACTTTTGAGATTCTGAGCATGTCAACATCGCGACCTCGCCTCCAGCAAGCTTGCTTCGGGCTCCTCCTAGCAGCCTTCAGTGTTCCAAAAAGATCTCCTGACACCAATGGCATTCAAGCCACCACCGGACGAATTCGATTCGTTCCCCTCAACGATTCGTTGCCCTCAAGTGCTTGCTCAGTTAGATGGTTTTTCACTGATTTCCCCTTCAGTATTTTTTAGTATATTGATCCACGGCAGTTTCGAAACAGAAAGCAGTACCGCAGGATTCCGCCATCGACGAATACCCGCTGCGGTCATACTCATCCTTCTTCTTTTTATTTGAGGGCGTCGTGTATGCATTTTCTAAACTCAGTCGTCGCGTTGGTTTCACGTTAGTCGAGCTCCTAGTCGTTATCGCTATCATCAGCATCCTCGTCGGGATGCTGCTGCCTGCTGTCCAGCAAGTGCGTGAAGCAGTTAGGCGTTCGGTTTGTGGCAACAGGCTTCGGCAGCTTGCTCTAGCCTGTCACAATTACGAAAGTTCGACGCAACGTTTTCCTGAAGGCTGTGTGCTAGGGCAGGGAGCCGGTTGGTCGGCCTTCATTCTGTCGCAGATCGAGCAGAACGCGATCGCGGGACAGCTGGAGCTTGAGGACCGGTCGACCGCCCCAGGCGGATCAGGAAACGCCAGCCATTGGACAGACGGCTTCAACGAAAAAGCGTGCGCCAGTTACATCCCGCTGTTCCGTTGTGCCAGCGACCCGGTTGCTCCTCACATCGATAGTGGCAGCGGGCCGCAAATGGCAGACCGAGTTCCCAGCAGTTATATCGGTGTCTGTTCGGGCACCACGGATAATCACAGCACTCTTTACTTTAACTCAACGTATGATCGTAACGAGGTTCTTGCCGCTCGCAGCGGGATGTTGATCCCCAATCAGAAAGCCAGCTACTTTGCTCGGTTCCAACTCAAGACGACCACTCGATTTGCTGATTGTCTGGATGGAGCCTCCAATACGCTACTTGTCGGCGAAACAATTTTTGACACCTCAGACTACGCCGGTTCCAGTCGAGGAATCGATCATTGGTACATCGGTTCCTACCAGATTGACTACAACATCGAGATGTCCGAATTTCTGGGTTCAACAGCCGTTCCTTTAAACTTGTACCATCAGTTTCGCGACGAGCGACTCGGTTTACTCAGAAAGAGTGCGAGAACGAAACTGTTCAAGCAAATGGCGTTCGGTTTCGCCAGTTGGCATGCAGGGAACGGGATGAATTTTTCCTACACCGACGGATCGACTCGTTTCATTGACGCGACAGTCGATCAAGATATTTTGAAAAGCCTTGGAAACCGAGCAGATGGGCAAATCGTCGCGACGTTTTGATTCAAGCGGCTTAACGAGTCCCAAATCTAATCGGATCTCAAGGCATCCAACATGTTTTTCTCTCGTGGTCTGAAGCATGAGCCAACATCGATCACCACTGATAAACTTACTGATAAACCTGTTCTGGTCATGCGTTTTGATGCTCGGCCTCGCCTGTCTGGCTGGTTGTCCCGACTACTCTCATTTGCGCCCCACGCCTGACTATCGCAACATGACGGATTCCGCTGGCGAAAGCGAAGACCGGTCCACTGAAAATGCGAGATAGCGGTCCTCACCGCTTTCCCCGTAGATGCCGTGAAAGCTTGATAGAAACTGTTGCACGGACAACGGTTGTCTCGATTTTGGTTCATTGCCCCGCCACTGATTCGGGTCTCGCCGTCATCGATTCGCGAGAGCTTCGTAAAACGAGATTGAACGAAAGCCGCGTAGCTGGATCCGTTCGTCTTGGGGAAGCGTTCGGCCCTTGGATCGATTATCTTGGCACTGGGGCGACTGACGTTTTTGAAGACTACGTGAGATCGTCTTTCGTGTTAGCTGGATATGCCGATGCAGAAATTGTCTTTGCCGACGCTCGTTATTACCATGACGGGTGTGGGTCACTTCATTGTGGTTCAAATGCTTCTCGTGCGATCCCAAGCGAGAACTGGTGGGAAGATGTTGCTCCGTAGTTTTTAGAGGATGATGACCATGCTTGCCAATCGAACTGTTTTTTGCTGCCTGTTGAGTACGTCATTTCTTGTCATGCAAACGACCGTTGCGACAAGCCAAGAAAAAAATGTTGTGAACTTGATGGATGCTGTTGAAAAAGATTTTTTTAATGTTTGCGAGGACTATACAAACCACCTTGATGAGATGAAGAAAGGTTTAGGAACTGGTTACAGTTCTTGCGCTGACTTTTTTTCTGCAAAAAATCGTAAAGCCGATTGCTATTGAATACGAAGGGCTTGCTGGTTTAGTCATTTGGCCTGGTTTTATCGGGTGAAAGCGCTAAACTGTGGGCGTGAGCCGCACGGGTTTTGGTGATTTCGATGCAATAACCTTGCGGCTGAGACGCAGCGATCGCTCGGTTGGGCGCGTCGATGTTTGATTCTTCAGCCCTCGGTGACCGGATGTACCGCGGTAAGCGTCAGCAGCTCGAGTTTCCCGATTTCTATCTCCCCTTTGGCGGCCAGCTCGACCCCGCGAACCGTTGGGGGAAGCTGGCTGGCCTCGTTCCTTGGGGGCTCGCCGAGACAATCTACCACGCGGATCTGTGCGAAAATTTTGGTGCTCCGGTTGTGCCATCGCAGGTCGCTTTGGGCGCGTTGATCATCAAGGAACGGCTTCGACTGACCGACCGCGAAACGGTCGAGACGATCCGCGAGAATCCATTTTTGCAATTCTTCATTGGTCA
>CALFWL010000049.1 GCA_937928215.1 uncultured Pirellulaceae bacterium | reverse complement strand
TGGCGTTCGGCCTTGTTAAAACGAATATCAAAACCGCTCGAGTTTTTTGCTGTCTTTTTCATAACAATGGTTGTAGCGCAATGACAACCTTTTAAAAACCTCAACTCAAAAAATGTCAGCCTCGGAGCGAAAGGCGACACTGATTTGCTGGTTTCCTAGCTCTGGCGACCGTTGCCAATCGAAAGTGTAGAACGATTCTTGCTACGGCGGAGGCAAGTCTTGCTCGAACGGCGTGTCGCACGCCCGTCGATGGTGGCGAAACCGTCTACGAAAACAACCTTCATCCGCCGTCCCGTTTCAGTGAAGGAATGGATGGGCTCGATTGCGAATGTAGGCATCGCTCGCCACACAGGATATACTCGACGGCCATAATACAACTTTGACCCACTTCTATGAATCCTCGTCGATCGCCACTTATATCATGGGCAAGAAAAACAAACAAAAACGTTCCAAGAACCAGACAACGCTTGCAGACAAAGCTGACAAGTTCTTGTGTTATCAAAAGTCGGTTCAATCGGCCGAGCATGAGGTTGACTTCTTTGAGCAGGCGTACAAGGAAGCTTTTCGAAAAAAACCATACAGCCTCCGCGAGGATTTTTGTGGCACGTTTTCGGTTTGCTGCGAATGGGTCAAGTCGAACCCCAAACGATCGGCACTCGGCATCGACCTTTGCAGCGAAACGTTGCAATGGGGGCGAGATAACAATCTGGCGGAATTGACATCCGGACAGCGGCAACGAGTTCGCTTGATCGAACAGGACGTTCGCAAACGCAATCGGCCTCAGGTTGATGTGCTGGCGGCTCAGAATTTCTCATTCTGGATTTTCAAGACTCGCTGTGAGGTCGTTGAATACTTCAAAGCGGCGCGAGCGAATCTGAAACCGGAAGGCATCATGATCATGGACATGATGGGTGGCGGTGACTGCCTTGAGGAAGGACAAGTCGACAAGCGCACCATCAAGAAAGGGAAAAAGGGATTTGATTACCACTGGAAGCAGATCAGCTTTGACCCGATCACGCACGATGCCAGTTTTTCGATCAGTTTCAAATTCAGGGACGGCAGCAAATTGAAAGATGCGTTCCGCTATGACTGGCGATTCTGGAGCATCCCGGAAGTTCGCGAAATGCTGGACGAAGCAGGCTTCACCGAAAGCCATATCTACTGGGAACAGGAAGACGAAGATGGTGAAGACACGGACGAATGGGAACGGTCCGAATCGGCGGACAGCGTTGCGTGCTGGATCGCCTACATTGTGGCGGTGAAATAAGGCGACTTGGCGCAATAAAAACTGCACAATGCAGTTCCTGTTCTTCTCGACAGTCTGGGGTTTGGAAAAATGAATGCCACCACGCGAGTCTCATGTCCGTCCTGTCGGAAGGAGTATGAAACCGCCTATCAATCCGGCTCTAAAGTCCGTTGCAATGAATGCAAGTTAACATTCCACATTCCATTCTCATGCGATACCAAACTTGTTGAATGGGTGACATTTTTCGACTTAGACAAAGTAGGGCGCTACTTATCCGGCATCGAAATTGACTCGATCGAACCTAGCTTGCAACACACTGCAAACCGCATCTACGAAATGAGAAGATGGAATCAACAGGAGCTCGAAAAAAATCGCGAAGACAGGAACGCAATTGACAAGCTGTCTCGAAAAAACGAAGTTCAATTTGAAGAGATCCTTTCGCTACAGCTCCACAATGAAACGATGGAAGAGGAACTATCTGAGCTTCAACAGCTTTACGAATCGACGAATGAAAGGCTGAAAAATTCAAAAGCTGCTAGAAAAGAGTTAGCGTCACTAGAGCAAGAACTCGCCCTGATAAAAAAGAAACTCGATCAAAAAGAAAATCTGATCGCTGAGTTATCAACAGAAAACAGGGTGCGGGAAGAACGCAGACGAAGAGCTTTTCAAAAAAAGGTGGAACAAAACAGAGAGAAGCTGCTTCGTGAGGAAAAACAACGCAAGCGCGAGCAAGCCCACGCGGACTTGATCGACTGGGCACAGAGTGCTTCTTGGAACGAGTTAGACACCTTTATGCTGGAAGGCGGTGGCAAGGGACTACCGGGGTCGGTAATCGACAAACTTATCGAAGTTCACACGAACCGCAGATGGCATGAAGAGGACAAGATTCGCCGTGAAATTGATCGGAAGAACAAGCTGTTACGTGCAGAAACAATGAACAGAGTAAATCGTGACGAGTTATGCCAGTTGCATACGGAGCTTAGGGATTTTTCTATTCCACATGTCCTATCGATGTCTGGATCGGACTTCGAATCTTTCGTGGCGAAACTTTTCCGCGCCTTTGGGTACTCTTCTAAGATAGTCGGTGGTGGGTTAGACGAAGGAGTCGACGTTTCAGTCTGGCTTGGAACGTCACTATACGCAGTTGTTCAATGCAAAAGGTACACTGACAAAAGCGTATCAGCCTCCCAGATCCGTGACTTTGTCGGGGCGTACATGGCTACCGATGCAAAAAAAGCGTTCTTTTTCACGACATCCCGGTTCACTAGATCCGCGAGAGAAACTGCTGCGGAATTCTGCTGCATGGACATATACGATCTCGATGACCTGAAAGTTTTTGTAGCTAACGCTCGCAAAACGATGGAACGCAAGAGAAAAATCTCGGTTAGTTGAATTGTCGAATCCATTTTTTCCTGATCGGCTCGACGCCCGATTGACTGAAATCAAATGAACGCTCCATGGATCGAGGCCATCGGATAGTTTCAGATATTTAGCTCAACGCAGCGTTGCCAAGACATGAAGATTCCTCAGCAAGTGTCTTGCGTCTTAGCGGATTCACGATCAAATTGTTGCTGTCTTCAAGTCTTGCCGCACTATATCAAAAGACCGGTTTTTCGTAGAATGTGGTTTACGATTTTTAAGACACGGATGCGTTTAACGAATGACTGATAGCAACTCGAATTCTGACTCTCAGACCTCCGACTCACTCAGCCCCGAAGAGGCTCGCCGTAAAAAGCTGGAGCAGATCATTGCACTGGGTCATGATCCGTACGGACATCGATTCGATGATCGCGATCTGGTGGGAGATATCCGGAAACGTGCTGACGAGGTCCGATACGTTCTGGAGGACGGAACGGAACTCGAACTGCCTCCAGTCGATCAGATGGCCGACGGTGGATTGAAGGAATGGGCCAAAGAACAGGGCAAGGGTTCGCTACAGGGCCCCAAAGTCCGTGCCGCCGGGCGGATCATCCTGCATCGAGACAAAGGCAAGCTCCAGTTCATCGATATCGAAGACTGGAGCGGAAAAATTCAGCTCTTTGTCGGTCAGAAGCAAGTCGGCGAAGAAAACTGGGCTTTGATTCAGTGCCTAGACCTAGGCGATACCATTGGCGTCGACGGGATGTTACGGTGGACTCAGACGGGTGAGCTTTCGATCTTTGCCGACAAAATTCACATTCTCTGCAAGGCACTCGATCAGCCTCCGGCCAAGCACATTGGACTGACCGACCCGGAAGTTCGCCAGCGAAAACGCTACATCGACTTGGCTTACAACGAGGGCGTGCGAGATCGGTTTCTCAATCGCAGCAAGATCGTGCAGTCGGTTCGCGAGACGTTGATGGGGCAGGGCTTCGTCGAAATCGAAGGCCCAACCTTGCACGCGATCGCCGGTGGAGCCGCCGCGCGACCATTCGAGACCCATCATAACGCACTCGACATGCAGCTTTATATGCGGATCGCGCTGGAGCTGCACTTGAAGCGTCTGATGGTCGGTGGGATGGAACGAGTGTTCGAGCTGGGCCGCGTCTATCGAAACGAAGGTATCAGTCCTCGCCACAATCCGGAATTCAGCATGCTGGAGGTCTACCAGGCTTACGGGGACTACGGAAGCATGATGGACTTGACCGAAGCCGTGATAGCAAACGCCTTGCAGGCAATTGGTGCTGGCAGCAAGGTGCCCTTTGGCGACAAGGAGATCGATTTCTCGACTCCGTTTGAGCGAAAGACGTACAACGAGCTGTTTGCTGAACACACCGGCGTTGACCCACAGGACTCGGCTGCTGTAAAAGCACTGGCAGAGAAGTTGGGTTTCGACACCGAAGGCCGACATCCGGACGTGATCAAGAGTGATGTCTTCGAAGAAAAAGTAGAAGACGCACTCGTTGGGCCCGTGTTTGTGACGGATTATCCGGCCAGCATTTGCCCACTGACCAAACGAAAAGTGGACGACCCTTCGGTGGCTGAGCGGTTTGAGCTGTTTATTAACGGCATGGAACTGGCAAACGCGTACACGGAACTCAACGACCCAGATTTACAACAGAAGCTGTTCGAGACTCAGTTGGATGGGATGTCCGACGAAGATTCGATGGCAAAAATGGACCATGATTTCGTCACGGCACTGCGAAACGGAATGCCTCCTGCGGGAGGCTTGGGCATCGGCATCGACCGCTTAGTGATGTTGCTGACCAATTCGCAATCGATCCGAGACATCATTCTGTTTCCACTTTTGCGACACGAAGCGTAACGACACGCGGGGCAGTTTTTTAACTGCCTTCGTGGAAAGGCGGCCTGAAAACCTGCCTACAAAAATTAACTAGCCAAAGGATTGGCGATGTACAAACTGCTACTTTCGTGGCGTTATCTGAAAACCCGCTTCATCGCGCTGGCGTCGATCGTCAGCGTTACGCTGGGTGTTGCCACCTTGATTGTGGTCAACAGCGTGATGGCTGGCTTCGTGGATCAAATGCAAAGCCGCTTGCACGGGATTCTTTCCGACGTTGAAGTCGCTGCGCCGCTATTGGGCGAGATCACTTATCCCAAAGAGCATGTTGCGGTGATTCGTGAACTGCTGGGGGACGATGTTGAGGAATTAACCTGCGTCGTGCGAAATCCGGCGTTGCTCTCGTTCGAATTCCACGGACGCCAGTGGACTCAGCAGGTAATGTTGATGGGCATCGACGATGAAACGTTCGGCAAAGTGACTGACTTTGAACCTTATCTGACCAACGAACTGAAACGCGAGAGGTTCAGCTTTGAGTTGGAAGAAAAAGGTTACGAATCGAAATATCAACCCTCCGGCTGGGAGTACCGCCGCCGAGTCGCAGAAAACAAGAAACAATTGGCCGACTTGATGCAGCAACATCAAAACGCCTACGACGTTGCGGCTGCCTCCTACGTGGACGCAACCGAATCCAACGGTCGAGTCGCCAAAGTTGATGGGCCTGATGGCGAACGCAAAGTTCAGCTCCGCCCGCTGCCCGCGAAAGTTCCCAAACACAGTGAAGCAGCTCAGGAAGGAATCGAGTCGGTCCATCAAGCGACCACAATTCCCAATTCATTGGCGGCAAAATCGAGCGAGAAAGCGCAAAAGGTTTCGCCCTTCGATCCACACGCGAAATTGCGACCTCAGGTGAATCCGGAAGACATGTTTGACGCCCGCAAAGACCAATACACCGGGATCATTCTAGGCCAAGCGATCTCTCAGCGAAAAACGACCGATGCCGATGGCAAAATCGTCGACCTGTACATGGTTCGTCCTGGCGACGATGTCCAGATCATGTTTCCCAGCGTTGGATCGCGAGCTCAACCAGTCAGCGACAATTGCACGGTGGTGGATTTTTACTCGTCCAACATGCACGAATACGATTCGACGTTCGCATTCATGCCTCTGTCAGCGCTTCAGGACATGCGAGGCATGATCGACCCGTTGACTGGGGATGGCACCGTTTCCACGATCCAGATCAAGTTGAAAGAAGGAGCGAATCTGGATGCGGCTCGCGACAAGCTGATCGCGCGTTTCCCACCGTCTCAGTATCCGTACGACATTCACACCTGGCAGGATACTCAACGTCCCTTGCTGAGCGCCGTCACGATGGAGCTGACGATTCTGAACATCCTGTTGTTCTTGATCATCGCGGTGGCTGGATTCGGCATCCTCGCAACGTTCTTCATGATCGTGGTGGAGAAAACTCGCGACATTGGAATCCTGAAAGCCCTTGGAGCGCCCAGCCGCGGCGTGATGTCGATCTTTCTGGGCTATGGCGTTTCACTGGGAATGGTCGGCACAGGAGCAGGAATTGTTCTTGGTCTGATTTTTATTCGCTACATCAATAACATTGCTGACTTGGTGGCATTCGTGACCGGTCAGGAAGTTTTCGATCCAATGATTTATTATTTTTCAGAAATACCCACCATCGTCAGTCCGCTGATGGTACTCCTAGTTGCCGTTGGAGCGATTGGAATCGCTGTTCTGGCCAGCGTTCTGCCCGCCTTACGAGCCGCAAGGCTACATCCAGTGGAAGCATTGCGATACGAGTAAACGCTCAGGTGCAGGGTCAGTTGACCCGAGCACCCTACGGGATCTAAGCAAAGCACTATGTTGAATCATCGCGAAGACATCGAAACGAACTATCGCTCAATTGAAACGACCGACTCATGAGTAAACTTGCTGTAACGCCTTCAGCCGCGAAGACTGACTTTGATCTTTCCCCTGGAAATCGAAGCAAGCGACGTGGAGCCAATCTGAAAGTGGCTCGACCGACATCGATGTCAGTAGCCGGTTTGTACAAGAGTTATCGCAAGGGAAAGCTGGAAGTTCCGGTGCTCAAAGGCGTCGACCTGTCCGTTGCCGAAGGCAGTTTCACAGCGATCGTCGGCCAGAGCGGTTCGGGGAAGAGCACGCTATTGCACCTGCTCGGCACGCTGGACGCGCCGGATGCCGGGGAGATCCATTACTGTGACCAGCGGATCGATAATCTGCCGTCCAAACAGCTGGAAAAACTCCGCAACACCCAGTTCGGCTTGATCTTTCAGTTTTATCACTTGCTCCCGGAACTGACGACGCTTGAGAACGTGTTGATTCCTCGCATGGTGCAGGACGGATTCATTCAGTACCTGCGAAATAAAAAGAAATACGTCCAACGAGCGACTGAACTGCTTGATCTGGTCGGATTGACGCATCGGTTGACTCACAAACCAAGCGAACTTTCGGGCGGCGAGATGCAGCGCACCGCGATCGCCCGTTCGCTTATCTCCAATCCTTCCGTTCTGTTGGCGGATGAACCGACGGGTAACCTTGACGCGGAAAATGGCGCAGAAGTCATGGATACGCTGCATCGCTTGCGAGATCAGGAAAACCTGACACTGATCATGGTCACTCATGACAACGAACTCGCCAACAAGGCGGACCACGTCATCAACCTCGTCAACGGCGTGGTGGCAGACTGAGTCTTTGCGGCATGAGCCAGCCGTTTCTTACACGGCCCCATTCGTTACACGGTCATTCACCGATACCGTCACGACATGCTTTCAAGTTGGTGCTGGCGTCCTTCTGATTCTGGTTTTTCTTTCCGTTGCCCGGTTGGGCACTCAAACGGATGTCTTCGAGCGTCTTCATTCTGAATTTCGGAACGAGTCGTGCAATACGTATTTTTGGGAAAATACGTATAACTGCAATCTTCGTTAAATTCGGCATAGCTTACGTGGCGATCTACTGGGTGAGGTGATTGGGCGCTCAATGCGTCTTGATCACTCCGTGCTGCCCTGCAGCAAGGGCATTCGTTCAGGGGGAAACCATGTTGAAATTGACTGACGCGTCTAAAGCTAACCCAACCGTTCGCGAGTCATTCGCTCGTGCTTTGCATTCGATCCGGCATCGAATCCAGCGAAATGCGTTGCCGCTCGGGCTTTCCGCGATGGCGGTCGTAACGCTTGCTCAGAGCGGTTGCAGTTCTAGCTTTCGCAACCTGACCAATGACCTGAATAACAACTTGTTGATCGAATATCGCGACGCGATCTGGTCTCGGCGAGCCTACAACCTGCGGTACGGGAACTGTGACCGACCGTTTAGCAACCACTACCGTGACGGATTCTGTGCCGGATACATGGATGTCTGCAACGGCGGCGACGGATACGTTCCTGCTTTGCCACCTTCCGAATACCGTGGCTACGAGTACCAATCGGCCGAGGGAGCCAAGTGCGTCAACACTTGGTTTGAAGGTTATCCGGCAGGCGTCGCGGCAGCGAAGCAGGACAAAACGGGGGACTTCAAGGACATGTTCATCTCAAAGATGATCAACTCCGCCGTCACTCAGGACAACGCCAAGCATCAACTGCCGGGTGATGTTCCAATCATCAAGTCGAAGGACAGGACGGGATCAACGGGCCGTTCCGCCGACACGAACTTGGAGGCTCCGCCAGCTCCGGATGTTGCTCATGCCTATCAGGCCTCGCCTGCTAACCAGCCCGGATCCGAATTATCGCTGACCGGTCCAGCGTCATCCAACGAGGGGACTTTCGAGGACGCAATGAGCGTGATGGAGCCAGTCGCCTCGAGCGATTCGGCCACCAGAGGGATTCGGCCCGCACTGCCTCCGATTGTCAAAAGCAGGTCGAGTCAGACTCAACAACCAGCACAGTTCACGGTGGCTCGGCCATCCGACGGATCGCCACAACCGTTGCCAATGGCACGTCAGGCCAATGCTTCGGTCATCTCGAACCAGTACGTTCGCTGATAAGCCTTCACACAAAACCGCACACCCGTCATTCACACTCGGCATCTAACGCTTGCTGAAATTCAGGGGAGTTTTCCTACTATGTCATCATCAACAAACAACAAACAGGTTCGGGTCGGCTTTGGTCGCGCGATCACGTTGGCAGCGATCTTGACCAGCCTGTCGATGACCGGATGTACGGCGTTGTTTAATCCGATCGAAACGATCCCTGCCAACCGAGTTCCGGCTCAGTTTCTGGCGGAGCCTCAGGCAAACAAAGTTCCGATCGATGTGGCTCGTTTACGACAGACCAAGCCACCGTTTTACACGTTGGATGCGGACGATGTCTTGGGTGTCTTCATTGAAGGTGTGCTCGGGAACTTCGATGAAGCTCCTCCTGTTCAGCTGCCGGCTCCCAACAGTGACCTTCCGCCAGCGATCGGATTTCCGGTTCCCGTTCGCGAAGACGGCACGATTTCGCTTCCTCTTGTCAAGCCGATTCCTCTACGAGGCCTGACGATCCAACAAGCCGAAGCATTGATCACTCGGGCCTATCGAGGCGGTGATCAACCGATCTTGAAGGAGGACAGCCGGATTATCGTGACGCTTCTTCGAGAGCGTACTTACCGGGTCTTCGTGGTACGTCAGGATAACTCGCGGGCCCAACAAAGTTTGCAATTCCAAGGTCGCCAGTCCGGTGGCGTGGTTTCTGATCGATCCGACTTCAGTAGCCGAGGATTCGTGCTGCAATTACCTGCCTACAAGAATGACGTGCTCAACGCATTGTCGCAAACGGGTGGCCTGCCGGGTGTCAACGCCAAGAACGAATTGCGAATCCTTCGAGGCAACCGGTTGGACATTGCCAGACGGGATGAGCAACTTACCGAATTCTACCGTTCCAATCGTCCCGACCAATTTCCGTACGGAGTCGTCCCGACAGTAGCGGACGAAACGAACACAATCAGTATTCCGATGCGGATGAATCCGGGAGTCGTTCCCAACCTTCGGGAAGAAGACATTATTCTCCGAGATGGTGACATCATTTACGTCGACAGTCGTGAGAGTGAAGTTTACTACACCGGTGGTCTGCTGGGCGGTGGAGAACGAGTGCTGCCTCGTGACTATGACCTAGATGTGCTGGCAGCAGTGTCGCTGGCAGGGACCGGAGTTGGAACAAACGTTTCATCAGGTTTGATCGGTGGAGCGGCACAGCGAGTACCTCCAACAGAACTGATCGTGCTCAGGAGAATCCCAGGAGCCCGTCAATTGGCGATTCGAATTGACTTGAACGACACGATCAACGATCCGCGACAGCGTTTGCTGGTCAAACCGGGTGACACGCTGATCTTACGGTTCAAGCCACAAGAGGAAATCATCAACTTCGCGTCAGGAGTCTTTTTCACCTTCGGTATTCGCGACCTGTTCAATTAGTGAAGCGGAGGGAGTCCTCCAAAGGCTCACTTGTTAATCAAGAAAACGACGGCAGTGTCATCTGGCCGTCGTTTTTTTATGCACTTCCAGTTTGATGGATTTTCAGAATTGCAAAAATCACTCAGACCGATGATTTCACATCGACCACTTCGCCTCGAGGCTGCTGCTGAGCGTCCAGAATTCGGTTAACGGAATTGAGAATCGCCTTGATCGAAGCTTCGATGCAGTCCATCGATACCGCTTGCCCTCGATGGGTCTCGCCTTCGTATTCGACCTGCACCGTCACTTGACCTTGAGCGTCGCGGCCCAGCGATGAACTGCGAACTTGGTAATCTTTGCAGCTCAAGTCAATTCCAGTGATCTGCGTCACCGCAAGAAACGCGGCATCAATCGGACCGGTTCCATCCGTAACGGTGACCGAATGATCTTCGTCTCCTTTCTTCAGCGTCAGCGATATTTTGGGCGTCTGTTGGTAAGGCAAATCCAGCTGATAGGTGACCAGCGACCATTGTTCCTGCACCTTGCCGACGACTCGATGCTGAATCAACGCCCGGATATCGCCATCAAAAACATCCTTCTTGCGGTCGGCGAGCGTCTTGAATTCCTCGAACACGCTTTGCAATTGATCGCCGGTTAAATTGAAGCCCAATTGTTTTGCTTTGTCCGCCAAGGCGGCTCGACCGCTGTGTTTCCCTAGTACCAGATCGGTACTGGCAAAGCCCACATCTTCCGGCCGCATGATTTCGTAAGTCGTCGGTTCTTTGAGCATGCCGTCCTGATGGATGCCGGACTCGTGAGCAAAAGCGTTTCGACCGACGATCGCTTTGTTGCGTTGAACCTGTAGACCGGTAATGGCCGAAACAAGGCGACTGGCGGGAACCAGCCTGCGAGCGTCAATCCTCGAGTCACACCGATAGTGATCGTGACGAGTCCGCATCGCCATGACCACTTCTTCCAGCGAACAGTTTCCTGCTCGTTCGCCGATGCCGTTGATCGTGCACTCGATCTGGCCAGCCCCTGCCTCGACCGCTGCCAGGCTATTCGCAACCGCCATCCCCAGATCGTCATGACAGTGCACGCTGATCACCGCTTTATCGATATTGGGAACCCGGTTGACCAGTTGCTCGATGCAGTTTTTCATGTGATCCGGCGTCGCGTACCCAACGGTGTCCGGAATATTGACTGTCGTGGCCCCCGCGTCGATAACCGCTTCGACGACGCGGCACAAGAAATCGATTTCTGTCCTAGCCGCGTCCTCGGGCGAAAACTCGATATTGTCACAGAAGCTTTTTGCCAGCTCGACGCCCTCAACTGCGCGGCGGACAATCTCGTCGGGAGTCATCTTCAGTTTGAACTCGCGATGAATCGCGCTGGTGGCTAAGAAAACATGGATCCGAGGATTGGATGAATGCTTCAGTGCTTCCCAAGCACGGTTGATGTCTTTTTCGTGCGAGCGAGCCAACCCGCAGATTTCAGCGCCGCGAATTTGTGTTGCGATCTCACGGACGGCTTCAAAGTCACCGGGCGAAGCGATCGGGAACCCGGCTTCGATCACGTCCACTCCCATGTCCACCAACGTCTGAGCGATCTCCATCTTTTCTTGGAGATTCATGCTGGCTCCGGGAGATTGCTCGCCGTCGCGCAAAGTGGTATCGAAGATTTTGATCGAACGGGGTTGAGACATCGGTGGTTACCTGATTGAAATAATGTCGTGTTATTATCAGCAATCGGCGAATCATTGGAAGGCGCGAGCGCTTCGAAGCAACGCGATTCGCCGAAAACCAGCTCACACCAATGAGATCAGATCAGCTTGGAAAGGTTCGGCTCGCGTTTCGCTGTGGCCGCCGACCAAGGCACCAAAGGTCGCCGAAGCCCCCCACTTATCGAACTTCGTCACAGGCTTCGAAACGCCGTCCGTTGCCGTGCCTTGGAATCGAGTGCCGTCTCCGGGTTGAATCTCCATCGCCCGGCCTGTCAAAGCCGCAAACCGTTCCGGTTAGGGAAACTTCAGGTGCCCGCAACCGGTCGGTACGTCAAAATAAATACCTCAGGGTGATAGTCAGCCTATTTTAGGGTGAGTAGACTGGCGGTTATCCGTGTAGGGATAGCAATGTCATCGGAACTCAGCTTCAGGAGTTTTGAACCATTTGTCAGATCACCTTCCATTCCATCCGTTTTCATCAATAAATTTTTGACCATGAGTGACGTGACGCAACCCGGCGAAAAGCCACCAGTCGTACCCAAACAGTATTTGCTGCCCTTCATCTTGACGACCTGCTGTTTTTCACTGTGGGGATTCGCAAACGATTTTACCAACCCGTTGGTAAAAGTTTTCGAGCAAGTCTTTATCATCACGACCGGTCAAGCGTCGTGGCTCCAGTTTGCGTTTTACACCGGCTATTTCTGCATGGCGTTGCCGGCCGCATTCTTCATTCGCAAGTTTTCATACAAAGCCGCCATCATGGTTGGCTTTTTGTTTTACGCTTTGGGCGCGTTATTGGCGATTCCAGCCAGCATGTATGCTGCGTTTCCGCTGTTTTTGCTCGGTTCGTACGTTTTGACCTACGGGTTGGCTTTCCTAGAAACGGCCTGCAATCCGTACATCCTTTCGATGGGACCGAAAGAAACGGCGACCCAGCGATTGAACCTCGCCCAAGCGTTTAACCCCATAGGATCGTTGGTGGGAATGTTTGTTGCCAGCCAGATTCTGGCACCCAACCTGATGGTGACTCAATTCCAAAAGGATTTGAAAGAGGGCAAACAAGAAATCGTCCAATACGTCATCACCGACGAAGCGAACATTCCAGCGGGAGCAACACTTGTCAAAGATGACGACGGGACGAGGTTTATCCTTGACGATGATTTGAAAACGGAGGTCAATCTTTACCCTGATGGAATACCGGACTTCGAAACCACGGTCGGCGCTCTTGGTGACGCGACGACTGACGCGATGAAAGTCTTTCGTGAAACCAACCCAGATGGTTTTAGCGAACTACAGTCCGCGGACCTTGGCTACGTTCGCACACCGTACGTTGTCGTCGCGGGCGTCGTATTACTATTCCTTGGAATCTTTGCGTTCAGCACAATGCCTTCGTTCAAGGTCGAGGGACAATCGGACGCTCCGTTTCTAGAAATTACCGGTCGGATCTTCAAGCGAGGACGATTTCTGGGAGGTGTCTTGGCTCAGTTGTTTTATGTCGGTGCTCAGATCATGTGCTGGACCTACATTATCCATTACGGAATGGAGCAGGTCGGGCTGACTCTTTCTCAAGCCCAAACGTGGAACATCGCTGCCATGGTGATCTTCCTTATCAGCCGCTGGATCTGCACGTACCTGTTACGTTTTATCAGCCCGGGCAGGATGTTGTTTTTCTTCGCCTTGGGTGGCATCGCATTCGTCGTCGGTGCGATTTATCTGCCGGGGCAAGTTGGAATGGTATGCTTGGTGATGGTTTCGGCATGCATGTCGTTGATGTTCCCAACAATTTACGGTATCGCGCTAAACGGGATGGAAGAGGAAGAAGCCAAACTTGGTTCGGCTTACTTGATCATGTCCATCGTCGGTGGTGCGGTGTTGACCAAATTACAGGGCGGAATGATCACCGACTACGGTGTTCGAACATCCTTCTGGTTGCCGGTCGGTTGCTTCGTCGTCATCGCTCTCTATGGACTGCTGACTTTCACCAGATTCGAAAAAGAAGCGACCGCGGTCTAGCATCTAGCGGTTACCAAGCACAATCGCTCAAAAAACCGCGTCCACTGGGACGTGGTTTTTTCATGCGAAACGTTTACCTAAGCACCTGCCCAACAATAGCTACCAGATTTATTTCATTTCGCTCGCATGAAATCGGCGCTGCCCCCTGTTCATCCGGCAACTTATTGATTCGCGAGCGCTAGGTCTTCGAAGTGTATCAAATGCCACCGATCCCGTTTCTAGGATCAGCCAGCAAACCTCAATCAAATCAACGACGCGGTCTTGTTGTCTCCGAAGATGTCATGGTCGCAGTGCCTTGGCAGGAATTTCCTGTATTGCCAATTATGACGGTGTTCTACAGTACTCATTGGCAATACCGGCCGAAATTGTGCCTCACTGGTAACAGTCGCGGGTAGTCTCCGTCAGAGCGGTGACTATGATAAAGTTTCAGTCTGCGAAAACTGTTTCGCGACCAGAAGTAAGTCCTCGGGCTGGTTCTCGTCAGTGAATACCAAGCGGTTTGCTCGCGGGCTGAACCGCCCCATCGATTTGCTCTCTGGATATTCTCATGCCTACTCCCGATTCAGAATCGGCCAGTCCGGACGCAGTTTCTGCAACGGCCACCGAATCGGTTCTTCAACCCGACAGTTGCCTGAACGATCATGCGCTGTCAGCCGCTCACGCAGTGAACCGGCCGATGGCTTCACACGATTCAATCGAGCCTCACATTTCTGCTGCAAAAATATTTGTTGTTCTGCCTGCTTACAACGAAGCAGAAGGCTTGCCTTCATTGCTGACAAAAATCCAATCCGTGTTTTCCGCCAATCAACGAGAGTATCACGTCATCGTGGTGGACGACGCCAGTACCGATGACACCGGATCGATCGCAAGTCAATTCAGCTTCCAAATGCCGCTGACGCTGGTACAACACAAAGTCAATCAGAACCTTCCCGGTGCGCTCCGCAGTGGCTTTACCGAAGCGGTTGAGCAAGCCGCTGATGGCGACATTATCGTGACCATGGATGGAGATGACACTCATCCGCCGGGAGTCATCAATCCGTTGATTCAGAAAATCAGCGAAGGATACGATGTCGTAACAGCGTCTCGATACCAGCCGGGTTCACGGGTGATGGGCGTGCCTCAGTTCCGCGTCCTGATGACCTACGGCGCAAGGTTGCTTTTTCAAACGATCATGCCAATTCAAGGAGTTCGCGACTACACCTGCGGGTATCGAGCGTATCGAAAAAACGTGCTGAAAGATTCGATGAACTTTTATGGCGAAGCTTTTGTTTCAGAGAAAGGCTTTTCCTGCATGGCGGATGTTCTGCTGAAAATGCGGCGGTTCAACTACGCGTTTGGCGAAGTGCCGTTTTTGCTCCGCTACGACCAAAAACTGGGGGTCAGTAAGATGGCCGTCGGTCGAACGGTCTGGCTGACCTTGAAACTGTTGCTAAAGCGAAGACTGGGCGGGTACTGATCGGATCGATTGTGTCTGACCTATGATTTTGTGCCGAGCCAACCGCTCACAACGTGACGGCGGCTCGTAGATCCTTCATCGCTGACCGGTGGAGAACGCAAAGATGCACCGTGGCGTTCGCTCCCGACGTTCCATATTTGCGTGATCGATCAGCGAAACGAAATTACCAACCCTGATTTACACTCGATGAAGTTGCTTCCATGATTGTCAAAAACCCGGACTCGAATCCACGCCCCGCCAAGTGGGCAATCGCTGGTGGTGGAATGCTGGGCTTGACGCTGGCAATGCGAATGGCAAAGCAGGGCCATGATGTCACGCTGATCGAAGCAGCCGATCGGCTGGGTGGGCTCGCGTCCGTTTGGGAGCTGGGTGATATCACTTGGGAAAAGCACTACCACGTCATTCTGATGTCCGATGATCGGCTGAGAAATCTGCTCGATGAGATCGGACTTTCTGACGAATTGAATTGGGTTGAGACCAAAACTGGTTTCTACACTAACGGTACGCTCTACTCGATGTCCGACACGGCCGAGTTCTTAAAATTTCCGCCGCTGACGCTGATCGAAAAGCTTCGTCTGGGTGGAACGATCTTCTACGCTTCAAAAATCAAGAACTGGCGTCGCTTGGAAAAGATCCCTGTTGCCGACTGGCTCCGACGTTGGTCCGGCAAAGGTACGTTCGAGAAAATCTGGAAACCGTTGCTCAATGCCAAGTTGGGCGAAAGCTACAAAAAGACCGCCGCCTCATTCATCTGGGCTCACATCAGCCGAATGTATAAAGCTCGCCGAACTGGTCTGAAAAAAGAAATGTTCGGGTACGTAAGCGGTGGGTATCGACGAATCATCGAACGGCTGGAACAGGTATTGGAAGAACTCGGTGTCTCGGTGCAGGTGGGGGCTCCAATCGAGAACATCAGAAAACAAGCCGACGACCAGTTTCTGATTCGAATGGCAGATGGATCTGAGCAGCAGTTTGATCGAGTCATCATGACGACTCCGAATTCCATTCTCAGCAAGGTCTGCACGGACTTGAGCGAGGACGAAAAAGCCCGGTTTGACAAAGTCGACTATCTCGGAATCGTTTGCGCTTCCGCGTTGTTGAAGAAGCCGCTTTCGCCGTACTACGTGACGAACATTACCGACACGTGGGTGCCGATGACCGCCGTGATCGAGATGACTTGCATCGTGGATCGCGAAGAAGTGAACGGGCACTCGCTGGTTTATCTGCCGAAATACGTGCCTGCCGAACATGAACTGTTCGACAGATCAGACGACGATATTCAGGAAGACTTTCTGTCGGCGCTGGATCGAATGCATCCTGACTTCCATCGCAGCGATGTCGTTGACTTCAAGATCTCGCGAGTTCGCAGCGTCATGGCGATCCCGACGCTTAACTACAGCCAATTACTCCCTCCCATGAAGTCGTCGGTTGACGGCATGTATATCGTCAACTCTTCATATATCCTACGTGGCAATCTGAACGTGAACGAAACGATCACCATCGCAGAAGAAGCGATGGAAACGGTGCTCCAAGATGAACTGAATGCCAAGGGAACGGTCTCGGGTTGAGTTCCCGGTGGTTGCTTGCGAGGTGGACAGCAGGCCAGTTTCTCAGTGGGTTCAGAAACGGTTGAATCGCCGCCTTGCGAATCAACATTCGTCTTCAATGAAGACGCCCGTAAAATCCTGAATCTCTCGATTTCCAGCAGCACTCGACGAACGCCGCCTCACGCGGAGGCGCAACGGTTACCGATTTCTTGGCTCTGCGCCTTCGCGTCTTTGCATGAGTATTGAGGGTCGTCCGAGTTTACAGTTTCTCAATCGAGTTTGATTGGTAACGTCAACCGAGAACTCTCTGAAACGCCGTCCAAACTGATTCCGACTTTCGTTCATTTCGAGTCTTTCGTGGTTGACAACCCACCATCCATCAAGCTCACTCGGAAGTGATTTTTACAACCGCGAAAGAAACGAAACATACGAAAACCGCGCTCTTGAAAATACAATAAGACACGGCAGCACTCGATGAACGCCGCCTCACGCGGAGGCGCAACAGTCGCAGATTTCTTGGCTCTGCGCCTTCGCGTCTTTGCGTGAGTTTTTTTGAGGGTTGACCGAGATTACAGTTTCTCAATCGAGTTTGATTGGTAACGTCAACCAAGAACTCTCTGAAACGCCGTCCAAACTGATTCCGACTTTCGTTCATTTCGAGTCTTTCGTGGTTGACAACCCACCATCCATCAAGCTCACTCGGAAGTGATTTTTTACAACCGCGAAAGAAACGAAACATACGAAAACCGCGCTCTTGAAAATACAATAAGACACGGCAGCACTCGATGAACGCCGCCTCACGCGGAGGCGCAACGGTCGCAGATTTCTTGACTCTGCGCCTTCGCGCCTTTGCGTGAGTTTTTTTGAGGGTCGTCCGAGTTTACGGTTTCTCAATCGAGTTTGATTGGTAACGTCAACCAAGAACTCTTCGATTTTCAACTCAAACACTGACGTTGACCTTGGGCAGTCTCCACGCGTTCCATACAAGGACGACCAAGGCCAGCAGCAAACATACTCCATTGGCCGATGTAAGAATTTCCCAGACTGGCCCCTGCGGATCGAGTCCCATCTTCTGTTGAAAAACTCGTGTGGACAGGTAGTTCGCCAACGGAACCGCTAACAGGACAGCGGTCACGGTTCGGGCCCAGTCAGGCAACTCGTGTTGATCGATGGATCTGAAAAATGTCAGGCCGATCCATGGCACTGCGATCAAGAGGCTGTCGTACGAATGATGATAGATCGAAACTAAGATCGTCAGGCAAACGATCATCGCCGTCAGCCCAGTGGCGCCGCGATTTCGCTCGTTGGCCGCAACCTTGAAGATCACCCAACCCGGAATAGCCAGCATGAACATCATCGACGATAGGTAGCCCCCATCGTTTGGCTTCCAACCGACCACTTTTGAAATCGTCCCAACGCTGTCCAGACGAGTCCATGTATTGATCGGATCCTCGGTCGGATCGTCGTGCAGCGCCATTCGGCCTTCGTTGATTCCCGCAACGACTTCCGCCGGGCTGGCAAACGATACCAACCATCCCAATCCAACCAGCCCGCCGATGGTGCACAGGACCAATCCCGCGATAACGGCTCGATAATTTCGTCGACAAACCATCAACACAATCAATGGCAGGATGTAAGTTGGCTTTCCAGACGCCAACAACATTCCACATCCGGAAGCGAAAGGTCGCGTTGAAGCAAAATGCAACGCAATGACCGTACCGATCACCAATTCCGCCGTGAAGTATCCAGTAAATAGTGTCACATGCCCCGGACGACTGTAGACCAGAATCGCGGACAGCATCAGCCAGATGCCCCAGCGAACGCGGTGGCCGGACATGCGAATCCCCATCCACGCCAACAAACCGATCATCGCGGTATTGAAAACAAAAAATGCGATGTCGGCCTCGTACAGCCCCATGTACGAAAAGGGCAAATGCCAAATAAAAACGACCGGTGAATAGATCGGGGACGATCGAGTCAACAGGTATCGGTCAACTGCTGCGGACGAGTATGGATTCACTCCCTCTCGAAACGCGAGCGACGGAAAGTAAGCACCGTTGTGGAAATCACTATGGCCTCGATTCATCCAGTCGAATTCACCGGATGGCATCGAGTACTGACGGTAGGTGCGATAGCCCGTCGCGGCAACGCCTGTGATCAGAACCAAAAACAAAAGCGTCACGATGCGAGGGTGGTTCAACCAAGCAAGGCGAGAGTTTTCAGGAGACTCATTCATTTTGCATCAAGCGGAGCGGACGATGTGACCATTCTCAGCTTAGTCGCCGTGATCTCTGAAGCGAGGGATTGGTCAGTCCATCGCGACGTGTTCAGATCGGCTCGATTCCAATTGTAACGGCTGATGCCCCGGTTACTCGGTTCGGCGCGAATACGATGTATCCTCAAGGAACTGTCGTTCCAGTCTCAACGCTTCGGCGACGACGTCATCCCACGGCTTCACGTACTCGATGGGATCGCGACGACCAAACTTATGGAAGGCGAGCACTCTCTCGACATCCGAACCCGTCAGCCCATGGGATCGCCCCTGCTTGTCCGGTTGATAGCTCGTAATGGTATTCGCAAACACGGTGTCGAAATCGAGCCCCAGTTTCTCGATCGCGACCGCCGCTTCTTTCAAGATCGACAACTTATCGCCGTTCAAATAGGGCAGGTGCAAGTGTACTTTGTCAGAATCCCAGTTGCCAATTTTAAAAGCGTGGAAGATGGACTCGTAGAATTCTGGTCGGCAATCCGGATAGATCGCGTGGTCACCGCTGTGTACTCCAAGGCAGAAATCGATCTCCGTATTGTTTCGAATCGCCAGCGAGAGCGCGTAGCTGTAACTGATCGATGCGAAAATCGCATTACGATTCGGGACAACCGTCTGCTTCATGTTCTCGTGCTCGTAGTGGCCTGTCGGCACAGCCCAGTTAGAATCCGTTAATGCAGAATGCAACAGGTTACCGAGCCCTGACAAATCCATCAGTTGCCAGTCGAACTGAATATCATTCTGTCTCAGATAGGTCAGATTTGATTTCAGGCGATCGAGTTCGACGCGATGCTTTTGTCCGTAATCGAAACTGATTCCATAAACCTTTCGATCCTCCGCCAGCAATCGCATCAGCAGCGAGGTGGAGTCCATACCGCCACTCAAGCAAATAACAGCGCGACGAGATTTTGACATGGTTAAACTCAATGGAAATCGAGGGGACGTAAGTGATGGACCTTCACCAATACATTGTATGAATTGTTGAACCATTCACGACCGGACGCAAATGCTGCGTTAAGACTCATCGCAGGCCAGCACCAGCGGCACAATCGCCAAACAAGCGACTGGCGTAGCTGGCCACATTGGTAATAATGATCCGCAGGAGCTGGAACATTCCGGCAAACAACCCCTGATGTGTCCCACAAGTCACCCCCGCGCTCTTTCGATCGATCATGGCTCGAAACGAACAACTTATTCGCCAGCACAAGATTCTTCAAATCCTAGAACGAGTTCGGTTCGGCAAAACGATCGGCGAACTCTCGGACGACATCTGTGACGAACTGGGCCTCACCTCGATCCACCAGCGAACCATCAAGCGTGACCTTGACGCCCTGCAGGCCGCAGGAATCGATGTCGGCTGCCACGAGACCCAACGTGGGAAGGTCTGGAAACTGGGGCCGCTTGCCAAAACAGCCACTAAGATCAGCTTCTCAGCGTCCGAACTGATCGCGCTATCGGTGGGCAGAGAACTGATGCACCCGCTGGCGGGCACGCCGTTTTGGATGGGTATCGAATCGTTCTGGAAGAAAATTCAGGAGGAGATACCCGACTCCGTTTTTTCTCACTACGAAAAGTTTCGCAAAACGCTCCGAGTGCTGGGTGTCCCAGCCAAGTCTTACGAAAAACAACACGGAATCATCAAAACGCTTAACCGGGGCATCCTCGAACACCGCATCATCGAAGCGAAGTACGTCAGTATCGGAAAGCCTCCCAAGGTTCGTAAAATTGAGCCCTACACGTTGGTGCTGTTTCAATCGAGCCTGTACGTGATCGCGGCGGCTTGCGAAGACGAAAATCCCGAAACTCGCACCCGATCCTTCAAGCTGGATCGTTTTGAATCGGCGAAACTTCAAGACGCGTGGTTCAAAATCCCCGATGGCCTCGACATCGATGCATTCGTTGGCAGTTCGCTAGGCATGTTTGTGCGTAGCAAAACCCAACGCTTCAAGATTCGGATTTCAGCCGCGGCAGCTCGCTGGGTCTCCGAGGATCCGTGGCATCCCGATCAGAAAATCAAAAAACGCGCTGATGGTCAAATTGAATTGACGGTCGAAGCGGCTCACGATCTGGAAATTATTCCTCGGGTGTTAAGCATGGGCGCCAACGCCGAAATTCTTTCACCCGCTTCGGCGAGAAAATCGATGGCCAGAATCGTCGAAGAACTTTCAGAAATGTATCAATGATTGGATCGCCATGAGTTTGCAGAACGATCCGCTCGATGGCGAATCTCCGCATGTAGGAGGGCGACTGGCTCGGCTGCATACGTTCTCGTTGCTAGGCATCAAGGCGATGCCGGTTGAAGTTGAGGTCGACGTTTCCATCCGAAGCGCGCCAAAAACGATTCTGGTCGGACTGCCAGAAGCCGCCGTTCGTGAAAGTATCCATCGCTGCGAACGAGCGATGGCCAATTCAGGTTTTCAACGCCC
>CALFWL010000048.1 GCA_937928215.1 uncultured Pirellulaceae bacterium | reverse complement strand
CTTGGATAGGTTGTCAAAGAGCAACGACGTTCGGTGCTGCGCCGAGCGAAGAGTCGAACTCACTTTTGCCACCCAATGTCAAACTGGGCAAGCCTTCGCAAGTCAATCTCGATCCAAAACTGGCCTCGCAAGTCGGTCATTTTATCAAGTTTTTCTAGTTCAATCAGTCGGCTGACTTTTTTGACCCTACGCGTGCTGGACTTGAAATTCCCACCGACAAGCGTTTGCAGAGAGGCACGATGGAGACGATCGCTGATCGAGCTTGCTCCATAGACCCACGAATTTTTCGCATTCGCAGCAACGGGGTAAGTCGTCTCATTGAGTCGAAGACCGTCGTCAATCAGATTAGTTAAACGACTTTAGCGGTGCATACGGACTGTCAGCTTGGGACGGATCTTCAACCCCAGATCCGCCACAGTCAACTGTAGGTGTGGCCAGCTGATTACCCGTCCAAGTTCGGCGGAACCCAGTGTCAAACCTTGCCGGCTCCGATGGCAGTGCCGGTCACACCGCCAATCAGGCCACTTGGAAATCCAAAGGAAGCGTCCCGGAATCCGAGCTGAACGCTTACGAATCCGAGTCGCCATCAGCGGCGGCTTCACCCGATGACTCAGGTTCTGCTTTCGCTTCTTCAGCGGCTTCGGGCTCGGCGGTTTTCGCTTCTGCTGCGGGGGCTTCCTTTGGCGTTTCAATCAGTAATCCGCCGCCGCCCAATCCGCCTTTCAGATCAGAGTCAGCAATCTGTCGACCGCCCGAAGCAGAAACAGGTCCGTCGTCGCCATTCTTTTTGTTCTCAGCAGCTTCCTGCTCGGCACTCCAGTCGACGCGACGCCGAGAAAGACCAATCTTCCGCTCGTCGGTATCGACTCGCAAAACCTTGACCTCCATCTCTTCGCCAACCTTGACCAGATCTTCCGGGTTCTCGATTTTGTCATCCGACAATTCCGAGATGTGCAGCAGGCCTTCCAAGCCATCTTCGAGTCCGACGAAGACACCAAAGTTCGTGATCTTGGTGACCTTTCCTTTGATGACTTGGCCCGTCTGGTAGCGATCTGGAATGTCGGTCGACCATGGATCGTCGCCCAGTTGCTTCAGACCAAGCGCGATCCGGCGACGGTCGGTGTCGACAGAAAGGATCTTGCATTGAAGTTCCTGACCTTTTTCAAGCACTTCATTCGGATGGCTGATCTTACGAGTCCAAGACATGTCCGAGACGTGCAACAGCCCGTCGATGCCTTCTTCCAGTTCGATGAATGCACCGTAGTTGGTCAGGTTGCGAACCTTTCCGGCGATCTCTTTGCCGGTTGGGTACTTCTCTTCGACTTCGTCCCATGGGTTCTTCTGAGTCTGCTTCATGCCCAGCGACATTTGCTCGCCCGACTTGTCGATGCCAAGCACGCTGACGTTGATCTCGTCGCCAATGTTGACCAGTTCGCTTGGGTGGTTAACTCGCTTGACCCACGACATCTCGCTGATGTGGACCAGACCTTCGATTCCCGGCTCAAGTTTCACAAAGGCACCGTAGTTCATCACGTTAACGACTTCACCTTTTTGAACCGTGCCGATTGGGTATTTCTCTTCGACATCGTCCCAAGGGTTAGGCAGCAGTTGCTTGAGCCCAAGAGCGATTTTGACTTTCTCGCGATCGATGTTCAGCACCATCACGTCCAAGTCCTGATCCATCGACACCATTTGTGATGGGTGAGAAATTCGGGTATGAGACATGTCGGTGATGTGCAACAGACCGTCGATGCCACCGAGATCGACGAAGGCACCGAAGTCCGCGATGTTTTTGACCACACCCTTGCGAACCTGACCGGTTTCCAGTTCGGCCATCAGTTTTTGCTGGGCATAAGTACGTTCTTTTTCGATCAGCGAGCGACGGCTGACGACGATATTGCGACGCTGGTCGTCAATTTTCAACACCTCGCACTGAACGACTCGACCGATGTAATCGCCGATATCTCCTGGGCGGCGGATATCCACCTGGCTGGCAGGCAGGAAGACGGGCACGCCAATGTCGACCAACAGGCCACCCTTGATTTTTCGAGTACAAGTACCGGTGACGATATCGCCTTCGGCCACTTTGGAAATCACGTCCATCCAATGGATGATGTGATCGGCTTTTCGCTTGCTGATCGCGATCAAGCCGGACGGATCGTCGGCTCGGCCCATCTCGTTTTCAAGATCTTCGATCAGCACCTTGACGGTCTGCCCCACTTCGGGCTCGTCGACGGCATCGTCCCATTCACTTCGCGAAACCGTGCCTTCACTCTTGAAACCGACATCGATGACGACATGGTCGGAATCAACGCGAACGATCGTTCCCTCAACGATTTCGTTCAGTTCATACTTTTGATCCGGAGACCCATCATCGGGGTAGTACAGGTCGGTAAGGTCAAGACTCTCAAGGTCTTCCGCAGCCGTGGTTGAGAACAAATCTCCCAACTGCTGATCGATTGTGTCGTCGTGGAGTGAATGAATGAGGTTACGATTTACCATGAATTTACTTAACGAGTGCAAGTGCGGAGGTACGCTGACGCCAATAGCCGGGCACTGAGGGGCACTTCGTGGGTTGCGCGACGATTTCGCGACAGGGACTGTGTTTAGTTCATGAAAAGACTGTTTTTTGAAACCGCAACGTTCCGTGGCACTCAATATCCCAGCAGGGATTCGGATACCTCAAAACAGCGATTGGAGTTTGTCAGAGACAGCACTTTTCACACTGAAAGCCGAGATCGTATCAACTGTACGGCCTTCTCGCAATGGTCGTAATCGGCACATTTCGCAGCATTTTCAAGGGAAAAGACAGGAAACTTGAGTGAACCTTCGGCCGGATTTTTCGTCCTCTAGGGCCGGCAGAAGGTAATTTGCGTTAATTTTTCGCGGATCACGATTGCCAGAAGATCGGTCTGTTGTCAGACTTGATTAATCGGATCGCACGAACGCAGTGCGATGGTTTTCCGGCTCAGACGGCGTCCTTCTTACGGCTCGACGCTTGAGAGCTTGTTTGTACGAAAGGAGGTGTTTTTGTGATTTATGTCTTTATCAGCCGAGTAGGTGGTAATGCCTGAGCGGTCGCCGGCGGGTTTCCGCGGCAACCACCTTTCGTAGGGAAGCGATGGCATCATGCTATCAAACTTCATTTACGATTACGCCCGCGTTCGAGGTTTCCTTGAACGCGGGTTTTTCTTTGAGTTCGTTTTCTTTGAGTTCGAAAGGTGTGCAGCCAAGCCTCTGTTGCTCATGCACACGGTCGCAAGCCTGAACCCCGTAAACTGTACCCTTTTACCCTGTTGTCAAACTTTTCCGATTATTTCATGGTTTCGGATTAAACCTGACGCACGGGTCGGGCCGATGATAAGCGTGTCTCGGATTTCACGCATGGATTGCCGAGTCGAATCCCCCTGTCGAAACTTTGGTAACACCAGCAAGGATTGCTTCCGTGTTCAACTTCAACCGCCCAAATGTACGAAATCGAGCCCGTTTCATGGTCGCCATTGTGCTGGCCCTGTTTGTCAGCGGGAACGTCGGCTGCTTTATCCCTATCTACGACGCAGACCCGGCCATTCGAGCCAGTCAGCTGATCAACACTTCGGAAGATTTGCGAGCTTTGCGAGAAGAATGGCAACGATTCTGGTTCTTGGATCAGCCCAGCCATATGACGCCCACACGCACCCACGGCGGTATTCTTTAAGGGTACAGCCGCGTTGCGATAGCCAGATCAATCACGGGCCACCTTGTACGAGTGGCCCTTTAGCATGCGCCGGTTCGTCGTGCGCGATGGCAAAACGAGACGCTTGATCGCTCGTCGTTCGCTTTGCTCGTCGTTCGCGTTTTTCACCTGATCGGCTTTACATGGAAGGCAACTCAGACGAAATTGCGGGCACGTGCCCCCGCGCTACTTTGCTGGCCAGCGCCACTTTGAAGCTCTGCAAGTCGTGGAGACCAGCCAGCGTCAAAGTAGCTACGCTTGCCAGAGCGTGGAAACGACCAGAGCCTGGAAACAGCCGCCGCGTGGAAACATTAACCAACTTCCCCTTCAAACGTCATTGATCTCCATGAAAGTTCTGTCAGGAATTCAGCCGACCGGTCGTCCTCACTGGGGCAATTATTTTGGAGCCGTTTCCCAGTACATCGAATTGCAGGGAGCGGAGCAATCGTTTTTCTTCATCGCAAACCTGCACGCTCTGACCACTATCCGAGACGCCGATCAGCTCCGTCAGAACAGTTTTGACGCCGCGATGGATCTACTGGCCTTGGGGCTCGATCCGGAACAAGCGACCTTGTTCATTCAGTCTGACGTGCCCGAGATTTCAGAACTGAACTGGATCTTGCTCTCTGGCACGCCCATGGGCTTACTGGAACGTTGCGTTTCCTACAAAGACAAAATCGCGAAAGGCTTACCGGTCGTCAGTGGTCTGTTTGCCTATCCGGTCCTCCAGGCCGCCGACATCTTGGCCTACGATTCGACGGTTGTGCCCGTTGGCGAAGACCAGATTCAACACGTCGAAGTTTGCCGCGATATCGCTCAGGCATTCAATCACACCTATGGCGAAGTGTTCGTGCTGCCCAAGGCCAAGGTGCTGGACACCAGCGCGAAAGTGCCGGGGACCGATGGCGAAAAAATGTCAAAGAGCTACGGCAACTTCATCGAGATCTTCGAACCCGTCAAACCGATGCGAAAAAAGATCATGCGAATCGCGACCGACAGTCGCCCAATGGAAGACTCGAAAGACCCGGAAACCGATCATCTGTTTCAGTTGTTCAAGCTGTTTGGTTCGGACTCGCAGGTTGCTGAAATGGCGGACAAGTATCGAGCGGGCGGATTCGGTTACGGCGAAGTCAAAAAAGCTCTCGCTGACGCTGCCGAGTCGTACTTCGAACCGGCTCGGCAACGTCGTGAACAGTTGGAGCAAAACCCCGACCGAGTCCACCAGATTCTCTCAGATGGTGCCGCGAAAGCTCGCCGGAAAGCGGCTGAGGTTCTTGCCCGAGCCAAAAAAGCTTGCGGGATATGATGTCACGTCCAGCCGCTTAATCGAAGCCGTGGCTCGAATGGGATAGCTTTCCGATCAATTCCGGCGATAATCGAACTCATGAATAACGTCGTTGGAATCGGAACAGACATCGTCGAATGCGATCGCATCGCGAACATGATCGACAAACATGACGACACGTTCATCACTCGTGTCTACACCGTTGGCGAGATCGCCTATTGCTCTCAACGCAAGGCGGCGGTCCAGCATTTTGCGGGACGCTGGGCGGCCAAAGAGGCGATCCTCAAAGCGATGGGCACCGGCTGGGCCAAAGGGATTCAGTGGACCGACATCGAGGTCGTCAATCAGATGGGAGGCAAGCCGCTGGTCCAGCTGGGCGGAGTCGCCAAAACGATCTGCGATGATCGAGGTATTTCAGACATGATGATCAGCATTTCTCACTGCAAACGCTACGCAACGGCCTTCGCCACCGCGATTGGTCCTTCCGGCATGACGAACGGTCGCGATCGTTCATAAAGTCCGTCACACCCGGCAAATCCGACTCGATTCCGGCCTTGATTCTGTATTTTGGGTAGCTCGAAATGCCAGCCGTCGTGGTAAAATCGGGGGCAGGGCGGATCGATTCTTGCACCAATCATTTCAGGGTCGCTCCGCCGGTTCCTCGCTGATCCTTCTTCAGGTTAGACGCATGCGCTCAATTTTCAATCGTTCAACTTCGACCGTTCTTACTCGCGCGACCCTGTCCAGTCTTGCAACGATCTTGTTTCTGCCCGCCAGCGCGCCTGCTCAGCTGTTCCAGTATGACACTCGATACCAGCAGGTCGATTCGTTCGGTTACACGCAGGTGCCGGTCCCAATTTTTTACGCTCAGCCCGAGCCGTTGCCGGTCCAGCAAACGTTCCCTGCGACGATCCAACAACACGTCGATTTCCCCCCATTGGACCAAACGCGTCCCATGTTCAGCGGGGATTTTTCCAATGGAGTCGCTTACCCAATCGTTGAAGGCGTTCAGGAGATCCAGCCAACGCTTTCCAGCGAAGTAACGATGCCTCCAGTTTTCGAAGCGGGGTCCGCGGGATCGGTGCTCGGTTCGCAGGCGATTCCCGAAGGCTACGATCCTGCTTATCCGATTGAGTACCCGGGGCCGTCCTTTCAGGGCTACTATCCGACCGATCGTGGAGTCGTCGCACCGCCCGTTGAACACGCATACGCCGATGATAGCCTCGCCGTCGCGCCATCGATGCCGAACCAAGCCCTGACTGTCCCCAGCGTCGTGATCGAGGGCGAGGGCATGGAGGTTGTGACGCCTGAACCCGGGGCAATCACTGAAGAGGGGTTGGCAGACTTGACCAACGTTCCGGCACTCGCGGAAGAAGTTGCTGACACTGGTGTGCGGTCGAGCAACACAACCGAGGTCGAAGACACGAACACAAGTGCCACCGACGGATCCGTTGCCGACGATGTTAATCAATTGAAACAGCAAATTCTGGAAGCCCAACTGCGTGCCAAGGAAGCCGAGGAAAAAGCTCACGCGATTGCTCGGCAGGCCGCCTCCAATCAGAAAAAGATGGCTCAATTGCAGACCGCGCTCGCCAAATCCAAGCGTGCGATGGAGCGAATGAAAGCTCAAGCCGAGAGCAGGCAAGCACCGCTTGATGCGGAAAAGAAAGCAGCGACCGTGGCCGCTAGTAACGCTCAAGATGCTGCCGCTACTCTGGCCGCTGCCGCTACCTCTAGGTCTGAAACGGTCCAATCTGATTCTGGATCTGACACCATCCAGTTGGATTTGAAGGCAGATCAACTCACAGAGGCAACAAAGGACGCGCCCGCCGCAGTCGACAATAAACGTTCGGTCGTCGAAAACGGGCTCGCTGATTCGTCCGGCAAAGAGTCTTCAAAAGACTCTGGTCGAGCAGCCTCAACTGATCAATCGAAAAAGCAAACGTTGCGTGAAAAGATTTCGGCATTGGAGGCGGCTCGTGAAAAACAGCTGCGTTCCGCTGCGGAGCGAATCGAGTCTGAGTTTCAAAAGAAAATTGATGCGAGTTTGGAATCAGGGAAGACTGAAAAACATCCGGAAGTACAGCGACTGAAAGAATCGTTGCGAGAGCGTTTGGATGAAAGCAACGGAAAGATCCGTCGTCGCTATCAACGTCAGATCAATCGCATGTGGAAAGAGGCGGCCGCTCGTTCGCGCAGTTAGGAAAGATGGCAAACGACTGCCGTCTTGGCCGTAGTCGAACATCCGCCACTGGTCCGGCGCGACCATCGCTCCGTTACAAAGCGGCAAACAGCGTGTCGAGCATGTCCAGTTTTGACTGTAACGTGCTGTTGCTAACCGAATCCGCATCGCCGGAGAAGTAAAGTTCCCACACCGTGCCGAAGTCTTCATACGGATTCGTCTGGCCGTAGGATTCGGCGAACGCGGCCGACGGAGCCGAGTAGTTCCAGTTGCCGGGACTGGACTCAGACCACCCCGATGCGCCGAGCCATTGGTCCCACAGATTATTCCGTCCGGCTCCGATTGTCATTTCGTCGTCACTGTCCCAGTTATGGGCCAGTTCATGCAACACGACTGAGCGGAATTGGTCATTGAAGAAGGTGCTGTTCTCATCCCAATCAGCGATCCGAATCTCGCGATCATAGGTATAAGTCGTAGTGGTTTGCCCGTTGACGGTTTCGGTCCGCGATGAAAACTGCAACGTGTTGATGCCGGCCGATCCACCAAGAGAGTTCACCGTGTACTTGAAGAACCTCAAATCACCTGAGGGGAGCGAATCCTTCAGCAATCGCGTATTGCCAGTCACGTCGAACAACTGCTGGAAACCCTGATCCATGATCTCGATTTCCTTGTCCGTCCAATTGCTGTCGTGATTGATGAACTTCAGGATTGCGTCTTCTGCCGCTGCATCACTGATCGAATCTCGGTTGGTGTTGTTCGAGTTATTGTTCGCCTGCACGAGGAATCGATCCTTCCCCGCGTTCCCAACCAGCGTATCATTTGAGGCATAGTCACCGCCAAACAACGAGTCATCTCCGTCGTTGCCGACCACTGTGTCCACTCCTGTGCCTCCGTAGACGAAATCGTTGCCGCCCTGGCCGTAGACGGCGTCGTTTCCGGGGCCGCCACGCAAAATATCGTTCCCGGCGTCTCCTCCGATCAAGTCGTTTCCAGATCCGCCATCGACGGTGTCATCACCTTCACCCGCGAAGATCGAATCGCTGCCGCCATTTCCCTCCAACGTGTCGTTGCCGGTCCACGAAATCAGAACATCGTCGTCTTCGCCACCGATCAAGTGATCGTCACCTTGATCCCCCAGCAGATAGTCGTCACCTGATTCACCATAAATGATGTCATTGCCCGGGTTGCCACGAAGTCGGTCATTCCCAATGCCACCGTAAATCGTGTCGACGCCATGCTGACCGTAGACCAGATCGTCCCCTCCTTCACCATAGATCACATCGTCGCCCGAAAACGCGGAAACCGTATCGTCTCCGTCGCCTCCATAAATCTTATCGTCGCCCCATTCGCCCCACAGAACGTCATTGCCATCGTCTCCGTAGATGAAGTCGTCGCCGTGGTTGCCATGCAAATCGTCATCGCCGTCGCCTCCACGAACGACATCAACATCGTCGCCACCGTGGAGCACATCTGCGCCGCCGTTGCCCCACAGGTCGTCCATGCCTGGGCCACCATAAGCGATGTCATTGCCCGAACCGCCTCGAAATGTATCGTTTCCCGCATGAGCACCGAAGAAGCTGCTGACCGAAGTGTTGTTCTCGAAATAGTCGTCGCCGTCACCTGCATAGAATGTCACACGATTGATGTCCGCAGCATGAAACTGTTGCGTCGACGCCCCGGTCACCGCAACGCTGATCATTCCACCGCCGGCATCGTTGATATAGGCCGAATCATTCCCAGAGGAACCGTAGATCGTGACCTGCCCTGCCCCGGCATCAAACGCGATGCTGGCCAGCAGACTTCTGTCTTCCAAGGTGGTGAACGCGAGCGTCGAACTCTTCGGTCGAGCGGCAAATCGAGATGAACGCGAGTCGAAGCGGTCGGAAAAGAGTTGATTCCAGATCGAAAGCATGGCGGCGAGCCTTTACATTTTTTGACCGTGACGTGATGGATAAGTAGCGGACCTGCCCGATTCATTCGAAACCATATTGGGTCGAACCAGCGAGGAGGAACGCACTGCCGAAAAGCCTGCAATCGACGATAGCAAGCCAGATTTGGCAGCCGATTTATGAAAAGCGTGGACGGCCGTGGGGCTCGCCATGCCAATTGAATCGTAGGTCACGTTCACCCGGTGCGCCGTATCACATTAGGAAAGTTGTGTGGATTATCGGCCAACATTTGAGTCTCCCGGTCGGGCGTGCTAAAAAAACATCACTGGTGCCGGCCATTAGGGATACCCTAATGCGTCACCAGTGCCCTTAATTGTCGCAGCCATTTGCGTTTTCGCCTGCCAACGATTATTTATAAACGGTGCGTTTTCAGGGGCTTCGTTCCTGAAACTCCGATTCGTGACCACCGGATTCGGTGGTCGCAAGGGAATGTTGCTCTACGTAAACAAGGAACCTCCATTGGTAGCTAAGTCACCCAACCCAGATTTCGATCCGACAGCCAACGGTCTTTACCTGCCCGAGTACGAGCACGACAGCTGCGGAGTCGGCTTTGTCGCGCAAATTGATGGCAAGCCCTCGCGTGCGATTGTGGCCGATGCGCTTTCGATTCTCGCGAGGATGGAACACCGTGGCGCTTGCGGATGTGAGGCGGAGACGGGAGACGGTGCAGGAATTCTTGCGGGAATGCCAACCGAGTTCTTCAAGCGAGTGGCTCGCGATGAAGGCATTCCCTGCAATGCGCCGTTCGTCGCGGTGGGCAACGTGTTTCTGCCCGAAGAGGAGGAGGCGCGGCAAAAATGTCGGCAAGCCATGGCTCAGGCAGTCAATCGGCAAGACCAACATCTGCTTGGCTGGCGGAAAGTTCCGATCGATCCTGATCGTGCCAACATCGGAGCAACCGCTCGACGCCAAATGCCCGTGATCGAACAGGTGTTCATTGGCAGCAACAGCTCGATCAGTCAGGACGATTTCGAAAAGAAATTGTACTTGGCCCGAAAGTCGGCAACCAATGAAGTCGTCAACGACACCGCCATTGAAGACGGCGAGCATTTCTATGTGTGTTCGTTGTCCTCACGAATCATTGTTTACAAGGGAATGCTTGCCACGGCTCAACTCCCTCAGTTTTTCGACGACTTGCGTGAGGACGATTTCGCCAGCCACTTGGCCATGGTCCACTCGCGATTCTCGACGAACACTCTGCCAGCTTGGTCACGAGCCCAACCACTGCGCTGGATCGCTCACAATGGCGAAATCAACACGCTTCGTGGCAATCGCAACTGGATCACGGCGCGACAAGGCTTGATGGAAAGCGAATTCTATGGCGAGAAAATTCGCGGCTTGATGCCGATCATCGAAAAGGATTGCAGCGACTCGGGAGAGTTCGACAACGCAATGGAAATGCTGATGATGTCCGGCCGCAACCTGCCAGAAGTCGTCATGATGTCCATCCCGGAAGCGTGGCAAAACCATGCGACCATGCCGGAAAACAAACGAGCGTTCTACGAATACCATTCTTGCTTGCAAGAGCCATGGGACGGCCCGGCGTCGATTTCGTTTACCGATGGCCGTGTGATCGGAGCCGTGCTCGATCGCAACGGTTTGCGTCCGAGCCGCTACTACGTGACCGATGACAACCGAGTGATCATGGCAAGCGAAGTCGGTGTCTTGGATCTTGATCCGAAAACGGTCGTCAAGAAAGGTCGGCTACAGCCCGGTCGCATGTTCTTGGTTGATTTCGAACAGGGCCGGATCATCGCTGATGAGGAGCTGAAAGCTTCTATCGCGGACAAACGTCCGTACGGTTCGTGGCTGGCCAACCAGCGTATCACGTTTGACGACCTGACTCCCGGCACCGTGGCCGAGACCTATTCAAAAGACGAACGAATCGCGCGAATGAGAGCGTTCGGATACAGCACGGAAACGATGGACTTCATGCTGCTGCCATTGATTCAGGTGCAGAAAGATCCGATCGGATCGATGGGCAATGATGCGGCCCTTGCTTGCCTGAGTGATAAGCCTCGTCTGCTATACGATTATTTCACCCAGTTGTTTGCTCAGGTGACGAACCCGCCCATCGACTCGATTCGCGAAGAGATCGTGATGTCGCTTGAGTGCTACGTGGGTCCGGAGGGGAACCTGCTAGACACGACCGAGGAACAGTGTCACCGTTTGCTGGTTCACAATCCAATTCTCGATTTTCAGCAAATGGCCGCATTGCACGCGATGGACCATCGTGGTTGGAAGTCACGAGTGATCGATATCACGTTTGACCGCCGCTTGGGTGAAGACGGCTTTATGCTTCGCATGAAGAACATTTGCGCAGAGGCCGAGCGCGCCATTAAAGACGGGCGTGCGATCATCATTCTGTCGGATCGAAACATTAGTAAAGGTCGCGTTCCGCTTAGTGCGTTGCTGGCAACCAGCGCGGTGCATCATCACCTGATTGAAAAAGAGCTGCGCACGCGGATCGGCATCGTGGTTGAAACGGGCGAGGCTCGCGAGGTCCACCATCATTGCTTGCTGACCGGATTCGGAGCCGACGCGATTCATCCGTATCTTGGTCTCGAAGCGATTATCGAACATCACAAGGACAATCCCGACTCCGACCTGGACGCTGAAAAATGCATTGCCGCTTATCGCAAGGGCGTGACAAAAGGGATGCTGAAGGTGCTGGCCAAGATGGGTATCTCAACGCTCGCCAGCTACAAAGGCGCTCGAATTTTTGAAGCGATTGGGCTCAATAGTTCCGTCATCAAAAGTGCGTTTCCGGGTACCGCCAGTCGCATCGAAGGTGTTGGCTTCGACGTGCTGGCCGCCGAGGCGATCCGTCGTCACGAGCTTGGATTCGGATCTGAACAGAATCCCGTCAATGACGATGGCGTTGAATTGGAGACGGCAGGTACGATCCACTGGCGTCACCGTGGCGAGAAACATGCGTGGACGCCACTGAATATCGCGGACATTCAGGCAGCCGCTCGTTCGGGCGATCCGGATGCCTACAAAAGATTCTCCGAGGCGATCAACAAGCAGTCGGCGCGAGACTGTCACTTGCGTGGCCTGTTGAAGTTTCGAACGCGCGTTCCTGTTCCGATCGAAGAAGTCGAACCCGCCAGCGAAATCGTCAAGCGTTTTTGCACCGGAGCGATGAGCTACGGTTCGATCTCTGCCGAGGCTCACGAGACGTTGGCCGTTGCCATGAATCGATTGGGTGGAAAGAGTAACACCGGTGAAGGTGGCGAGGACTACAAACGTTTCCAGCCCGACGAAAACGGAGACTTGCGGCGTTCTGCGATCAAGCAGGTTGCGTCCGGTCGTTTTGGCGTCACGGCATACTATCTAGCCAACGCTGATGAAATTCAGATCAAGATGGCTCAAGGAGCCAAGCCGGGCGAAGGTGGTGAACTTCCGGGGCACAAGGTGAATCAGACCATCGCCGACACTCGACGGTCGACTCCTGGCGTGACCTTGATCAGTCCGCCGCCGCATCACGACATTTATTCGATCGAAGATCTGGCCCAGCTGATTTTCGATTTGAAGAACGCGAACCCGACGGCTCGCATCAGCGTCAAGCTGGTCTCAGAAGTCGGTGTCGGCACGATCGCGTCCGGAGTCGCGAAGGCTCACGCGGACAACATTCTAATTTCGGGTACCGGCGGCGGAACTGGAGCGTCTCCGCTGACCAGTATCAAGCACGCAGGAATGCCGTGGGAACTGGGAATCGCCGATACTCACCAGACACTGGTCATGAACGACCTGCGTTCGCGAGTCCGATTGCAGACCGATGGTCAATTGAAAACGGGTCGCGACGTCGTCATCGCGACGATGTTGGGGGCGGAAGAATACGGCTTCGCCACCGCGCCGCTGATCACGATGGGTTGCATCATGATGCGGAAGTGTCACTTGAACACGTGCCCGGTTGGCATTGCGACTCAGGACGAAACGCTTCGCAAGAAGTTTGCCGGCAAGCCCGAACATGTGGTGAATTATTTGTTCATGGTGGCTGAAGAAGCACGCGAGATCATGGCCAAACTTGGATTCAAAACCATCAACGAAATGGTTGGTCGAGTCGACGCGTTGGATATCGATGATGCGGTTGACCATTGGAAAGCCAAGGGCATCGACCTGTCAAAACTGCTGGCTCCGGCAGTTGGCTGGCACGACGACGTCGAGGTTTACTGCACAATCGACCAAGATCACTCGCTGGACGAAGTGCTCGATTGGAAGCTGCTGGAACAAGCAAAACCTTCCATCGAGAATCAGCAAAAAGTCACCATTGAATCACCGGTCGTTAACACCGATCGGGCCGTCGGAGCAATTTTGAGCCACCACGTGGTTAAAGCCTGCGGCGCGGACGGCTTGCCAGATAACACCATTTGCATCGAACTGACGGGATCTGCCGGACAAAGCGTCGGCGCGTTTCTGGCGGGCGGCGTGACCATTCGAGTGACCGGAGACGCAAACGATTATGTTGGCAAGGGTCTGTCTGGCGGAACGGTGATTGTTCGCCCGCCCGCAGAGTCTCCATTCAAGGCCGAGGATAACATCATTATCGGCAACGTGGCCCTGTACGGTGCGACAGGCGGAAAAGCGTTTTTCAGCGGTGTCGCTGCAGAGCGATTTGCTGTCAGGAATTCCGGAGCGATCGCGGTCATTGAAGGCATCGGCGACCACGGTTGCGAATACATGACCGGCGGGCGAGCCGTGATTCTGGGCCCGACGGGTCGCAATTTTGCGGCCGGAATGTCGGGCGGAATCGCGTACGTTTACGATCCGGACGATCAGTTGTTGGGTAACATCAACATGGAGATGGTCGCACTCGAAGACATGAGCGATCCGAGCGACGCGTCTGAATTGAAGGACTTGATTGCTCAGCATCTGGAACTTACTGAATCCAGCAAGGCGAAAGAGATTCTGGATGATTGGGACCGTTGCCGAGCCGATTTCAAGAAAGTGATCCCGGTCAAGTATCGCGAGATACTCAGACAGCAGACCGGCACAGCGCCGCAATCGGCTTGAAGCCGCGATCGCGTTAGGGCCGGATCGTGTTGACCGGCTCGACCTTGGATTATCGCGACGCCGTTCGCTTCCGATAGTTCGAAAAACCACAACCACTCAACCACAACAGCGGAAGATTAGCGATGGGAAAACCTACAGGGTTCATGGAGTTCGACCGACGCGATGAAGACAATCGCCCGGCAGATTCGAGAATCGGAGATTGGGACGAGTTTATCGTCGAACATGACGAGAAAGAACTTCGTTCCCAAGGTGCTCGTTGCATGGACTGTGGGGTTCCGTTTTGCCATACAGGAGAAGTCGTTCAGCGTATGGCGACCGGTTGCCCAGTGAACAATCTGATTCCTGAATGGAACCACCTGGTGTATCAGGGCAAGTGGGAGGAAGCCTTGCAACGGCTCCATCACACCAACAATTTCCCAGAATTCACGGGACGCGTTTGCCCTGCTCCATGCGAAGGTTCATGCGTTCTTGGCATCAACGAGCCCCCCGTCACTATCAAAAGTATCGAACGGACGATCGTCGACCGAGGCTTTGAGAACGGCTGGGTGGTTCCTCGGATGCCGAAGCAGCGGAGCGGAAAACGAGTCGCTGTGATCGGTTCAGGACCGGCTGGACTCGCTTGTGCGGACCAGTTGAACCAAGCTGGACATCTGGTGACCGTGTTCGAACGTGATGATCGAATTGGCGGGCTGCTCATGTACGGCATTCCCAACATGAAGCTTGACAAAGGCATCGTCCAGCGACGGCTGGACTTGCTTGCGAAAGAGGGAGTCGAATTCCGCACGGGTGTGAACGTGGGCGTTGACCTCTCTGCTGAAGAAATTCAAGATCGGTTTGATGCGACCGTGATCTGTGTCGGAGCAACCAAACCTCGGGATCTGAAAATCCCCGGGCGTTCGCTCACCGGAATCCATTTTGCAATGGACTACCTGCGAGGATCGACTTCGTTTCTGCTCTCGCAACACGGTGAACCGATCAATGCGGCCGGCAAAGATGTGGTCGTCATTGGAGGTGGTGATACGGGCACCGACTGCATTGGAACGGCCATCCGACAGGGCTGCCGCAGTGTCACCAATCTGGAGATCGTCAATCGACCACCCGACCAGCGTGCTGGCAGCAACCCTTGGCCGCAGTGGCCTTTGGTCTTTCGGACGGACTACGGCCATGCCGAGGCGAAGGCCAAATTTGGAGCAGATCCTCGCCTGTTTGCTACCGAGACGATCGAGTTCGTCGGCGATTCTGACTGGAACCTGACCGGGCTGAAGATCGGTAAAGTCGACTGGTCAAAAGAACGTCCGGGCGTCGCCCCGTTTAGTCCGGTTGAGGGAAGTGAAGAAGTGGTCAACGCTCAGTTGGTTTTCCTTGCGTTAGGTTTTCTCGGACCCGAGCAGGTGATTTCTGAGGCGTTCGGGTTGGAAACCGATCCGCGATCCAACATCCTTGCCAACGAGGACGATCACGAAACGAGCAAGCTGGGCATCTTCACCGCAGGAGACTGCCGTCGAGGCCAGAGTCTGGTCGTTTGGGCGATCCGTGAAGGCCGAAATGCGGCAATCGCTTGCCACAAATACCTGACCTCCCCGGTTCCCGCATAATCTGGATGATCCATCTTGGAACTTCAATCATCGTGGAACTTCAGACAACGCCGTTCGAATAAACTTTTGATCTCGCGCCTTGTTCGGTGGTATCTTACGATTCACACGGCTTCCCGCAGATTTTCGAACCAAGGCCGGACCAAGGTCGCAATCGTCAATTGCAAGCATCTGTAAAACTTGAGACGTCACTCAGAAAGCTGCTGTGGTGCTGTTGAATGGGTCGTGAGGATTGTGACGCGCGAGTTTGATCTCTGCGTTGACACTTTCGGTCGCGCAGACGCCGAGCGTGACCTACGTTTTAACACGGTGCATTGCCCCTTTTCTGAACGACTCAATGTCGAGTCCATGGCAGTGCGCGGTTGAAACGTTCTTAGCGACAGCGTCTGAAATGCCAATTTTCGACAAAATCAACTCCTTCCTTGCGCGAGGCAAGTGCGCGAATTCGCTGGACGAGAGTGAAAGCGCAGCGTATGAAATCGCCGGGCTCAGCATGTTCGAACTGGAACAGCGAGTGCTTTACGATGCGTCACCCCTGACGGCTGTGGTGCAGCCCGACGCAATCGAAGTCACCGAACTGGTCGATCCAGCGGAGTTCGTCTTTGAGGCAGACAACGCCGATGCTTCCCTAGCAGGTCTCCACGCAGAAACATTCGGTTACTCGGTCGCTGACGAGCTAACATCGATCGACGCTCAGTTCAATTCGGAATCCGGATTCGCGCCAGCTGACCATACGGCTCGCCAATTGATCGTGATCGATTCGGCAGTCGAAAACTATGAGCAACTGATTTCCAGTCTTGACGGTTCCACGCGAGTGTTGTTGCTGGACGCGAATCAAAGCGGGGTCGATCAGATCTCTCAGGCGTTGCGTACCAGCAGGCATTCCTTTGACGCGATCCATATCGTTTCGCACGGCACCAACGGCGGCGTTCAGCTGGGCAATCAATGGTTGGACTCCAATTCGTTGCCTGCCGTTGCGAGTGAACTGTCGCAATGGACTCATTGGCTGTCGTCGGATGCCGATGTGCTGTTCTACGGCTGTAACTTGGCAGAAACTGAGTCCGGTGAAGAGTTCATCGATTCGATTGCGGCACTGACCGGAGCCGATGTTGCCGCCAGCGATGACGTGACCGGACATGCCAACCTGGGTGGAAATTATGATTTCGAATATTTCGCCGGTACCATCGAAGCCAGCACCGTTTTCTCGTTGCAACTGCAAGCCAGTTGGTACAGCACGCTGGACATCACCAGCAACCTTGCAGCTCATTATGAATTAGAAGAATCAACTGGTAGCACCGCAGAGGATTCAACGGCGAATGATAACGATGGCACGCTGACTAACTCGCCAACGTTCTCCACCGACAGTGCCGTCAGCGCGGGTTCCTATGATTTCAGCGTGGATGCCGGCGGGAACGCACGGGTCGAAGTACCCGATGACCCATCGCTCGACATCAGCGGCGATTTTACAGTCGCATTCTGGTACAACTCAAACATCGCGCAGTCAGACGCAACCCAGATCATTGGGCAACATTCCACCGGGGATGGATTCTCGATCTACGCCAATGCGGATGGTGATTTGCAATTCTTGGTCGACGGCACCAGCATGGTCGATCATGGTGTGGTCAATGGCTTTATCAGCGACGGCAATTGGCACCACGTTGCTGCGACGCGGGTCGGTGATACCTTTCGGCTTTATGTAGACGGATATTCGGCGACCTCGACGACGAGCGCTATCGGATCGGTGACCTCGACGCAGCCGCTATTGATTGGCGGAACAGCCTCATCCGATTTTGAAGGCAAGCTAGACGACGTTCGCGTCTATTCGCGTGGACTCGACAGCATCGATGTCAATGAACTTTACGCTGGCGTAGACATGATCAACGTTAGCACGACCAATAATACCGTCGACGGGACCACAACAAGCGTCTCAGCGCTACTGAGTGACCGTGGTGCGGATGGGTTCATTTCATTGCGTGAAGCCATTCTCGCGGTCAACAACGATGCGGGTACCGACTGGACGATTGATGTTGGGGCCGGGACCTATACCTATTCTACCGGATCAGGCGATTCCAGTGGCGACTTTGACATTCGAAGTGATGTGACGATCCGTGGTGCGGGAATCGGAACAACCATCATTGATGGAAGGAACGATCGCGTCTTCGAGGTTCACAGCGGCACGGTTGCTTTCGAGCAAATGACCATCACCGACGGAAGTGTTGGGGATGCAGGTGCCGCGATCAATATAGCGGCGTCAGCACATGTTACGGCCGATCACGTTCGCTTCTTTGACAATGCCGTCAGCTCAAACCATGGCGGTGCCGTCTCAAATGCCGGAACATTCGTGGTCACCCATTCCTCGTTCGATTCCAACCAAACAAATAGTGGGCGCGGTGGAGCCATTGATAATTCCGGAGTGTTGATCGTTTCAGATACCACCTTCACCGGAAACTCGACATCGAATAATTCCGGAGGAGCGATCTATAACTTGGCGTCGATGACGATTTCTCGAAGCACATTTGATGGTAATACTGCGAGCACCGGCACCGGCGGTGCGATTCACACAGTATCGGGTTCTACTGCAACCATCGACTCGGTGTTGTTTGTCGGCAACTCGAATACCAACAATCAGGGAGGAGCATATTACGCCGCTGGAACGGACAGTTTCACCAACACCACGTTCAGCGGAAACATGGCGGATAATTTCTACGATGGAGCTGCGTTGTACGTTACGAGCGGAACGACGACTCTGACAAACGTCACCATCACCGATAA
>CALFWL010000047.1 GCA_937928215.1 uncultured Pirellulaceae bacterium | reverse complement strand
CTGAAAACAATCTGGCGTAAAAAAAGAACTGGAAGTTTGGCGCTTCGGTCTCAATCGAACAACTCAAGAATCATGATTCTGAACAAAAATTCTTTTTGTCAGGTGGCAGATGAGAAGAAACATGCCCGTCCGTTTGCGGGTGCGGCGCGGTATCAGACCGCCTCACGGCAACTTTTTTATTATCGCTTCCGTCTTAACGATTGTCCACTTGCTGCCC
The DNA here is from genome assembly GCA_937928215.1 of uncultured Pirellulaceae bacterium. Lineage (GTDB taxonomy): Bacteria > Planctomycetota > Planctomycetia > Pirellulales > Pirellulaceae > Mariniblastus. The sequence goes on along the minus strand of CALFWL010000047.1, from coordinate 31,770 downwards.
GACGACCACTACGGTTGTTAACCAAGAGCGGTCAGCATCTGCGTCGACTGAGACAACTTGATCATCGGCCTTAACGCGGGGAGTCGCAGTCGCAGTTGCGGTTACTCCTTCCACCAGCCCCATCTGTTTCTTCAACTGGGCGATCTGATGTTGATTGTCCCGGAAATGTTCAACCAGCCAGCTCCAGATCTCATACTTTGAAATTGAAAGCTCCGCACCTATTTGCTTGAAAGTAGCTTGCCCTTCAATGATCCTTCGAGCGACCGCAAATCGATACTTCTGTGAGTATCGGCTAGAGGAGTGACGGGCCTTGGAATAGCGACATTGGTCCGCCTGAACCAGCGGGCGTCTGGAATCAGATGCCTGCGGAATATCGTCCTGAGAAACACAAACCATGCCGCGAGCGGCCTGACTCCTTTGATGAATGATCGCGTCGTCAATCGATGACCCCGAACGCTCGTCCATTGGGGGCATGATCATTGATGCTACTCGGCGGCACCCAGAACAGTACCACGGACCATAGCCACTGGAACCCGCGACCATCCTGATTAACAAATGACCGAGCCCTTCCAAAGCAGACTTGGAATAGTGACCGTGATCCGTATTCTCAGCGCACCAAGCGCAATACCCGCTTGCCAACTGCTTACCCATTGACGCCCCTTATTTTCAATCCCATTTCCCTGAGTTTAGCTAAGCACTGGTCTCAGTTCCACCGTTTTTCCGTGTGTTTGTTTGACTTTGAGCAAGTCCTTGACGTTTTTTTGGAAGTAATTGAACTGAACCGAATTTTAGACTCAAAACATGACATGTCTCAACACTCAATTGACCCGACCTTCAATCACGTCGCCCGCTTCTCGAGATTGACTAGCCTGACCCGGATCATCGTTTTGAACTTCAATTCGCACCCGATTGGGAGTAAGTTTACGCATTCGCGCGATCGTGCTACTGAGTTGGTCAATCTGATGCTGCTTCCGGTCAAATTGTTGGGCGATCCAAACGAGGATGTCAGCCTGAGGAACCTCCAATTCATTTGCAATCTGACCGAGCGAGTGCTTGCCGTCAAGCACTCGCTGCACAACACCAGCACGAAATTTTTCCGAATACCGACTCGATCGAGCACTCTGCATCACAAGATTCGCGTCTCCTCGGATAAAGTTACCTACCGACACAGAGGATGCCTGACTGGTCTGGTCGTCTACCGAAGCCAGCAAAGTCCTGTGAACCTTCCACCTTTGGACCCGACACTGATTGCAGTACCACGGCCCGATGCCAAGCAGCGATGCGATCCAGTATCCCGGGCGCAGCCACGGTTGAGGCGAGACAAGCTGGAAACGGGTATTCTCTCCGCATGATTCGCAGTAGCCTTGTTTTTCATTTTTTGACACGACCGATTCCAATTCCTGCTTGGCACATCAGGGTTCCTGCCAACCCCAAGACCTGACTTCAGCATAATCATTCAGAAGCTTGAATGCCAGCAGGAACCGGATCAAATCACTTATCGAGCGAGTTCCCAAAGCCTACAATCGGTCTAAATTCAATTTTTGCAACCGAATTGGCGGCAGATTGACTGGCACTCTGACCGTTGGCCAAGGCGATCAAACGCAGAACATCAGTCTGAATTATGTTATCAACCTAGTGCCTCATTTTTCGTCTTTGCGCAAAAGTAAGTTTCTTGAAGGAACACAACATTTCCGATCCTCTCTGGCAGCAAGTTGTCGTTGATTCCACTGAACATGGCCAGCGGCTTGATTCGTTCCTCGTTGAGCACTTTGGTGGATTCAGTCGAGTGAAATTACAACGCGCGATCGCCGATGGTTCCGTGCTGGTCGATGACCAAAAAGCGAAATCTTCGCTGCGATTAAAGGCGGATCAAACGGTTCGTTTTTGCCCGCCCCAGCGGACGCCAGAGGCGCCGATTCCCGAAGCGATCGCTCTGGATATCCTGTACGAAGACGAACACTTTGTCGCGATCAACAAGCCGCCCAACATGGTCGTCCATCCAGCCAAAGGACATTGGGCTGGCACGCTCACCTCCGCTCTGGCGTACCACTTTGAAACACTCAGCACGATCGGAGGTCCGACGCGCCCCGGCATTGTCCATCGACTCGACCGAGACACCAGCGGCGTGATCCTTGTCGCCCGGACTGATCACGCCCATTCGGCTCTGGCCGCGCAGTTTGAAGCTCGCACCGTGAACAAGCAGTACCTAGCCATTGTGACCCCTGCTCCGGATCGTGATCGTGATCAAATTGATAAACCGATTGGCGATCATCCCTACCAACGCGAAAAGAAAGCAATTCGCGAAAATCACTCGTCGTCCCGGAACGCAGTCTCATTCTATGAAGTGATGGAACGCTTTCAGGGCTTTGCCACGGTGTTGGTCAAGCCAAAAACCGGACGCACGCATCAGATCCGCATTCACATGGCTCACGTTGGTTGCCCGGTACTGTGTGACAAGCTGTACAGCGGTCGGGCAGAAGTGGCAATGAAGGATTTTTCGCGAGTGCCGACCGACGATGAAGTCATTCTCAATCGCCAAGCATTACATGCCAGATCGATCGAATTCGATCATCCAGTCACTCGGGAGCGGATGACAATCGAAGCCCCTTCGCCTGACGACATTAACGCGACCGTCGCCGCGTTGCGGGAGCATCGAAAATGATTCGTTGAGGCTGGTGGCTGGTTGAGCGTCGCGTTATCACCAATCGCTTTATCGAATTCAAAGGTCAATCATTCTTTGAACTTCATACTGCGGACCATCTTTTTGAACGCATCTGCCTGAGGATCAACGATCGATTTCGGGCCGATGAATTTGAAAAAATAATTCCCAAAGGTCCCCGTTTCGATGATCGCAGCGCTCATGCGGTAGTTTTCGCGAGCGACCTTTTTACCTCCAGCGAAAGGGCCTCGTCCCATCGAATCCTGGAAGGTGCCCGTGATGTCGACGAAGTGTACCTGCTTGCCCGCCACTTCTTCTTGTTTCGTGGTTGCCTCAATCGCGCCGTCGGCTTGCGTGAACTGCCCCTCCCAGCGAGCGATGTTGGCCGGGATCGAACCACCGGCTCGCATAATCGTGATGCGCCCATCTTTGACGCCTTCCTGCGTGGACGGCACTTTCATTTCCGCTTCCAGAATTCGGTTGCCGGGCTTCACATTTTCCCAACTACCGGGAGCGGTAAACGTCAGTTGTTCATCCGCCAGCGTTAACTCGACTGGTTCAGGCTGTTGCTTCGCCGCAACCGCTCCAGATGCGGCAGCACTTTCAGGTTTGGCCGCTGGTGTGTCGTCTTGCGACCCTATTACGGCCGGTTCGGCAAAAATTGTGAAAGCGAAAGATGCGGCGATTGAAATACCAAGAACAATACGGATCGCGTTCATAGAGCACCTTGAATGCTGACTTTACGTAAAACACTTCGACAGCGTCGAAGCTGGAATTTTCTCGGATCGTGAACAAGCTGCCAAGTCCCTTGGGCTCGCCGACTCTCGTTTTGAGCTATGATTTGGCCCCACCTTCAGCGTCGCAATCCCGACTGGTGTCGGAACTGAGGGGGGGAGTTGAGGAGATGCGTGTGCAGTCCACCGAGCCATCATTTGCTGAAGGCGATTATCGGCAGCAGTTGTATCGGATGTCACGAGACATGCTGAGCGTAGCCGGGACGGACGGCTATTTCAAGCATGTCAATCCTTCGTTTACTCGGATCCTTGGCTACAGCACATCTGAATTGTTGTCCGTTCCGTTCATTGAGTTCGTGCATCCTGATGATGTGCCTGCAACTCTTTCTGAAGTAGCAAAGTTGTCAGAAGGCAATATCACCATTGAGTTCAAAAATCGGTACCGGTGCAAGGACGGGACCTACAAGTGGCTCTCGTGGACCACAACTCCCGACCTGAAGACCGACTTGCTCTATTGTGTCGCCCGAGACATCACTCGGCAAAAGCAGATTGAAACGCGATTGTTACGTGCCCATCGTTTGGAAAGCATTGGATCGTTCGCCGGCAAAATCGCCCACGACTTGAACAACCTCTTGTCACCGATGCTGATGGCCGCCGAAATGCTGTCAACGCTCAATCCAAACGCAGATCCTCAAAGCCAGCGTCTGTTCGAGGTCTTGGAGCGCAACGCTCGTCGTGGAGGTCAAATGGTCGAGCAAATCGTCGCATTCGCAAAAGGTTCACGCGAACAACACGTTCCGATACAAATGAAAAAAGTTGCTGAAGACATGCGGGCACTGATTTCTGAAACGTTTCCACGCGACGTAACCGCTGAGCTGGACATCGAACCTTCGCTGTGGACTGTGGTCGGCGATCCGAACCAGCTTTATCAGGTGTCACTCAATCTGTGCGTCAACTCAAGAGACGCAATGCCCGCTGGCGGGATCATTCGACTTTCGCTATCGAATCGACATATCAGCGAGGAAGTCGCTCGCGCCCATCTTGCAGCTCGATCAGGCCCGTACGTGTCGCTTGCCGTGCAAGACACGGGCGTGGGAATTCCATGTGACCTTCATGAAAAAATTCTTGAACCTTTCTTCACCACCAAGCAGGACCAGCGAGGCTCGGGGCTTGGACTGGCGACGGTTCAGAGCATCGTCGAACAGCATGGCGGATTCCTGAAACTTGACAGTCGCGTTGAGCAGGGATCAACCTTTACCGTTTTCTTGCCCGCGACAGTTGACTAGCATCCATCCGCGTCACAGAACGCCCGTATTCATTCATGCGCCGAATCAGTCGGTGTCCATCACTTTCTTGATGATCGAATTGTCGAAATAGTTGATCGCCATGCCAGCATCGATCACCAGTTGTTGAGCCGTGATGCCGGATGAACGAGGGCTGAGTAGAAAACACGCCGCATCGGCAACTTCCTGGGTCGATACCGCTCTGCCGCGAGGAATCACCTGTTCGGCATACAGGTACGCGTCCACATAGCCGGGAATCCCTGCCGAAGCGGATGTCTTGAGCAAGCCCGGTGCGACAGCGTTAAATCGAATGTCGGAAAACTTGCTGAAACTTTTCGTCAAGAACGCGAGACTGCTGTCCAATGCCGCTTTGACCGGAGCCATGAAACCATAATTCTCGCTGGCCATCGTCGTTGTCGAAATTGAGATCGTGACCACCGACGCATCTCTGGACAGCAGCTCCTTAAACGCATTTGAAATCGCGACAAACGAAAAGCAAGAGATGTCGATCGTACGTAAGAATTGCTGCTTGCCAGTCTCATGAAAAGGCTTGATGCCGGTTTCGTCGTATGCCGCGAACGCGATGGAATGAACCAACCCGTCAATTTTTGAGTGCTTCGTCGCGATCTGATCCCGTACCGCTTCGATCTGATCTTCGAATTCGACATCGCAAACGTACACCTCGCGATTGGCCATTAACTTCTTGAGCGATTCCAGCCGTTGCGGACTTCGGACAACGTAGATCACTTTCGCGCCGACATCTTCCAACGTTTTGCCAATATGCCATGCAACGCTTTTCTTGTTGGCCACACCAAAGACAACGATTGTTTTTTCACTCAGTTGTAGAAAGTCCAACGGAGTCCCTCTCAGTTTGGCGATAAATTTGGCAAATGGCGGCTCACATGAATCAAGCGTTTGCAACGGTACAGGTGAACGAAAGTCGAGCGGCCGTTTTCCCGTTCACCTTTGCTTGGCCAGTCAGATAGTAAGCGCTCGAAACGATGTCATCCAGTTTTACGTGCATCTCGATCGAGTCACCCGGCTTCACCATGTTCTTGAATTTCACGTCTGACATTCGAGTCAAAACGGGCACGCCTTTGGAATTGGCCTGTTTCATCATATCCGCCAGCAACACCGCACCGGACTGCACGACGCACTCACACAGGATAACGCCGGGCACCAGTGGCTGATCGGGGTAGTGACCTTGAAAAAAATACTCTTCGGGGCGGAATGCCTTACGACAAACGATAGACTTTTCGTCCAAAGAAACAATCTCATCGACCAACAGCATGGGGGCTCGATGAGGAATGGCGGTGTGAATTTTTTCAAGTGACATGGTGTTTCCTGTTTTAGCACGGCAGATTTTTATTACAAGCTGCGTGGTCTTTCAGCACGTCCGGCGGTCCGGTAGCGAAGTTGCTGAAGGCGGATGCGATCTGATTGAGGTTTGAGACTGAGAACTCCCATCAGTCGGAACGCGAGATGAAACCTCCCAGTCAGTCGGCTGATGTCGCGTCGTCGGTCCTTGGGTTGGAAGCGACTAGGAGGTCGCGGCAGCACATAGTGAATTTTCACCGCTTCCATCTTTTGGGGGTTTGCAAATCGCGGTACCCTAACGGTATGAAGTTCCTGAAGTCATGTCACTGTTGCGGGCTTATCCAAGAAGTGCCCGAACTGGCCGCAGACGAATGTGCGTCGTGCGCGCGGTGTCGGAGTGCGTTTGCTGGCGAGAATGATCGAGCCAAGTCAGCCAGCCGAACGGCCGCAGCTGCGCTTGGGGCGTTCTTTCTGTTTTGGCCTGCGGTATTGCTGCCCATTCTCCGCATCGAGCAACTGGGGCATTCACACCAGTCAAGTATTTTGTCGGGTACGATCGAACTGCTACAGCATGGATCCTGGCTGGTCGGAGCGATCGTGTTTTTGTTTTCCATTCTGTTCCCGTTGACGAAAATCGTTCTGCTGCTGGAACTGAGTTATTTCGAGCTGTTACATCGCAAGCATAAGGCGTTCACGCTGCGATTGATGGAACACCTTGGGAAATGGAGCATGATGGATGTTATGCTGTTGGCCTTGCTGGTGATGCTGGTCAAGCTTGGGGACATGGTCGAATTCCATCTTGGTCCGGCGGTGATTGCTTTTGTTCTATGCGTCGCGATGAGCATGCTCGCTTCGATCTCTTTTGATCCACATTTAATCTGGGACGGCGATGACGACACCGACTGAGGATTCTAGTTCACCATTGGAGCCGCCGAACTCATTGCCAACGGCAACCGTTTCCCGACAGCGCGGTTTGCTGGAATCGAAGTTCTGGATTCTGACCGGCTTGGCGTTGTTGCTGGCGATCGGGTTGGCGTGGTGGTCGACTCCGATACCGGGCACTAGGATTTCGATCCATTTTCCAGACGGGCACGGACTGCACGAGGGCGACTCGGTGCGCTACCGAGGCATCAAGGTTGGAACGGTACGTGAAATCCGACTGAGCGATCGCGAGGGAGTCGACGTGTCGGCAGAAATGGAAGCGTCTGCTTCACGACTGCTCAAAGAAGGGACTCGGTTCTGGATCGTTCGACCTCAACTGGCGCTTACGGGGGTTTCGGGCCTTGAGACGGCAGTGGGGCCGAAATATATCGCCGTTGAGCCAGATGGCTCCCGGGACGACGCGCCGAGCAGTGCTGATTTCGATGGGCTCGCTCAGCCGCCCGCGACCTCCTTGAATGGCGATGGCATCGAGATTGTCTTGCGGGCCGACAAACAGTTCAGCGTGCGGCCGGGATCGTCAGTCGCTTACCGTGGGTTCGAAGTTGGCAGGATTCTGGACGTGCGACTTTCGGATGACGCTCGGTTTGTCGATCTGCGAGCCTCGATCAAGCAGCCCTACCAAAAACTGGTGACTTCCAAAACGAAATTTTGGGCGAACAGCGGAGTCGATGTTGATTTCAGTTTGCGAGGCGGATTGTCTTTGGATACCGAATCGTTGGAAAGCATCGCTCGCGGCGGCGTGTCATTTTTGACGATCGAAAGCGACGGAAACGAGGTTGTAACTGGCCAAGTGTTTACGCTGCATGAGCAATCGGACGACAAATGGCTGGAGCAAGCGAATCGGATCCGGCTGCCGACGGTCAAGCTCAAGGGCGCAGTCACGTTGGTGCTCAAAGCGACTCGATCGAGTTTTCTGGGCCGAAAAAGTGTAACTCGCCTAGCGTCCGCGATCCCGGTTCGAACCAAAGATGGCAAAACGGGAATCTTCGTTCCGTCAGATATACTTACCGAGTTCTCTCCAGATAAAGAATCGGTCGACGGCGTCACCATTGATGGTTTTTCCAGTGAGGACTCCGACAATGAGTTGCGAAAACAACTCAGCCAGTCGGCTGCCGATTTAAGTGATACCGACGCGGCGACTCAAATTGTCTTGGTGCCGCTCAACGCCGGGCCAAAACTGAGTTGGCAGACTCTGGTGACCGCCGAAAACGTCAGCGGAGTTCTCGCTGTCCGCCGCCCGGTTGGTGCCAGCGGCGATTTGTACGTCCATCAGCCAATTGCCGCCAGCCAGTTGGCCGAACAGCCAGACGGGACGTTAACGGTTTCAGGTTTCGAAGGCGCCCACGATTTGTGGAACGGATGCCCGATTTTAAGTGCAGATTCGGGCGAAATTATTGGAGCGATGGTCGCCGATGGTCGTCGAGTGACAATTATTCCGACCAATCAACTATTGGAACAGTGGAAGTAGGTGGCTCCCGGTTGCTTGGTCCAATTCTTTACTGCCCAATTTCTTACTGCCCAGCCTTGATCGCTTCCTTCGTGTACTTGCGAACGCTGGGTTGGTCCGGCGTTGGAAAGTCTTCGGGAATCGGGATTGTGACTTTCCCGGTCGCAGCCCACTCGGTGCCTCGAAGGAAGGTTGTCTGAAAACCAACACATTCGAAGGAGTAGTCGGCGTGTCCCAAAGTTGAATGGAAAACGCGACCTTTTTCGTAGTCAATGGTCATCAACATTGGCTCATGGCGACCTGAACCGTTTCGGGATGGGTCTGCAAAAGCGGTTGCAAGAATGGTGACGTTTTCGGCAGGTCCGCGCAACGCGTGGTAAAGTTCGTCTTTCGCGTGCATGAACTCGACGGGCAATCCTTTGGTGATCGGATGAGTCGTATTGCGTATCACGACCGAGAATTCGCGCTGAGGCCCGTGCCCGCCACCCGGTCCAGCGGAATCGTCAAGGATTACTTTGCCATCGGCGTCCGTGTATAGATAGTTGTCTCGATTTTGTCTGCCATCCCATCCACCCAAACCGATCATGCGGTTGTATTCTTTCCATTCGGGAAAGCAGTTATCGGCAGCGTGGATAGAAACGAAGCCGCCGCCGTTTTTCATGTACTGCTCAAACGCCGCTTTCGTTGCCTCAGGCCACGACGCAGCTTTGTACCCGAAGTTTGAAATAACAACGTCGTACTGCGAAAAATCAGGATTAAAATCAAGATCCGTTTTGGGCGTGTTCAGGTCCTCGTACGTCTTGCCGTCGCCCAGAGGAAACGCTTTCGCCAACTGGCCTTTCCATGTGTACTTTGTGCGTTCGATGTCGACCGTGAACAAACCTGTTTCCATCAGGTAGTCGCGCATCATGATGGTCGATTTGGGCCATGCCGTATGATTATTCTGTCCATCGATGATCAATGCTTTCAGCTTTTGATCGCCGACATGCTGTTGATTCTTATCCGAAGCCCCAACGTCCGATGCCGCAGGAATCTGAGCATGACATCCGGCGGCAATGACGGTCGAAAGGAATAGATAGGGTGCGGCGGTGGACAAATTCATCAGGGGAATAGCCTTGCGAGTATTGCGTCGGAAATTGCGGATGATACTGGCCAGCAAGAACTTACCTTACCAGCAAAAGTAAGGTTGATCGATTTCTCGCCAGCCAGACAAAAAGGGATCTGGTAATTTACTGCCGAGCAGGTCTTCAGGTGGATAAGGTGTCTTCTAAAAAAGTCGTAGTTCATCGTATCCGATCATTCCTTCATCAGACACCCATTCTTGAACCCACTTTCATGAGTGCTGCGATTGGAGCCAATCAGGAAATGAAAACGTTGGTTGTCAGGTAAGCACTCGTCCACGAATTGGCTGGCATAAAGATCATCAATGACTTGATAATTTGCGATTATTCTTTCTCGGGTAATTCCAAGTTACTTGTAAGCGGGTGCTCAGACGAAGGGGGTTTCCCAAGACTTGCGGGTAAATGAGGTGCCAAATGGCCGTGATTGATTATCGATGTCACGCGAACACGATGAAACTGAAACCGGCGTATTGTTAGGGTTGAGCTCACCTAGATTTCGGGTCAGTCGAAACTCCAAGCCCGATTCGGGATCTCGACAAAGCACTACTTTTTGAAATCATGTTGCGGTACGATGGAGAAAATTCGTTTGCGGGGCAACTATCTAGGAAACCACAGTATGTCGAATATGAATTCAAGCAAGTTTTCACTCTTGTCTTTGGCCATCATCGGTGGGCTGATGGTTAGCACCACTTTGTTGGGCGCTGTTGTTGGATCGTTTCTGACATTAGGTAATGATTCACCATCGATTGATCTCGAACCGTTGAAGCTCCATGCGGCCAGCGCGGCTCGAGGGAAAAGTATTTCGCTGGCGACTGGATGGATCGATGAATCGGTGGAAGGGATTTACATCCTCGATCACATGACGGGGAACTTGCAATGCTGGGTGTTGAGCCCGAAGACTGGCAAGATCAGCGGAGTTTACACTGCGAACGTCAACGTGGGCCTTGAAACAGATGTTGCAGGTGAAAAAGACTACGTCATGTCGACAGGATCGTTTGTGTTTTCAGGTGGGTCAAGTGGTGCGCGAGTCCCGGCGCGATCGGTCGTGTATGTGGCCGAAGGGAATTCCGGAAATGTCGCGGCTTTCGGTTTGCAGTATGATAAGGCGACAATTCGTCGTGGTGGCGGCGTCGATAACGGCACGCTCGAGCTGATCGGAAAAGCGCCAGCTCGTGGAGCCGGGGTGACTCGCGATCAGTAAGGCCTTGGCAGTTCCATCGGTCGGAATGATCGAACGAGCGACTCGCTAAACATCCAGCGTTCAGCTAACGATCTTGAGGGATGAAACCCATCATCGCTTGAGGCTTGCTGGACCAATTCGGTGGCTCATTCCCGCGCGAGTCTTAACTTTTGATGGATGATGTCCGATCGTTTCCTTCGAACGACATGTTTCGACCGAACGTTTTCTCGTTTCCTTCCACCATGAAGGAAGCTTCGTCGGGAGCGATGGAGGTCACCTGCCACTGCTGTCCATCAAGCGAGAAGGACTCGCCGACGGACAGTTTGTGCTTTTCCCCCGTGGTGCGGACATTGATCCAGACCTGCCACTCGCCCGAGTTGTCTTTGACGATGGCCGTGATGCGAGTTTCACGCGCGTGTTTGAATTCGGGCTTGGCGGGTGGCGGGGGCGGAGGATCGCGGACGACCTTGTCTTTGAACCGGATCGTGAAATCCGTTTCGTTGGTCTTTGGCGGGAAGCCATTGTCGGACACTCGCACCTTGAATTTGTACTCGCCGGCTGGTTTTCCCGGGACGGTCAGGAACACTCGGCGATCGGTCGGTTTTTTCTGTTCCAGTTTTGTTGGCTCAATCTGTGAATCCACGACCTCGAACGTCAACACTTGATCGGAATCTGCATCCTTGCCACTGATCGGAATCCGAATGTCCTGACCGGACGTGTAAGAAGAGGACTTGCTGACCGACAAGGTCGGCGTGTTGTTGGCCGGTCCAAAAATGTTTCGCTGCAAAATTGCGTTACGATAATCGTCGGCGGCAAGATCAAGTTCTCGAAATCGTGCGACGAAATCACGTTCCGCGTCAGCGTCGATCAACGACAGCACCTCAATTTCTGCCGTCAAGGCAATTTCACCTGAACGAATTCCTGAGCTGGATCCGCTGGAGCCCGCCGACTTGGGCACCAGCTTGAGCGAATTGATTCGGTGAAGCAGATCGACCTGATAAAATTGAGTCAAAAAGTCGACCAATTGCTTCAGGTCGGTTGTGGCCAGCAGCGTGAATGTTCCCGTTTGACCAATGACGTTTCCATTGAATTTCAGCTTCGCGGGTGATCGCGGAGTGATACTGCGGTAACTCATGCCGACGTCGTTGCGAACCAGTTGTTTGAGCCATTGCTGGTACTCGTTTCGAGCGTCTGCAAAATTTGACGGAAGGCTGACGCCACGATAGTAGACTCGACGTTGATTCGCATTCAACGCGTCCGTCAGGCGTTGCTCTTCGATTTCGATCTGAGAACGCAGGCTCACAATCTGAGTGTTCCGCGTCGATCGTTGTCCGAGAAACCAGAACAGTCCCATTACGAACAGCGCAAGCGGGACGAGCGAAACCACGAGGGTCGCCAGCACCTTTTCGCGTTGGGAGAGATTGTCGAACATCTTTTGTGAGTGATTTACGGGTTGGGTTGCGGACGATGCGTCAAACGTGGAGTTGGAATGCTAAATCGGCGAGTTGGCTGTGTATGGGAGCGTAAGTGCGGGAGGGGAAGGCTCCGTCCGCCCCGCGTCGGCGTTTTCAAACATGTTAATTGGCTCGGGCGGAGCCTCACCCTCCCGTCTGGGAACATGGTATTCGGCTAGGGTGGAGTCCCACCTTCGCTTCCGGCGTTTTCATTCATTTTCTGTAAAAATCTGACCGCGTTTTCGTTAAGTCGCTCGACCAACACGTTCATCTCAGGCTCAAACGAGGCCCGCAAATCCAAGCCCAGCGGATAATCCTTGTCCGATTCGTCTTCGACTGAGCGTTCTGGGTCCAGCTGGTAAGGGCGATCGTCTAACGTGTTGAGCAATTCAGTTTCTTTTTGGACGCTTGCGACTCGGCTGGTCAGATCCAGTTGAGGTGCCTTCCGCCCTGCACTGGCGGTCATCGAATCAACAATCACGTCGTCGGGAGTCAGCATCCGGTCACTTAGTTGCTTCAGTTCGGCCAGCCAGTTGATGTCGTTCAACTTCCACTGATCAATGATTCCAACCTCGCCCATGATCTGTTCGACGCCCGGTCGTTGCCCATCGCCCTGATTGTTTGACGTGACTCGTGTGAGTGTCCGATTCAACTGATCGATGGTCTGCTGCTGGCTGCGGAGACTGAACCAGCCGAACAGAAATATCAAGGTCGACGCGGCCAGAGCCAGTCCGGCAACGGTCAACCAGCGATTGCGTTCGGGGCGACGCGCGACGACACGTTTGGGTGAGAGGAAATCGATCGCGTGTTTTTTACCCGATTCCTGTCGTGCCAAAGATCCAAGCAGTGCGGCGAAATCTGTGGATTGGTTCGGACGTTGAAACTTGGACGCCAGCGGAATCGCTTCGAATGCGTCCACAAAGTTGACGGTGAAACCGAGTCCTTTGATAAGGTCGCCACCGAGCGCTTTGAAACGTTTTTCGGGACCGATGATCGTCGCGTGTTTGACCGGAGTGTTCAGCATTGGGCGGGCGGCAGCGAGCGTGCGCCTTGATTCGCTGATCAGCATGGACGCTCGTTTCTCGGGCGTCGCGTCAGCTACAAACCGAATGGATCGAGTGACCTTCAGGTTTCCTTCCGCCGCGATCGACAGGTCGGCGCGATCGACGGACGAGCGAATCAGAAGTTGAGCCTGGGAGTTCTCGTTTTCAAAGTCGCCAGCAAACAAATCAAGAATGGCAAGCGGTTGCAACACAATATGCTTCAAGCTGATCCCTGCTGTGGAGCAGACGGTCTGTAGCATTTCCAGCATGGTGGGAGCCACCGCTGCCGCGAGGACTCGATGAGGCCCCTCGATGGGTTGGTCCAACCGAATGTAGTCGAGTCTCCAGTCGTCCGTCAGCGAGATGAACTCGTTCCGAGCTTGAAATCGAACGAGGTCAGCCAGTTCGTCGTCGAGGACGGGAGGAACCGTGACCTCGCGAATTTCCGATTGCCAACGATTGAGCACCGCAATCGCGTCAGCTTTTTGGACGCCCTGCTCTCGCAGTTTATCCTTCAGCTGCAGGCCCAATGCTTCCGGGTTCGGATCAAACGGTAACTCGATCGTGCCTGTCACACGGAACTGGCGATTGGGATGCTTCCCAATTACCGCGCGAAAGGAAGAGTCGTCGAATTCGAAAGCGATAAGCATGAAATAGAGCTGAGAGTGAAAAGATTACGGGAGTTGAGGTTCGGTATCTGTGATCGTTCGAGCAAATCTGAAAGTTGAAACGTGTCGACCTTCACCTTGCTAGGCTGCGCCCCAGAGTGTCGACCGAGTAACCTGACGGCAGGTGGCTTTTGTCTCTCCAGAATAGTAGCCGTGGCTGGGCAGCAATAGTGTCTATCACCGCTTCGGCCCGCGAAGTTCCAATCCCATCGGGAAAAAAACCGATGATCTCGGCTCGAAACACGTCACCACCGGTACAAATGTAAGGTAACGCGTTCTGCATGGTCCCCAAATCGACAACATTCAACGCTGGCGCGCCTTCGGCCCAGATCCACGTTGGGTGCTGACGGAGGATGTCAACGGTGTCCGGTTCGTCCAGTTCATACTCACGGCGATCAATAATCAAATCGACTTGATCTTCGGTGAGCCATGGGATGGAGTCGAGCACAATTCGCGGCGCTTGCATGATATTGATGCGGCCCGGAATGGAAGGCCCGTCAAAATGAGTCAGCTCGTTCATTGCCGCTGTCAGCGTGACGCCGAGTGCAGGAGCGCCGGGTGATGTTGGAAGTGGCAACGGTGAATTCATATAAACTTCGTTGCCTTCTTCATCCGTACCCAGCGCGATCGCACCTGCCAGATCCAGCACGTTTTCGAATTTTCGTTCACTGACCACAAGGCTGAAATCGACCGCCACCTCGTTCGCGGGTTTTGTCATCTCTTCATCAGGAATCGACGTTACGTCGTCCGCCATGGCTCGCCAGTGAATGATGAAGTTTGCCCAATTGTCATCGAAGCGACTCCGCAGGTCGTCATAAAGCTGTTCCAGATCGTCGTCGTTGATGTTGATGCGAGGCAGTTGGTCTTCGTTCAGGTTTGATTCGTTACTGTAAAGTGTTACGTAATTTGCCCAACCGAGTTTCATATTGGCGTTGACCGATGACACGTTGTCGGCGGCAGCTTCCGAATCATCCAGAATTCCGTTTCGGTTGGTGTCCAATCCGAACAGCAATTCCGGAGTCACGCCGCGAATGAGCAATAATTCATCCAAGCTGTCTAGCGGTCCGTTCTTTGCTTCGTAAGGCGGCGACTGCGATCGATAGTAGCTGCTTTCAGCTCCAAAGTCCCGGCTGTCATCGTCGGCGTCCAGCCAGTCCAGAATCGCATCGGCAATTTCGTCTGTCATCTCGGGTAGCGCACTTAGAACCTGAGCCCGAACGTCGACTCCGGGATCCGCATCCCAGAACGGTAAAACGTTCAGGTTCAGCTTGCTGCTCTCATCGACCAGACCGTACCGAAAACCTTCTGGATTGGCTTCATCATCCAAGTTCGAACAGATCACGGTGAACGAGCCGAGGTTGGCAGAGTCGTTGACTCCGGCAGCGACTGGAACGCCTTGGAATTGATCCGAATTGTCCCAGCGACCGCCTTTCTCACGGATCGAAGCCTCGTCCCGAGCAAGATACCGACGAGTGTAGTCGACTCCTGAATCGACCAAGTACTTGGATTGAACCTGTCGGGTAATCAGACGCGCTGCTTGTTCTTCCGTCTGCATCAGCGCGGTGAAAGTGTAGGCCGACAGCGACAGAATGACCACCGTGACCAGCACGATGATCAGTACTAACCCACTGCGACGTGGTTTGGCATGGTCCCGAAATGGTCGTAAACTATCCATCTTCTTCCTCACTGGGTTGGGCGAGCGGGAGATGAACGACGCTGCGGAAAGACATCTGCTGAGAGTTAGTCGGATCGGCGGCGGTCGCGGGTTCGATGCGAGTCGGGTCAAGCGTGATCTGAATTTCGACAGCGGTCGGTAAGCCGCTTCGTTCATCAAAATCCCAATTGCTCCACCAGTCACTGCCATCGAAGTAGCGAAAGTTGAGCGCCGAAACCTCTGGCGCCAGCAGACGCGACGCGCCGTCGGGGGATGTTCTTAAACTGTCCAGACCGGCGTACGACGCGACGGCCCGATCGATCTCGCGCCGATACAAGCCGCCCGTTGCGACGGATGAAGACGACTGTCGGATCGGTTCGTTGGGCGCGGCCGAGTCACTGAAAAAATACCCGATCGATTTGATGTCCGATGGTGTGGTCTGAATTGCTACATTGCCTTCGGATCCGAACGATCGATATTGATCGAGTCTTGGCAGGCGACTGATGTCAAACTGAATTGATCGCTCGCTGCCTTTCAGTACCGGTCGGTAGGAAACCTCATCTTCCTGGATGATCGCTTCGACTTCTTCGTCGTCCTCGTTTTCGTCGTTTGGCAGGAGAGCGGCGAGATCAACCACAGGCTGCCCGTCGACGAATTCGACGTCCGGCTGCTGTGTCTGTTTCTGCTGAGTTGCGTGGATGTTCTCCAATCCTGAATAGTCGATGGCTCGATAAAGCACGGCGGATCGAATGTCTTTGCCAATCGTCGTGAGCAAGCTGCGAGCGATTTGACGTTGTTCAATTTTCAGTTGTTGACGAGCGATTGAGACCAAGTGCAAACGAATTCCCGCGGCGATCGCAGCGAAGATCACGACCGTCAGGCCCAACGCCAACAGGACTTCCAACAACGTGTAAGCCCGCCGGTTGCTCAATCGATTTGTGTTGCGCTGCATCATTCTTGGTCCTGCACGTCAGGGTCGGGAATGAAGCGGGTGATCGACATGGCGACTGGAACCTGGCCTGGGTCTGTCGTTCGTACGGTAACGGTCGCCACTAACAGGTCCGGCTGGTCTCCATCATCGATCTGAACGGAGTAGCTCCAGCCCGGAGCATCGGCGATGGCCGCTTGTCCGACGCTTTGCGGTTCCAGAATCCCCGCAGACAGCTCGGCCATTTTTGTGTCCGCCAGAATGTTGGCCTCGTTGCGTAACGTCGCCTGAGTCGCGCTGCGGGCACCAAGGAAAAACAACTGGCTGATCGCTGCCATCGAAATTCCAAGGATAGCCAACGCCAGAATGACTTCCAGCAAGGACAGGCCGCAACGGTGATTTCGCGATTCAATCATTGCCGGGCCTCGGACCGCTGCGCCACCGAAGCGGAACCGGTTAGGCCTCGAAGGTTCACATTGATCAATTGGCCGGCGTCATTCTGGAGCGTCAGTTGTGCGTCTTGAGAAGTTCCATCCGGGTAGAACAGGATTGTCTTCAGCTGACCGATGTTTGCTGCTTCGGATATCGCGTCGGTCGATCGAGCATCGTCAACGGTTTGTCCGCCGACAAAGATGACTCGGCCCGGCAACAGGTCGTCATCATAGTTTGATGTGATTCCCTGTTGACGTTCGCGAAGCCGACGGCCAACTTTGGACGCGATGGTCGAAATCTGATCGAGGGACGCAACATCGATCCAGCTGCTGCGGGGGACGTATCCAACCGCATGGATCTGGCCAGTGCGAATGGCTTGGATGCGAGCCTGTCCCATTGAAACGCGGACTCGGTCTGCCGCTTTGAGCAATGACTGGTTGGAAAAAGACCGTGTCACGCTAGGCATCGCGATGGCAGCGACCGCAATCAAAATCCCGACCACCAGCATGATTTCCAGCAACGTGAAGGCGTGCCTCGCTGCGACCGAGCGTCGTCGTTTCGAAAAAGTTGGACGAGCTCGGTGCATGTTTAACATCAACTTCCGTACTTGCGGATAAAAAAGTTGCCCAATGGACGTGATTCATTACCGGTCTTACGCGAGTGAGCTGGAACTGATTTCGGGGTTTTGCCGTCGTGCAAGTCCTTAGCTGTCATCACCGTGCCCTAGCATTGCCCAACTCTATCGTTGCCCAATTCCAGAGAACGGGGCGACGTGTGAACGGTGGTGAGTCCAACTACATTTCGCGAACGGTCGAATCGTTATCCACCCGCTTGCGGAACATCGTCGTTCGTATTGCGTTGACCGTCTGGACCGTTGGAAGTGATCTGCACCGATTGAGAAACGTTGTCGGGAGCGTAATTGTAGGGCCTTCCCCAAGGATCGTTGGGAATCCTAGAGTCCAAGTAGGGGCCTCCCCACTGAGCCTGAGTCATACCGCTGGGCAGAGCATGAAGGTCGTTCAGCGTGCGGGGGAAACTACCGACGCTTAGCTTGTACATCGTGCAAGCGTCCTTGAATGTTTCGACCTGGACCTGAGCCGCCTTTTGCAGACTGCTGGATTGCAGGTTCAGAATCGCGAAGGTGGAAAGCGAAGCCAGTACGACCAAAATGGCCATCACGAGCAACAGCTCCAACAGAGTGAAACCGCTGCGTTGAACGTGACGGTCAGAGCTGCGGTTGAATCGGTGTTTACGACAAGCGTGCATCAAATAGTCTCCAGTATTTCAGTCGCCCGCAGGTGGGCATCGATGTTTCCATTTTAGTCAGACGGAGCCGACCAGCTAAATCATTCAAAGAAAACGAACGTTTATTGCAAAACATTTCCCATTTTCATGATCGGTAGCAGCAGGGCGACCACCACAATCAGAATGATTCCGGCCATCACCATCAGCATCAGAGGCTCGATCAGTTTAACAATCAGATCGAGCCGGCGGATCGTTTGTTTTTCAAGTCCATCGGCAATGTTCACAAGGACCGTGTCGAGCGTATTGGATTCCTCGGCGACGGTGATCATCTCCGTTACGTTTTGAGGGAAGTGCCCCGATTTTTCCAGCGGGCGCGACAAAGATTCTCCCGACGTGATGTTCTCAGAAGCTGTCGCGATGGCGGTCGAGAGAATTCGGTTGCCAGTCGCGTCACGGCTGATATCGAGTGCTTTCAAGATCGGGACTCCGTTTTTCAGCAACGTGCCAAGGACTCGGCAAAATCGCGCTACGGCAAGGTCCAGAAAGATTTTACCCATCAACGGCAGTTTGATCTTGGCTCTGTCAGCAAACTCGCGACCTCTGTCCGTGTTCAGTTGCATCCGAATCACGACCCAAGCGATGGCAACCACGATCAACAGTAGCCAACCAAACTGACGCAGGAAGCCCGAAAACCAGAGCAACCAATCGGTGATCGCCGGAAGTTGCCCCATGTCTCGTAATTGTTGGAACAGCTCGCCAAACTTTGGGACAAAAAAGATCAGCAATCCCGCAACGACAATGGTGCCGATCGCGGCTAGGACGGCGGGATAAATCAACGCCCCGACCGTTCGAGATTTCAGCTCCGACTGCTGTTCGGTGAAAATGGCGACGCGAGTCAACGCATCCTCAAGGAAGCCGCCCTCGGCGCCGGCTCGCGACATGTTGACCGCCATCTCGGAGAAGATTCGAGGGTGCCGCGCAAACCCGTCCGAGAGTGCCTCTCCGTCTTCGACGCGGCTGATCACGTCCGACAACGCGGCTTCAAACTTAGGCGACTTGGTTTGGTCTCGCAGGATGGTCAACGATCGAAGCATCGGAACGCCATTGGTCATCAAAGACGCCAGTTGCTCATAAAACACCGACAGCTGCTGGTCATTGATCGCTTTGCCAAAAGATATCCCGCCGCTGGATGTCTTTTCTGTCGTCACCTTAACGGGAAAGAGTGACTGGCCCGAAAGCGCATTGATGACATCTCGCTCGGAATTGGCGGACATCGCCCCAGTGATTTGTTCACCGGATAGTTTTCGGGCTGTGTAAATAAAGTCGGGCATGGTTTCAATGGAGAATGCAGAATGCAGAATGCAGAATGCAGAATGGAGAATGCGAAATCGAATGCAGAATGCGAAATCACAACTGAGTGCAGGCATTCCGCACTCCGCATTCCAAAATCCGCATGGGTTAACTCAGTCTGTCTCCTTTGGTGATTCGTACGACTTCATCAATTGACGTTTGACCGGACAGTACCTTATCCCAGCCATCGTCGCGGAGCGTCAGCATCCCGTTGGAGACTGCCGCCTTCTTGATGTCCCAAGTGCTCGCCCGATTGAGGGCAAGTTCCCGCAGTTCGTCGGTCGTGACCAGTAGTTCGTAAATTCCAAGTCGTCCGGTGTAACCGACATCACGACAGTGTCGACAACCGACCGGTTTGTAAATCGTTTGGTCCGTCAGTTTCTCCCACGGAAAATCCTCCGGCGTTTCATCTTTTTGAAGATTCAAGGGTTCTCGACAGTGAGTGCACAATCGACGGACCAGACGCTGAGCCATAATTGCTTCGACGGTGCTGGACACGAGGAACGGCTCAACACCCATGTCTCCCATCCGATTGAACGCTCCAGCTGCATCGTTGGTGTGCAATGTGCTGAACACTAGGTGACCGGTCAGCGAGGCCTGAATCGCATTTTCGGCAGTTTCCAAGTCACGAATCTCTCCTACCAGCACGACATCGGGGTCGTGACGCAAGATACTTCGCAACGAATGAGCAAACGTCAGCCCGATTTTGGGGTGAACCTGAATCTGATTGATTCCTGCCAGCTGGTACTCTACGGGGTCTTCGGTCGTGATGATTTTCACGTCTGGCTTGTTAATTTCGATCAACGAGCTGTACAGCGTAGTCGTCTTCCCTGATCCCGTTGGACCCGTGACTAGGATGATACCGTGTGGCAGCGAGATCAATTGCCGGAACTTATGATACGTCGCATCGGACATCCCCAAACTTTTTAGCTCGAACTTCATCGCGCTTTTGTCCAAGATCCTCATCACCAGGCTTTCGCCGTGGATCATGGGAATGACCGACACGCGCACATCGACCTCGCGTCCCTTGACTTTCAGCTTGATGCGTCCGTCTTGCGGCAATCGCTTTTCCGCAATATTCAGCTTCGCCATGATTTTCAGGCGACTGATAATCGCGGCACGGAAGTGGGTGATTTCCGGAGGGAGTGGCTGAGTGTGCAGAATTCCATCGATTCGATAGCGGATGACCAAACCGTCCTGCTGAGATTCAATGTGAACGTCACTGGTGCGAGTCTCGATTGCTTCCAGCAGAATTTCGTTGACCAACCGAACAACGCTTGCTTCTTGCGCTTGTTCTGATAGCTCGCTGCCATCGATTTCCAATTCTTCCAACAGCTCGATGCCATCGGACATCTTCTGCTCGATCAGCCCGTCGATCGTTTCACCGCCAACGCCCAGATGGGTCTTGATCAGCTTGGCGATTTCACTTCGTTCGGCCAGCACGGGTTCAACCGCTAGGCCGGTCGCAGAACTGATTTCGTCCAACGGATAAAAATCCAGCGGGTCGCTGGTCGCGACAATCAGCGTGTCTCCATCGCGTCGGATGGGAAACAGGATCTGACGATAGATGATCTTCTGCGGAAAGCTGGTCAGCAACGACAGATCGACATCGATATTTCGCAGATCAATGAAATCGACGTGCAATTCTTCTGCGATGGCTTGGTGAGCCGCCGTGGAATCGACGTGATTCAAATGAATCAACTGACCGACCAGATCACCTCCAGCCGCGCGAGCCTGCCCTAGTTGATGTTCGTCGACGAGGCCTCGATTGAGAAGAAGTTGCCCTGTTTCCATGGTTGCGAATTGACTGCCGAAATGGTTGATTCAAAAAAACGCGTTGCACATCAAACGCCCAGTCAGACGCCTTCATCTTCTGCCGGAGGTCGGTCACGATCTCCGCGCCGACCACCCGGCGCATCTTGGCCTTGGCCACCGCGTCGACCGCCCTCGCCGCGACCGCCACGATCTCCTGTTCGACCAGCGCGACCGCCCCAGCCTCGCTGCGTGCCTTCTTCAAATGCAAAAGCGTCACCCGTAAGCGACTTGTATTGCTCCTGTTGTTCCGGTGTCAGAACCGACAGGAGTTCATCCTGAGCTTCCGCCCGAATTTTCGCAATTTTTTCTTGAACAGATGCCCGAATCTCTTCCGCCTTGGCCTTCATTGCAGCCATCTGCTCTTCGGTGATGTTCAGTTTCTTGGCCACGGTGTCGCTGGCGATAAAACGATCGGCTCCGCCTGCAAGACGTGCCTGAGATTGAAATTTGAGCTGTTCCCAGCGAGTGACCTGATGGGGCAGCAGGATCTCGCTAGCTTCGCCGGCGAATTTCTCGTTGAGGGAGCTCATTTGTTCACGAATGTTATTCATGGCATCCTCCCGTCCATCCCGATCCATGTTACGGAATTTGTCACGCATCCCCTTAAACATTTCACGCATTTCGTTTCGTTGACGCAATTGAAGTTGATCAATTTGCTCAATTTGCTCATCGACTAGGTCCAACTCACGCTGAACCTGTTCGCTGGTTAACAGGCGTAAACCGGGGTCCGAGCCGAATCCGCTCCGGCCTTGACCACGCCCTTGAGCTTCAACTGAAGCGACGCTGACCAGCACCGTGCCAAGCGCCAACAGTGGGAGCGAAAAAGAAAAAATCTTGGAAGCGGACATGCGAACTCCGTGCTACGAATTGACAGGCATTGTTTGATAGCCAGTTTCAGCCGTCAAGATTGGGCCGGTGGCTATGTCTCAACCGATCAACACGCGGAGATTGCCGTTTGAGGACACTCAAATTCGAGTTTAGCACCCGCGAGTCAATAAGTTGCCGGATGAACCTGATTCAGTGTCGGTTTTACGCGAGCGAGATGAAATCGGTTCTGGCAGTTATTGCTGGGGGGTTATCTCCTGTGTCCCGGATCACTGTGTCTGAGATCGTCCGCTTCAGGCCAGTCCGGCTGGTATTCGCCCCGCTTTCTCAGCTGAGCAAAATCCAGTTGGCGAGGTGCCTGGGCGGTGCGTTGCATTTCGCTCAGAAAGCCCAGCAACTGGTCGCTGGGGTCGGCCACGGTGATCGTGTCGGCAATGCTTGGGTCGGTTTTGGAACGGACGAGGATGATGACCTCCATGTCAGAATTCGTGGAATCTGACGCGACGGTGGATCGATGTCGTTCAGGCCCGGCCCGATCAGGCTGATAGCTGGCCTGAGAATTCGCTGGCCGAGCGTTCAGCGATCCGCCGACAAGTTGCTTGCGCGGGACGATGCGAGTGCGAGGGCTTGCTTTGCGTTGGTTTGCTATCGCGGAGGCGAATGTCTGCTGCGAACGACTTCGCTCGTCATCAAGAGAAGCGAATCGATTTGCTGTTGGATTTTTCGCCGCTGCTAGGTTGGTCTCGGGAGCAAACAAGTCTCCAAGATTGGTTTGAGCAAATTGCCAATGGATGGTGTTGAGTCCCGAGTAAATTCCTTCATCGACTTCGACTGCCGCCGCGTTGCAGACACCAATCAACTGGCCACGTTCATCGAATAACCCGCCTCCGCTACGACCATCAACCGGTCGACCGTAAATGTCGTACTTGATTTCTCCGTCGTAGGTGGCTCGATTCTTGATCGCCGTGTGACGGATCGTTGGGTTTTTCCCATGGTCGCAACCGATGCTGAACGCTTGATCGCCGCGAGCGACTTGAGCGTCTGCCGATGCGACTGCAACCGGAGTCAGCGTTCCGTTCGTTTGAATTGCCACCAGCCCGATATCGTGAGCCTTCGCGTCGTAGTGAATCAGTTGACCGGGAACCGACTCCAAGTTGCCCGAATCGAATCCATATTCGGCGGTAATGATTCCCTTCCCATTCGCGTCACGGAACACGTGTCCGCAAGTCAACACGAGGGCCTCGCCGGGCCGAGCGTGAACGATGGTGCCGGTCGCGTACGAGATGCCTTCGGGGTCCTCGACTTTCAAGCGAACCGTCGCCGCCAAGGCTCTTCCTTCGATGGCATTTGCTGGCCTTGAGGTTCCATGGTGAATCGTGGGCGAGGTAAAGCTGTCGGTAGATCGCTTGCCGGCCTCATCGACGACAACCTTCGTGCCTTGACTTGGCCGGGTGATTAACCCGGCTGCTGGTTTCGGCTGGGTGCGATCAGCCAGTCCTAGAGCATTGGTTGCAACCGATGTTTGTCGAACGGGTCTCTGACCAACGGCCGCAAACCATTCCTTTAACGTCGCTAGGTCAATTTGTCCCGTGTGTCGCCCCGTGATGCGATCACCCGTCGTCAGAATGATGGTCGGCGTTCGGTCGACTTGAAAGTGGTTTGCCCACTGCGGTTGTTGGCTGACGTTGATGGTCGAGACCGGATAACCATCGCGGTGCAGTGCCTCGATTGCCGGTTCCACCTGACGACAAGGTGCACAACCATCATTGGTGAAGAAGTATAAATGGCTCTGAGCGGCAGCCTGAGCACTGGCAGATTGCGTTTGGGACAGCAGTAATAACAAGGCTGCTGCAAAGATTACGCTGACATCGATCACACGCTGACTCATCCTGATCCCTCCATGGATTGGACAGTTTCCGGTTCCAGTTATCTGCCTTTTGTTAGTGCACCGGAGTCAGGGACGTTGCTTGAAGCAGTGTCCGAGTCACGAGGCTGTAAATCCTTCACAGTTGCTCGCGTCCGTGTAACATTTACTCGTTGCTAAAGGCTCGCCCGATCGTGCAATCACGGCTTTTGATGCTTCTCAACGAAAAACGGCAGTTGTCTGAATTCGTTTTGCACCTTTTGTGCCAATTCGCTCAAGGATTAGAATGCAGATGCCGAACAGCTGGAACCTCAATCGACTTTTGACTCAAATCCTCCAAGGCAGCACCTCATGCTAGCGTTTTTGAAAGCTCTGCCTATCTCCACCGTCCTTGCCGTGATCTTGGGGGCCGGTTGGTTCCAGCCAGCAGTTGCTGCCCAGGATTCCGTCCCCGACGCTCGCCGTGCTCGTCCTGCCAAAGCAAGCCGCCCAGCGGTGATTGAGATGTATGGCGAGATCGATGGAAAACTGACCACGTATTTCAAGTCACGATTCGAACAGGCTCGCAAGGCCGACGTTGATCTGTTGATCATCGATATCAACAGTCCCGGCGGATTGAAAATTGAAAGCTTGGAAATGGCTCGGATGTTGCGCGATTGCGATTGGGCTTACACAGTGGCGGTCGTCACGAATGAAGCCATCAGTGGTGCGGCGTTGATTTCGATTGGCTGCGACGCGATCTACATCGACCCCAACGCAAAGTTTGGAGACATTGGCGAAATCGCTTTCGATATGGAGGAATTTGCTTGGCGATTGATCGAGCCCAAGATTGAATCTTATCTCTCGCGCGACGCGCGAGATTTGGCTGAATCGAAAGGTCGTCCGGCTGATCTTGCGGAAGCGATGGTCGATAAAGAGGTATTGGTCTACCGCCGACCAAAAGACGCTGCGGATGCTGACGGCGAATTTGACTTCATGTCCGTTCGCACGGAGGAAGAATTGAAACCGGACGAACCGTGGGAGTTGATCCCGGAAACAGGCCCGGAGCGTTTTCTTACGCTCAGTGGGCAGCGAGCCAAAGAATTGGGCGTCGCGCAGGAATTTGCCTCATCGGTCGATGAGCTTGCTGGCGAATATCAATACGATGGATCGAAACTGAAGCGATTCCGTTACACGGCGACCGACACATTTGTCTATCGATTGAACCAGCCTTTTTTTACGGGGTTGTTGATCTTGGTTGGACTGATCGCGCTTTATGTCGAAGCGAGTGCGCCAGGAATTGGGATCGGCGGGTTGTTGGCGGGATTATGTGCGGTGTTGTTCTTCTGGAGTCGTTTCTTGACCGGCACGTCGGGCTGGTTGGAGGTGATTTTGTTCCTCGCGGGACTGACGTTTATTGCGTTAGAGCTGTTCGTGATTCCCGGATTCGGCTTGCCGGGGCTTTCGGGGATCGTGCTGCTGTTCGCCAGTGTGCTGTTGGCCAGCCAGAATTTCGTCATTCCCGAAACCGCCGTTCAGTGGAATACGGTCACTTCTTCCGCGTTGGTGATGTTGACCAGCGGATTTTTGTTTCTGATCGCGGCGGTGTTTATTTCGCGGCGGTTGGGTAGCCTGCCGTTTCTCAATCGCTTGGTTTTGGCAGGACCTGCCAATGATGTCGACGATCACGTGCAATCGGATGGCAGTGAGTTGTCAGATGGCGAGGTGCCAATCTCGGTGGGCGACGTGGGCGTTGCGGAATCCGTCCTGCGCCCTGCGGGCCGAGCGAGGTTTGGTGATCGGTCGGTCAACGTCGTCAGTGATGGTTCCTACGTGGAAGTGGGCCTGAGCGTTAAAGTTGTTCGCATCAGTGGCAATGTGATTAAGGTGGCAGAAGTCGCTTCGGACAGACGGTAGTCGTCCAGCTTCTGGGGAGCGTAGTTGCGCTCCCCAGAAGCTGGGAAGATACAGACGAAGGCAGTGAAAACCTACCTAATTCGTTTCAGAAACCTTCGGCAGGCTGCTTGGTAATGCATCTGCCGAAACCATGTCTTGTTTCTTTTCGTCCCACGCCATCATGCGACCGCTGCGCCAAGATTCGTTGGCCATGCAGACAGCGGCCACTCCTGCCATCCCGAGCTCGACCGGGCAATTCAGGGCTTCGCCGTCGCGGATGTGATTGTGGAGGTTCGTGTGGTGGAGCACGATATCTTCGGCTCCTGTTTTTTTGTGCTCGCCTAGGACTTTGCCGTCCTTGTCTCTGGCAATCCAACCGGTGTTGGTGAATTGCATCGTGCCTCGATAGCCGCGAATCAAATGGTCGACACCCACGCGGTTGCTCATCGTGCCCAACACATATACGGTCATGCCTCGAGGATATTCACAGATCATTTCGAAGTTGTCGGGCAGGTCGCGTCCGTCTTCCCATTGCCAGATGCCGCCCATGCCGACGACGCGTTTGGGGTACAGCAGGTTGCAGGCCTTCATGATCCGAGTGATGCGATGAATGAACAAGTCGGTCGCGATGCCGCCGCTATAAGCCGCGTAGTTTCTCCATTCGAAGTAGTGATTCGGATTCCATGGCGTTTTTGGGGCGTGCCCCAGCCAATCGTTCCAATTCAAGCCCTCGGGTTTTGGCATTTTTGGATCGAGTCCGGGGACTCGCCATGGCCCCTGTTCACCGTAGCGACGCACGTATTCGATTTGAGCCTGCACGACCTGCCCCAGCATTCCACCATCGATGGCTTCGCGTGCTGAAATGTAGCTATCGTCGGACATCCCTTGAACGCCAACTTGAAGCGGCAGCTTGGTCTCCTTTTGTTTGGCCATCACCTGAACGGCCTCGGGTAGCGTGTGAGTCATCGGCTTCTCGCAGTAGACGGCCTTCCCGGCGTCCATCGCGTCGATCGTCATCCTTGCGTGCCAGTGTTCTGGCGTGGCGATAGTGACGTAGTCGATTTCCTGATGATCAAGAACTTTGCGATAATCCTGATAAACGTTGGGGAATCCAACCAGTGTTGCCGCCTTGTCAGCTCGCTTCTGCCAGCAATCGGCCACGGCGACAGTCTCTAGGTTGTTCGGCTCGCGAAGCTGATTCAATGCGTGGCAGTGTCCCGTTCCCATTCCGCCGGGGCCAATCAGGCCGACATGCAGGCGATCGTTCGCCCCAACCACACGGCTGTAAGCCTTTGCGGGCAAAGCCATCGCGGTGGATGCGACGGTGGCGGCGGTCGCGGTTTTCGTCAGGAATGTCCGGCGACTTGTTTGCGTCATGGTTGGAAGCTCTCTGGGATTTAATCGGGCGTTTGAGGGTTTGGACGTTTGAGGGCAGAGGGCGATGAGTCAGATTGCCGGCTCGCCACAGTGTCGCGGATTGAGGGGAAAATGAAAAGCTAACGAACCTATTGCAAAATCGGCACCAATATAAACAGTTAAGGGCGTGTTGGGCGCGCCTTGATCGGTGCCTGATCACAGTTTGATGAGAGCTTGATCGAGATTACTCCTTTTTGGGCCGGTGTGCATCAGGGAGCCCCGCGCGGAGTAACGGCTGCACACTGCCATTTCCCCGATCAGCTGCCGGCGATGTCCCACAGAACCGACATTCGCTTGTTCGCTTGATGATCCGTTGAAATGCCCTTCCCTGAAACTTCAAATCAACTAAGATTACGCGTCAAAATGTTGACCGAAACGTGGTTTGACGCGTTTCAAATCCACCGAATTCAAATTGCTCACAGCGGATAATGCAAAATGTCCGCGCCCGAAAGAGTGTCGGCGTGTGAGCCGTCAAAGGACAGGGAATGCGATTTGAAGATGAAGTCTCTTGGCGTTCGATGCCGAACGCCGTTGTTTTGTTCAACGCGGTTGTTTTGCTCAACTAAAGCGGCGTGGGAACACGAAGTTGTTCATTGACGCTGAGTGTTGGCATTGAGAACAGAACGCGTTTTAGATTGATTTACCTGGGAATCGTTGTATCAAGGTGTGTCGCCTTGGCCACGGTGTTTCCCGATCATTGGAAGTTGTTGACGGTACTACGATGAACTTGAAAAAAGTGCGGAACATTGGAATTTCAGCTCATATTGACTCGGGCAAAACGACCCTCAGTGAGCGAATCCTGTTCTACGCAGGTCGTATCCACAAAATCGAAGAAGTGCGTGGCGGCGGCGACGGAGCCACGATGGATCACATGGAGCTGGAAAAAGAGCGTGGGATCACGATCACCAGTGCCGCGACTCAGGTTCAGTGGGATAACCACACCGTTAACTTGATTGATACGCCAGGCCACGTGGACTTTACCGTGGAGGTCGAGCGTTCGCTGCGAGTTCTCGATGGTGCCGTGCTGGTGCTGTGTGCCGTGGGTGGTGTGCAGGCTCAGTCGTTGACCGTTGATCGTCAGATGAAGCGTTACAAAGTTCCACGTCTTGCGTTCATCAACAAGATGGACCGAACCGGCGCCGATCCGTTCAGCGTCGTCGAGCAGATGCGGGCGAAACTGGGCACAGACGCCGTGTTGGTTCAGTTGCCGATCGGGGAAGGCGAAAGCTACGAAGGTGAGATCGACCTCGTCGAGATGAAAGCCTATTACAACGATGGTGAAAAAGGCGAAGTCGTTCGCGTCGAAGAAATTCCGGAAGCCTACGTCGAGCAAGCCAAGGAGTATCGAGGCAAGATGCTCGAGTCCCTGTCAATGTACAACGACGATATGATGGAAAAGCTGTTGTCGGAGGAAGAAATCGACAACAAGTTGATTCACAAAGTCATCAAAGAAGCTACTCAGGCTGTCGGCGCGGCTTCGTTCACGCCGGTTTTCATGGGCACGGCGTTCAAAAACAAAGGTGTTCAAACATTGTTGGATGCCGTCGTGCGTTACCTGCCGTCACCCGATACTCGCGAGATTGTTGCGAAACAATGGGATAACCCAGACGAGCCTTACGAGCTTACTCCCGATAAGGATAAGCCGTTTGTGGGCATGGCGTTCAAGATCGTTGAAGACACTTTCGGCCAGCTGACTTACATGCGTATCTATCAAGGTACGGTCAAAAAAGGCGAAACTTACTTCAATCAGCGTACCAGCAAGAAAGATCGTTTCAGCCGCGTGCTGCGAATGCACTCGGACAAGCGTGAGGAACTGGACGAAGCCTACGCCGGTGACATTGTCGCGATCATGGGGATCGACTGCGCGTCGGGCGAAACCTACGCATCCGAAAACAAAATGTGCTCGCTGGAGAACATGTTCGTTCCGGATCCTGTGATTAAAGTTGCGGTAAACCCCGTCGATCGCGGTGCCAGCGAAAAACTCGGCAAGGCGCTTCAACGCTTCCGCAAGGAAGACCCAACCTTCAGCGTGTTCACGGACGAAGAAACCTCCGAAGTGATTATCGCAGGAATGGGTGAACTGCACTTGGATGTCTACGTCGAGCGTATTCGTCGTGAGTACGGCATCGAGTGTGAAGTGGGAGCTCCCAAGGTTAGCTACCGTGAAACTCCGACAGTCGAAACTTCATTCGATTACAAGCACAAGAAACAGTCGGGCGGTTCTGGCCAGTTCGGCCATATCAAAGGCACCCTCGGACCAATCGGCGAACTGCCGGAGGACGATGAGAACCACGGCAAGGATTTCGTGTTCGAAGATTCGATTGTTTCGGGCCGAATTCCCAAACAATACATCCCCGCCGTCGAGAAAGGCCTAGTTACCTCAGTCGAGAAAGGCATCCTTGCCGAGTACCCCGTGGTTGGTCTGAAGTGTCACCTTCAGGACGGTTCGTATCACGATGTTGACTCGTCGGAGATGGCGTTCCAAGCCGCGGCAAAGGGAATGTTCCGCGAGTACATGACTAAGACGAAGCCGATTATCCTTGAGCCTGTGATGGCGGTTGAAATCGAAACGCCCGAGTCTTTCCAAGGTTCGGTTGTGGGTGACTTGAATGGTCGTCGCGGCATTATGGAATCATCGGACATCAAGGCCGACGGTAGCGTCACAATTATTTGTGAAGTGCCGCTGAGCGCCACCTTCGGTTACGCGACGGACCTGCGAAGTATGACTCAAGGGCAAGGAACATTCAGCATGGAGCTGAAAGGCTACCGTCCCGTTCCTCGCAATGTGCAGGAAGAGATCATCGAAGAGCGTCGCAAGGCGAAAGAAGAAGCACGCAAGTAAGCGTCAGCGAAGGATAGGTCAACTGGAAATCGAAAGCGGCGGGAGCGATCGGCCCCGCCGCTTTGTTTAGGCGATTGGCAGATAGGAATTTACCAAGAAACTGATATTTGAGAATGGTTAGAAATTTCGGAAGCTATTGAGATCAACGGATTATCTCGGAGCGTGAAATGGTTAATTCAACTCTCGAGCCCACTTCTGATTTGTTGGCCGATGAATTGTTGAAGTCGGCAGCAAGCAAGCTGAAGGGCTCAGCTCGGCGGATGTTTCTTTCTGAGGTCTGCGATCGTCTTTGTGGCGGCAATGCGCGGCATGCCGAGTATCGTTTTGGCTGGGGCAGAGAGACGATCGAGAAAGGCTCGGCCGAACGAGCGGCAGCTCGGCGATCGGCACCGTCTCCGGTTGTCAGCGGCAACCGTGGCAAGCAGCGGAGCGAAGTCGCCAACCCGCAACTGGCGATCGACATCCGGCTGATCGTCGAACCCAACAGCCACTGCGATCCGGAATTGAAAACGGATCGAGTTTATACCAACATGACCTCGCAGGAAGTTCATCAGGCGTTGCGTGATCTCGGTTACGCCGGCGATCAACTGCCCAGCCCTCGGACATTGCGAGACATTTTCAACCGGATGAACTACCGACTCAAGAGAATCCAAAAAGGCAAGCCGCTGAAGAAAACCGAACACACCGACGCCATCTTTGAGAATCTCAAATCCGTCCGGTCGGAAGCGGCAGCGGACGCTCAAACCCTTGAGGTCTCGGTCGATACGAAAACCAAAGTGAAGCTTGGCGAGTATTCCCTTGGGGGAAAAAACACGCACCGCTTCTGACGGCAGCGTTCCTCAAGCACTCGATCACGACCCGCCATCCAAAGAGAAATTGGTGCCTTTTGGAGTGCTGGTTCTGACGACCGGGTTGCTGACATTGGTCTTTGGCAGCAAGGAGTGCAGTGACTTCTGGGGCGACTGCATGCGGAAGTGGTGGCAGCACGCCCGCTCCAGCCATCGCGGCATCCGGCGTCTGGTTGTTTATCTGGACAACGGGCCCAAGAACTCGGGTGTGACCCGCAAGTTCTTGCGCCGCATGATTGAGTTCGCCGACTGGTCGGGGTTAGAGATCCGCCTGGTTTACTATCCTCCTTACCACAGCAAGTACAATCCGGTCGAACGTTGCTGGTCGTCGCTGCAACAGAAATGGAATGGCGTCCTGCTGACTTGCTGGCAAGTGGTCAAGCAATTCGCGTTGAGAATGAAGTGGAAGGGACAGTCGCCGGAGGTTCACCGGATCACCAAAAAGTACAGGCACGAAAAGCCGGTTACCAAAAAGGAAATGGACTACATCAATTCAAGAATCAAAAGATCCGAAACTCTGCCAAAATATGATCTCGTCATAAAACCAAGAAATCCACGAGGCAGGTAAATTCTCATCTGCCAATCGCCTTATGCGCCTCGTTGTGCTTCTCGTGATCGGACACTCAGATGAAACGGAGGAGCCAGTTTTATCCAGACGAACATTCTATTCAGGCAGCGCACTGGCAGGGACGAAAGATCCGCCTCGATCAGTCTTCCTTCAGACCGCTTCTCGCAACTTCATCGCTGGAGGGTGGAAATCTGCCATCTCGCGGAGCAACTGTCGCCAATTGGACGGCTTGCCCATGGACAGCCTGCCGAGAATTCGCT
>CALFWL010000046.1 GCA_937928215.1 uncultured Pirellulaceae bacterium | reverse complement strand
ACGTGCTACTTTTTTCGTAACACGTAGACCACGTCTTCGCTGCTGGAATCGACTTCGATCGACTTCTTGATGTCGTACCGAAAGTCGTAGACTGCTTCGATCTCCCAATCGCCTTGGCGATCGATCATGGTTTGAAACTGTCGCCAGGTGTAAGACCGCATGACAAGTTCATCCACGATCCGGAACTGTCGCGTCGGAGTGTAAATGTCAAATCGGATTCCAAAGCGTTCGATCCGCTTCTTTGGAGATCGGACGTTGGTCCACATGTGCGTGTTGACCGTCAGATGGCCTCGTGATGCGGACCACGATTCCTCATCCAACGGTTCGACCGTCGTTGGCGTCAGGTGGAGTCCGATCAAATAGATGCCATTCTTCTTGGTGCCAGCTGCCATGCAGGACAAATGTTCTCGAACTGCCTTTGGCGTCGTTAGGTGTCGAAAGCTGTTGATCGTATTGAAAGCCAAATCCCACTTGGGAACGTAGGTGAAATCAGACATGTCGGCGACACAAGCGGACGGCTTGTAACCGCGTTTTTCGAGCCGTTGATTCGCGAAATCAACCGCTTTCTCGTTCAAATCGATTCCCGCGACCTGATAGTCTCGCCGGGCCAGCCCGAACATCAGACGTCCCGTTCCACAGGCGGGTTCGAACAATCGAGTCGCCTTGCCGTTCATGTGTTTTGCGTTCACCTCACCGATGAAATTCAGCTCCGCCGCGACATCGCTGCCAAACACAAGGTCGTAGTACTTTGGGTGGTCATAGATGCTCTCGTTAATTACTTCCACAAATGAAAATCCTGATGCACGACATGATTGGCTGGCAAACTGAGCACTCGCCAGGAAAAAATGACGGAATTGAGTACTCAAAACCCACGTGTTTCACCACTTGATTGTCTTGCAAATCCGCAGGTTATTGTTTCGCGAGTGCTGAGTATCGTCCTGCGACCCGGTCGAGAGCAATGGGACGTGATGGCTTGATGGAAAGTTGAAGCGATCGACGCGTTGATCATGACGTAAGGCCTCGGATTTGCGAGCTCCGTAAGCTTCTTTCGCAAGAAACTGCGTCGGAATACCGGAGGCCCGCTTGCCTTCGTGTCGTTCAGACGGAAAAATCCATCATACGAATCGAACAAGCTCACCCACCCGATGGTCTATGGCTCGAATTCTGGTTGTTGATGACAGTCCGCTGGATCGCACTCTGATTTCAGGTTTGTTGACCGTCCGATCCGAATGGATGGTTGAAACGGCTGATGATGGCGCACTGGCGGTGAAAGCCATCGATTCGTTCGATCCGGAATTGATTGTGACCGATCTGCAAATGCCCAACATGGACGGGCTGGAACTGGTCCAGCATGTGCGAACGCATCATCCCGAAATCCCTGTCGTTCTGACAACATCGGTGGGAAGCGAGCAGATCGCGATGGATGCCCTGCGTGCTGGTGCGACATCGTTTTCACCCAAAAGCATGTTGGCGACCGACTTGGTTTCAAAAGTTGGCGAGGTTCTGGAACTATCCCAGCGAATGCGTTACGCACACACGGTGCGAATAGAACCGGCTCCCAAACAGATGGCGTTTGTACTGGAAAACGATCTGTCGCTTGCCGCGCCGGCGATCGAGCATTTGCAGAACAGTTTGCCCGAATGGTCCAGTCGTGATCGTTTGCAGATTGGCATGGCTCTCGATGAGGCGCTGGTTAACGCGATGCACCACGGCAACCTTGAGGTCGATTCATCGCTCAAGGAACGTGACTGCGATCAGTATTACGAAACCGTTCGTCTCCGTCGCGCAGAGGAACCCTACTGCAATCGGCGGGTGCGAGTCGAAGCTGAGTTTTCGCAACAGCACATCTGCGTGCAGATTTCGGATGAAGGGCCCGGCTTCAACCCTCGGGACGTTCCCAACCCATGCGAGGAGACGAACCTGCATCGAGTCTGCGGTCGCGGACTGTTTCTGATTCGCTCGTTCATGGACCAGATCGCTCACAATCAGGTCGGCAACCAGATTACAATGACGCGCCTGCGAAAAGATTGCTAAGTTGAATCGAACGTGACGGGAGGAGCAGGTTCCGCCCGCGCCTGCGAAAAGATTGTTAAATTGGCTCGTTGAACGTGGTGGGAGAGCAAGGCTCCGTCCGCCCCCCACCAATTCTGCGAAAACACTGTCGAAGTGTCTGGTTGAACGTGAGGAGGGATGGCCGGTGTTTCCCGGATTTGCCGATTGCAGGGGCCATGTGTGACCTGGCCGGTGTCGCTTCCGTTAAATCTGAAATTACGCGAGCGTCTTTGTTCTGAATCCGGCCACGTTGACAAATTTGCTGGTTTTACGCGCGTTTTAAGCTGATTGACTGTTCCATTGGCGAACGCTCGGGCGGCCAGCATTCGCGACTATAATCGACAGCACTCCATGAACGTTTTCCCTTTCGCCTTTGAACCGATCGCAGCCACGACTTGGGGATACCTCGCGTCGCTGTTGATGCTCGCGCTGTTCTTCAAGTTCAATCGTTGCTGGAGCATCCGCAATCTGGACTTGTTTCTGATCATCCTGCTGGCTCCCGGGTTGCTGGTGATTGATGCGGGGCGGCGGATGGAAGTCCGGACCGCATTGTTGCAGCAGTCAGAGCCTGCGATGGAATCCAATGATCTGGCGAACGTTCCAGCACAGACGGTTTCGTACATTCGCTGGCAACCGGAATCGTTCGAGCCAGCATCAACCGATGATTCCAATGATATTGTTCCAGCATCCAAAGAGACAGCACCTCAAAACGTATCGGCTCAGCTTGGCTCGCCGCTACCGAACGTTACGTACGCGAAACGGCTACAGCGATTTGGGTATATCTGGTTGTTTTCTATCGGCGGCGTTTTTCTGATTCGATTGTTGGTCGATCCGCTGTTGGTGCGTCGACCGCTGCTGGAGCCTAACCTGTCGATCGGCGGGTTGGTGTTTCTCGCCTGTAGTCTGATGGCGTTCTTGGTTGCCAACATTCTGACCTCGTCTCCAACCGGCGATGACCTGCGCGGAGTACAGAATTCGTTGAAGATGATCCAGCGTGAAGCCGCAGGCGAAAGTGATATCGAACAGCTTCAAAAACGTGGGCCAGGATATTGGCTGTTCAATCTGTTTCCCGCGATTCCGTCATTTGGCGATGCCGCGTTCGAGCAGGAAACGCTGCGATCACCAAGTACGTCAGATTCGCCATCGATGTCACAGCCCGCCACCGAAGGAGTTCCGCAGGCACCCGCGAAACTGGCTGAACTTGGACCCTACGTAATTGCGGCTCGCTCGCTGGCGATTATCAGCCAGATTTTTATCGTGTTGGGACTGATTCTGTTTTGCCATTATCACTTTGACAATTTCACGGTCGGAGTTGGCCTCGCGACCATCCACTTGATGCTGCCTTATACGGCTCTCTATAACGGGCACGTGCTGCATTCGCTGCCCGCAGCGCTGGTGATCTGGGCGTTGGTGAGTTTTCGATCGCCCGTTTGGGCGGGAGTCCTGATTGGGTTGGCGACTAGCGTTTCGTACTACCCGATTTTCCTGCTACCGCTCTGGTGCAGTTACTACTGGGATCGAGGCGTTCGACGGTTTGCCATTGGAGTCGTTGTTTCTTTAGCAGTGGGTGTGGCCGGATTGATTTTTACCTCGGTGGATGTTTCGGACTTCTTTTTTCAGCTGAAGCAGATGTTCGGTATCTTTCAACCGTTGCGTAACGACTTGGAAGGCGTTTGGGCGCTCGGTTGGAACAAGTGGAATCGATTGCCGTTGTTGATCAGCTCGGTGATGCTGGCCGTTTCCTTTATCTGGTGGCCGCGCCAGAAAGACATCGGTGTGCTGATCAGCTACTCCGCAGCGATCATGGTGTCGGTTCAGTTCTGGCACGGTTTTGGAGGAGGTTTGTACGTCGCGTGGTACGTCCCACTAGCGCTGCTGGTTTTCTTCCGACCCAACGTGGAGGGGCGCATCGCGGTGAATGAGCTTGCCGAACGGATTCGCAAACGAAAAGAAACGGCGGAAGACGTAATGCCCGTCGCGTAGGGGGGCATCGCCGCTCTCAAGCTTGTTTCGTTCGTATCTTGCAGCACTCGTTTTGATTGTGCCGTCTGCGCAGGCTGGTCGTTTAGGATTGAGTCAGCGGGCAGTCAAATGACGATGTCTCCATTGGGTGAACTTGCGCCGAAAGGGTCGGCGGAATCTTGCAACGGAGAGCCAAGAAGATGGTCCGATTTTTGAAAACCTCGCTGCTGCTGATCGTCGTGATCGCCGGAGTCTGGATTTTGCTGAACAAGGATCAGATCAGCCAGCCGCAGGACGTGATTCGACTTGCCCGACAACAACTGGGGTCGCAACAATTGCCAGACGGAGTGGTCGTTCCGCCCTCTCTCGCTCCGAATGCGCGATCGGTTCGTCCGCACCCGAATCAGCAACGCACGCCCGCGATACAAGCCGCCCACCGCCTGCCTCGCGAGAGTGTCCGAATCGCTTCCATGATGATCGATGCGGCTGGTGGAAATCTGTATGAATCCGCCGACCTGATGCTTGCCGATATTTGTTGTCGATACGATATCATTGCATTGCAGGGAATAAAATCGATTGGCGAGGACTCGGCCATGTCGTTGGTTGAGCAGATGAACTCGATCGAGGCAAAGCAAACGGCAGGACTGCGTCCCAGCTATCGCCTGCTGGTTGATCAGCCTCAATCGGGTGTCGCAACCGGTTCGACTCAATTGGCGATCATTTTCGATCAGGCTGCCGTCAGTTTGGATGACAATCGCTGGTACCAGGTTCGAGACCCCGACGACATTCTGATTCACAAACCGATGGTCGCCTGGTTTCGCGCCCGTGGCGTTCCGGCGGATCAGGCGTTCACGTTCTCGCTGGCCAACGTGCAGTTGAATCCCAAACGGCCCGACCGGGAACTTCGATACATCAGCGAACTCTTTCGCGCGATCCGAGACGATGGTCGCGGTGAAGACGACGTGATCATCGCGGGAAATTTCAATTCGGGCGACCGAGGTCTTGCAACGATCCA
Source organism: uncultured Pirellulaceae bacterium (assembly GCA_937928215.1). Classification (GTDB taxonomy): domain Bacteria; phylum Planctomycetota; class Planctomycetia; order Pirellulales; family Pirellulaceae; genus Mariniblastus. The sequence goes on along the minus strand of CALFWL010000046.1, from coordinate 5,193 downwards.
GCAGAAATCCGGGCTGACGTGGGTGATCTCAGGAACGCCAACCAACACCAACCGGACGGCCCAATTTGACAATATCGTTTTCAATCCAGCGGCAACCGTTGAGTTCACCAAGCGCGGAGGGGTGTTTGACTTCATGAAGCACTACAACCTGCGGCTGGCGAATGCTCAACGGATTTCGACTCATTTGCCTGTTTGGGCCGAGTTCAATCTACAGGAGGGGAACGCTTCTCCGATCGTCGCACATCGCCCAAAAACTCCCCGCTTTTGATCCCGAGTAATTCGACTTGTCGTGACGCCGCCAGATTCTTCGCCTCGATGCCGCGAATCAAATCCTTTGCGAACGGGTCCGTCAAACCTCAGTTCGGTACCACACAATGACGGTGCCTTTTGTTCGGTCGCAACTGTGGCTGATGTTGATCAGGTTCTCAGCGGGAATGCGTGAGGCGAATTCGGCGGCCTCCCCGCACAGGGTTTCCCAAAACTTGAACGAAGAGCAAAAGATCTTTGAGCGGACTTTCACGGGTTTATTCCAAAAATTCCGGGTGATTAGGCGAGGTTGGAGCACCAGTCGTTCGCTCAATCGGTCGAAATATTGCCAATGTCGGCTCAGACACAGGGTTGGGTCAGTCTTTGCGTTGTCGCTTTGAAGGCCCGTAACTATATTGTGGAGCTACTTTGAGTTGACTTTCGGACCATTCCAATGCCCCCGCCGTTGAGGTCATGTCGGGTCAATTCGCTCAAGTACGCCGAGTTTTATCTACTAATCGGAATCAAGCCGAAACCATGTCTACATCCACTTCGACTCCGTCCTATTCGCTGACTCACTTGAAGCAGCTGGAAGCCGAGAGCATTCACATCATCCGCGAGGTCGCGGCCGAGTTCGACAATCCGGTGATGTTGTACTCGATCGGAAAGGACTCATCCGTGATGCTGCATCTGGCGCTCAAGGCTTTTTATCCTGCCAAGCCGCCGTTTCCGTTCATGCATGTTGACACGACATGGAAGTTCAAGGAAATGTACAAGTTCCGCGATGAGTACGTCAAAGGTGAGCTCGGACTGGATGTGATTCGGCACGTCAACGAAGAAGGTCGAGCTCTTGGACTGGACCCGTTAACCAACAGCGGGAAGCACACTCACGTCATGAAAACCGAAGGACTGAAACAGGCGCTGGACAAACACAACTTTGACGCGGCGTTTGGTGGTGGCCGACGGGACGAGGAAAAGTCGCGAGCCAAGGAACGCGTTTACAGCTTCCGTGATCAAAACCACCGCTGGGATCCAAAAAATCAGCGCCCCGAACTCTGGAACTTGTACAACTCCAAGGTCAACAAGGGCGAGAGCATTCGCGTGTTTCCGATTTCCAACTGGACCGAGCTAGACGTTTGGCAATACATCCACATGGAAGAGATTCCCATTGTGCCTTTGTACCGCGCTGCCGTAAGGCCGGTCATCGAGCGTAACGGCACGTTAATCATGCTGGATGACGATCGCATCCAGTTGGAGCCGGGCGAGAAACCGATGGAGAAAATGGTTCGTTTCCGAACGCTTGGTTGTTACCCGCTGACGGGTGCCGTTGAGTCACCAGCGACGACACTCCCGGAGATCATTCAGGAAATGCTGCTGGCCACAACATCCGAACGTCAGGGGCGCGTTATCGACAACGATGAAGAAGGATCGATGCAGAAGAAAAAAGAAGAAGGGTATTTCTAGGACGGAATTCGGAGGTCGGAATTCGGAACAAGCGATCATGCTGGTTGCTTCCGAGTTTGGTTTCCGATTCGTCACTTTGTTACCTTGAATCTGCTTCGTTAGTTACCATTTCGCAATCCAAAATTCCGAATTCCGACCTCCGAATTCGACCTTAAAAAAATGTCTCACCAATCCGACCTGATCGAAACCGACATCAACGCGTACCTTCAGCAACATGAAAAGAAGGAGCTGTTGCGTTTTTTGACATGCGGTAGCGTCGACGACGGCAAAAGTACGCTGATCGGTCGCCTGTTGTACGACTCAAAGATGATCTACGAAGATCAGCTGGCCAAGATTGAAAAAGATTCGGTCGTCCATGGAACCACCGGTGGCGGATTCGATCCAGCTCTGTTGACCGACGGCCTGAAAGAGGAACGCGAGCAAGGCATTACCATTGACGTGGCCTATCGCTACTTTTCGACCGCCAAGCGAAAATTCATCATCGCCGACACGCCCGGTCATGTTCAGTACACGCGAAACATGGCCACCGGAGCGTCAACGGCAGATCTGGCCATCATCCTGGTTGACGCTCGACCTGATCACGGCGTCATCGAGCAAACCAAGCGGCACAGCTTTATCGCTTCGTTGCTGGGGATCAAGCACGTGCTGGTCGCCGTGAACAAGATGGACTTGGTCGACTTCAGCCAGGAACGCTTTGAAGAGATCAAGCGCGACTATCTCTCGTTCACTTCCGTTCTGGATATTCCTGATTTGCATTTCGTGCCACTGTCAGCGCTCAACGGCGACAATGTTGTTGATCGCAGTGAGAACATGCCTTGGTACACGGGCTCAACGCTGATGAATTTTCTGGAGTCCGATATTCAGATCACATCAGATCGGAACCTGAGAGATTTCAGGTTCCCGGTTCAGACGGTCTTGCGACCAAACCTCGATTTTCGCGGTTTCGCTGGAACGATCGCGTCCGGGATTATCCGTGTCGGCGATGAAATCATGACGTTGCCGTCCCGCAAAAAGAGCAAGGTCAAGGAGATTGTGACCTACGACGGCAATATCGAAGAAGCTTGTGCCCCGATGTCGGTGACGCTGACGCTGGAAGATGAAATTGATAGCAGCCGAGGAGACATGATCGTCAAACCAGGCAACGTGCCGAGCATGCAACAAAAGTTTGATGCAACCGTCGTCTGGATGGCTGAAGACGCACTGAAACCAGGGAAGCAATATCTGTTCAAGCAGACGACCCGCACGGTTACCGGTTCAATCTCGACACTTCGTTATCAAGTCGATGTCAATACGATGCGGAGCCACCCATCTCCGACGCTAGAGTTAAATCAGATCGGTCGAGTTGCTGTCTCACTGAGCCAACCCTTGGCCATCGACGGCTACCGTCGCAATCGCAGTACGGGCGCGTTCATCATCATCGACCGGATTACCAACGTGACCGTGGGTGCGGGCATGGTTATGGATCGCAAGACCAGTGAGGACAGTGGCGATCACTGGGACGACGAACCCTCTAGCGCATCGTTGACACGTGAGATCAGTAACGTCACTGCCGAGGAACGTCAGGCTCGGTATGGTCAGACGCCTGTAACAGTTCTGTTTACCGGCAGTCCCGGCGCAGGCAAGTCGACTACGGCGTACGGGGTCGAAAGAAAGCTGTTTGATATGGGCCGCAGCGCCACGGTGCTCGATGGCCAGAATATCCGGATGGGCTTGAGTCGCGACTTGCAGTTCAGCCGCGATGATCGAAGCGAGAACGTTCGCCGCGCAGCCGAGGTGGCTCGACTGATGAATCGTTCGGGCTTGATTTGTCTGATGTCACTGGTTGCTCCAGATGAAGAAGTTCGCCAGCGTGCGGCAAAAGTGATTGGCGAGGAACAATTTATCGTCGTTCACTTGGACGCTTCGGACGAAGTTTGTGCTTCACGTAACGAGTCGGCCAAGAAGCTGACCGAAGAAGATGTTCAGGAATCCACCGTCAGCTACCAAGTTCCCACCAACGCCGATTTGGTTCTCAATACCGAATCGATGCCAGCTCATGAGTGCATCGACAAAGTGATCGAACTGCTTGAGAAACGTGAGCTGATTTAATCTTGCGTTGGCGTCGGGCGGTTGGCGACCCAACGTAAAACGGACAGAACCACAGAAAGACCCGATTGAAGTCTTGCCTGTTGCTCATGCCGTGAATCACGAACATGAAATTGGGTTCTCTCTCGAACGAGCCTGCGCTTGTCCCCAGCGTGCTAGCGTTCGCTGATCTTGTCGTCCGTCGGTCCAGAGATGAATCAGTGGCTTTTCGTTGAGCAGCATGATGAAGTACGATGTTGGGCTGTCGTCGTTGCGAAGACATGGCAATTTCCACGTGTGGACATCATATTTTGTTGAACTCCGACCATCCGCCGTTTCGCCCGAGTCGCCGTTTGCCCAATGCGCACTTTCAGACGGTCGGCGCGTTCTTGATGCCCGGACGGATGCCGCAATACAAGGCGGTCAAACGAACGGTCGACTTACCAGACGGAGACCGATTGGTCATTCATGACGACCAACCTGAACGTTGGATCACTGGCGATCGAATCGCAATCATGCTGCACGGTTTGTGCGGCTGCCATGGCTCTCCTTATATTCGACGGACGGCTCAAAAGCTACGTCGGTTGGGAGTGCGTGTGATCCGTGTCGATATGCGAGGCTTCGGCGATAGCGAATTGATTTCGCGTTCTCATCTTCATGGTGGTTGCAGCCCGGACCTACAGAGCGTCGTGTCATTTGTGCAAGAGTTGAGCCCGCTGTCGAAGATCAGCCTAGTCGGTTTTTCACTTGGCGGAAACGTGGTGCTCAAGGCGTTGGGCGAGTGGGGAAGCCTTGTGCCGTCGGAAATTGATTCGGCTATTGCTGTTTCGCCTCCTGTGGATTTAATTCACTGCAGCTGGAACCTTCGCCAGGGTGGCAACCGGATCTACGAGAAATACTTCATGCGCCGGCTGAAAATTCGATTGGCTCGGCGTCGTCGGCTGGTGAAAGGCCTAGCTGACAGCGGTATCAACCCGATGCCCGACCGCTTGGTCCACTTTGACGATCAGTTCGTTGCTCCCGTTTTTGGCTTCAGCGGAGCACGAGAGTACTACGAAAGCTGTAGCGCTGGACCGTTGTTGGAACACGTGCAGGTGCCAACCATCATTCTTACATCCAAAGACGATCCGGTAGTGCCGTTCGAGATGTATCATCGATTTTCGATGTCACCATTGATTGAGTTGGTGGCGACGGACCATGGTGGGCACCTTGGCTTCATTGGTCAGATGCCTGCACCGGTTGGCCGATCGAAACGTGCAAGCAACTACCAGCCTGACAGGGATCTTGACCCGTATTGGATGGATTGGCGTATCTGCCAGTGGGTAACGGCGATCGACGAGGCCTCGTTCCAGTACGCCGAAGTTCGCGAGCGGCTTCAAAAACGAATGCGAGCGCGACGGTACGTTTAGCTTCAGGAAT
>CALFWL010000045.1 GCA_937928215.1 uncultured Pirellulaceae bacterium | reverse complement strand
GCTTTGCGGAACTCGGAACACATCGCTTGCCCGATGCCGCCCATTGCGCCTGTGATTAGAGCGGCTTTCTTAAGCTGTTTCATTCGTCAGGAATCCGTGTAGGAGGTCGATCGCCTTAATACTGGTACGGTCTACTGCTTCCTGAGTGTTCGACCCGTTGTGCGAACCAAAAATACACCGATCAAACTTTCTTAACGGGCTTTCCATCGGAAGTGGTTCGACTTCAGCAACATCGAGCGCTGCTCCGGCAACTTTGCCGGACTCCAAGGCTCGACGTAAGCTTGATTCGTCGATCAGGGGGCCACGCGACACATTGACGATGTAGAGCCCAGGTTTGCACATTTCAAGCATCTGATCATTGACCAAGTGGTGATTGTCGTCCGTTAGGCTGCAGGCCAAAACAAGGAAGTCGGCTTCTTCTATCCGGTCGGGCCAGGCTCGAAGGGACACTCGCTCAGGCAGTTCGGCGTCGGCAGGCACAAATGGATCGTAGACATCGACGTCCATGCCAAAGGCCAGCAAGCGATTGACAGTTTCCCTTCCAATGTTACCGAACCCGACAACAGCAGCCCGTTTTCCCCTTAGCGATGCCCCGCACGGTTTGGGCCATTGTCCCAATTTCACACCATTGTGAATTTCGATGATTCTTCGCGCCAGACAAACAACGTAGCCAGCCGCGACGTCAGCGACTTCGTCAGAGAACATGCCGGGCGTGTTGGCGACAGGGATTCCTGCTGCCGCGGCACCGGGGAAACTGACGTTGTCGACGCCTACGCCCCACTTCACGGCGGCTTTCAAGTTTCCGCTGCTGGCCGTTGAAAATACTTGTTTCGTGGCCGGATCATCTCCAATGATCCAGCCATCAAATTCGGGCACCATTTTCAGCAATTGGGCTTCCGGAAGGATCGCAGTGAACTCAGGACAATGCACTAGCATGCCGCAGTCCTTCAACTGCTGTTCGTAACGATCGACCGACAGCAACATGGGGGGACACGTGAGAAGGATGTTGAAGCGGGGGTTTTCGCAGCCAATAGTTTTCATGAGCTTAGTCCTGACTTTCTTATCGCAATCATCTCAGCCAAATCCCAGTCGTCTTGTTCGTCAATGTCGTAGGACTCCATTCGAGGCGTCTCGAACATGACGGGAGAGTTTCCAATTCGGGCATGCGTCGAGGCGAAACTGTCGCGGCTGAAAATGTACAGGTTGGAGTTTTCTTCAAACCAAGGCTCTAGATCTTGGGTTCGGAGCAGGTTGTCCGGATCGTGATTTACAGCCGACCTGTCTTCACGATAAAACCGAGTTTGAATTTTGTTGACGGTAAATAAGCTGTCGGCACCATTTTGAGCGACCTGTTGGTGGTAGTACTCCAAGGCGCGAGTGATCGATTGGCTCGACAGCAATGGATTGGTTGTGTGGGTCATCAGGTAAGTGGCCGCGTCGACGTTTTTTACGTCGTCTTCAAGAACCAAATTCATGCTCACTAGGTCACCACAGAGTTCAGCTTTGCGATCCCTTATGAGCACTCGATCGGAATTGACCAACCCACATTCGCTCAGGTTTTCCCTCGCGTCGGTATTGATAACGACAAGGTCGATTTGTTGGATGTCTAGCAGTGAATCCAAAATCCAGCGGAACATTGGCTTCCCAGCAAAATTACGAAAGTTCTTGTTGGGGACACGCTCACTGTTGGCCTTCATGGGCAGCAAGGCGACGGTTCGATTTGATTCAGACACGATCTATTTGGGGTAAAAGTAACGTTCTTTTTCTTTTGTTGACAATAAACGGTGCAGGTGATTGCCCTACCATGCTCCGTAGTACTGACAAAAACGGTATTTTGGAATGGAAACCAAGTTCCGCAAGAATTTTTTCTCCGAAATCGCCGAGCCAAAATCGCTGAGGACACCAGCCATCCAGTACCGAACAGCATCCATAAATGAAACGTGCAGTTCTGGCATGATTTGACGCAGAGCGATCGCTTCTCTCTGGAAACGTCGTTTGATCTGCCGCCACGTTTCATGGTGATAGTGAAGAACAAGAGCGTCGTGGGTGTAAAAGACGCGCCAAGAGTCATTGCACGCTTGCTTAGCCAAATGCATGTCTTCGAGACCTATTAGCTCTTCGTCGTAGCGATAATTTTCCCAAACATCTTTGCGGATCGAGGAGTTGGCATTGTCATTATAAGAGAAGTCTCTGTCGCGGAATGAGCGGGCGCAGCCGCGCGACTTCGGTTCGGCTTCACCGAGGGCTTCGTCCCTCAGGTGATGACGGAGGGGTTACAAGATACTCAATGAGGAAGTCGACGGTCGGATTCGCGGCTGAGAACTCATTCGATGAAATATGGTTCAAATCCCAGTGAAGGCGAGGCAATGGCTCTGTTTTGACGAAAATATACCCAGCAATTCCTTCTTTTTCGTGTCGATGCTGATCACCGGATGCCCCGCGTCGAGATACTCCTGTTTGATCTTCAAACTGAGCGTTGCGGTCGGCACGCCATCCTATCGTCCGTTTCTCCTGCGGGTTGCGACGGCGGAATCCGTCATTGAACAACAGTCGCGAAACGATGTTCCTGCTGACTGGAGTGCCAAGTTCCTCCATTCGCCTAGCGATCGGGCGACGCGAAAGATTCGTCCATTTGACATCTGCTCGCATCGGACCGCCGGCAGTATGATTCTTTACGACTTGACAAAAGTCTTCGGGAATTCATGGCGAAGCAATGTCCGCTTTCTTGCGACCGCCGTTTTTTCGCTGGCGACACGTAGCAAGTGATTGATCATCTTGGATTTCCGACTTGCCGTGCTGGATCGTTTTCAGATCGCAACCAAGCAACCGGCTGATGTAAGCTATTCCGCCATGCTCCAATTTGAGAGCCTCAACGGCTGCATAACAACGATCGGCTTAACAAGTGATTCGTAAAAGCGAACCATCTGCGATTCGATTTCTGATGTATAGCCGTCCATGGCAGATCCATTTGATAAAGTGACGTGATGATTTATTTCACTAACAATAGCCTTCCAGCAGACCGGCTCAAACACGGATCTCACTTCGTGACTATTCCTCAACATACCGATGCATGCACCGGACGAATCCTCGGATCCTAAGTTGAAAGAACGCCCAAAATTAATCGCTGACTTCTTGATGTCGGCGATTTTTGTATTGGATCGGCAAGCAATTTGGAACGTCTGGTCAAGGAGCAATAATCAACGAGCGTGGTTTCGTGCTCTGACGACGGAACCGACCGGCTGTCAAGTAAGGAAAGCAACTGAGGTAAATACCGCTCTTCGTTATCAACTTCGAATTGCGATGCCGGCCTTTACCTTTTGACTCTTTAATTTGAAAGTGCGGATGAAATTGGTAACGCGTCAACTCATCAGACTTTTCTGGGTCGCTTCTTGACGGGCCAGTTCCAAGTCGTGGTCAACCATCAATTCGGCCAATTCCTTGCAACTGGTTTTTGCTGCCCAGCCCAGTTCATTCTTGGCTTTGGATGGATCCCCCAAGAGCAAATCGACTTCCGTCGGGCGGAAGTAACGAGGGTCGATCTCCACGTACTTGTTCCAGTCAAGATCAAGATGCCCGAAGGTGTAGTCGAGGAACTGACGGATCGTCTGGGTCTCACCAGTGGCCAACACAAAATCATCGGGTTTGTCGTGTTGAAGCATCATCCACATGCCTTCCACGTAATCCTTGGCGTATCCCCAATCACGTTTGGCATCGAGATTGCCCAAGTACAGTTTCTCTTGCAAGCCAAGCTTGATTCGCGTTGCCGCACGAGTGATCTTGCGAGTGACAAACGTTTCGCCACGCCGAGGCGATTCGTGATTGAACAGAATGCCGTTGGTTGCGAACATGTCGTAACCTTGACGATAATTCACCGTCTGGTGGAACGCGTAAACTTTGGCACACGCGTACGGCGACTGTGGCTGAAACGGCGTCTTCTCGGTTTGTGGCGTTTCAATGACATCACCAAACATCTCCGAAGACGACGCCTGATAAACGCGAACTTCTTTCTTCTTATTTAGTTGACGAGCGGCCTCAAGGACGTTCAACGCACCAACTCCAACGACTTGGACCGTATAGGCCGGGGCATCGAACGAGACACGCACGTGACTTTGCGCGCCAAGGTTGTAGATTTCATCCGGCTCAGCGTCCAAAACCAGATTTGTCAGGTTTTGTCCATCGGTCAGGTCGCCATAATGCAGATGGAGCTTCGCATTCGATTCGTGTGGATCTTTGTAGATATGTTCAATGCGGTCGGTGTTGAACGTACTGCTGCGACGAACGATTCCGTGAACGTCGTAGCCTTTCTCCAACAAAAGCTCCGCTAGGTAAGATCCGTCCTGACCTGTGATTCCGGTAATGAGAGCCGTTTTAGGCATGTTATTATCCAAACTGTTAAGTGTTATGGCTTCCCGATACTTTCGATATCGAATCCTATGTCGGCCAGCATCTGGTTGTCCAGCAGGTTTCGCCCATCAAAGACGAATGCGGGCTTCATCATCGATTTGTAAATGGATTGAAAATCGCAATCCTTGAATTCGTCCCACTCGGTCATCAGCGCGATGGCGTGTGCTCCGTAGGCGGCTTCTTCCGCGCTTTTGGCGACAGTGACGTTGTCGTTAAGCAAGTGTCGCTCGGCATCGGTCAGCTCGCCATTGGGGCCCGCAATCAGATACTCTAAATCTTTACGAATCTGTTCAAGGCTGACCTGAGGATCAAAAATTGTCAGCTTTGCACGCTCTTCGAGCAAGTCTCGGCATACATATATGGCGGCGGACTCGCGAGTATCATTGGTGTCTTTTTTGAACGCGAATCCCCAGATCGCAATCTTTTTGCTCGAAACCGTATTGAACATCTTCTTCACGATACGAGTGGTGAAGCGATACTTCTGGTAGTCGTTCATTTTGACGACCTGTTCCCAATACTGGGCGACTTCCGGAAGGCCAAAATGTTCGCACAGGTAAACCAAGTTCAAAATATCCTTTTGAAAGCACGAGCCTCCGAAGCCAACTGACGCTTTCAGGAATTTCGGCCCGATGCGTGAATCGGTCCCGATTGCAGCAGCGACTTCATCCACGTCTGCTCCGGTCGCTTCGCACAACGCCGAGATCGCGTTGATCGAGCTGACTCGTTGAGCCAGAAACGCATTGGCGGTCAGTTTGGATAATTCGCTGCTCCACAGATTGGTGCGGATGATTTTTTCGTCGGGGACCCAATGTTTGTAGACATCCGCCAGTTTTTCGATCGCGGCCGAGCTGTCTCCGCCGATCAGGATGCGATCGGGCTTGAGCAAATCATCGATGGCCGTCCCTTCGGCTAGAAATTCAGGGTTGCTCAGGACGTCGAACTTTACTGTTGAGCTGGCACTCGACAGGATTCGTTTGACTGACTCGGCAGTCCGGACGGGCAGAGTTGATTTTTCCACAACAACTTTGTCCGTGTCGGAGTTTTCAGCAATGGTTCGAGCACACTTTTCGACGAACTCGAGGTTTGCGGCTCGGCCTGCCCCAATCCCAAACGTCTTGGTCGGCGTGTTGACGGAGATGAAGCACATGTTGGCTTCACGAATGGCTGCCGGAACATCTGTGGTGAATCGCAAATTGCGTCCACGAGCCTGTTTCACGATATCGTACAAACCCGGTTCGTAGACCGGCAATTCTTCGCTGTTCCAAGCCGCGATTCTTTCCGGGTTTAGATCAACCACATGCACGTCGATGTCCGGACACTGATGAGCAATCATGGCCATCGTCGGACCGCCCACGTAGCCGGCTCCAAGGCAACAGATTTTTGTTGGTTCGCCGGTTGTTGATTCGGTAGTGTTCGTCGTCATGGTTGTGGAGATCTCAAAGGTGGGAGTTGGAAAAGTGAGTGTTCGCTTCCAAATCCGTTGGTCGCTTCGTTGGTTGAAAAGACATTCCGTTTAAACAAATGGTGGTTGAATCGAAGAGGCTCGCTGAGCCCGTTTGGAATTTCCTGCGGCTTTCTGCCTGTGGAGCGTGTGACAAATAGGTGTTGCTTTTCACACCACGAAAATTGCGTGAAGCGTTGCTTTCGCGGAG
>CALFWL010000044.1 GCA_937928215.1 uncultured Pirellulaceae bacterium | reverse complement strand
GGCTGGGTCACGTCGCCGATACCCATCTTGATGACCTGAGCATCTGGATTCGCTTCGCAGAATGCGGTTACTCGGCGGCCAATCTCTGGGAAAAGGTAGCCTGCCTGAAGTTTCAAATAGTTGTCGTTGATCTGTGCCATCGGAGCTTCTGAAATATTCGTGCGTTTGTCAAAACGTCGCAAATCGCGGGCGGCCTGCATCAGACCGAACTTTGACGCGACAAGTGTCAAACCGTCAATATCACAGAATCGTGAACATCAAACAAGTGACCAAACCGTTGTGAATCCCGTGCATGATCATGCTTGGGTACAGCGACCCTCGCCATTCACGCATCAGCGAGAAACCAACCGCCAATGCGCCCAAGACAGGAATCAGCATCACTCCCTGGGGATGAATGGCGGCAAAAATGAACGCATTGAGCAGCGACGAAAACACGACACTGGCAACCGTTCGCCAATGAGCCGTCACGTCACGCAGATGACGATAGAGGACTCCTCGAAAAACAGTCTCCTCGACAATTGGGGCCGCAACGCAGGCTGCTAACGCCACCCACAGAATGACGCTGGCGTTCGATTCAGTCGCGTATTCCTGAATCGGGTGCGAAATCGATTCGCCTCGCGAAAATTCTTCGGTCTCAGCTGGCTGCATCGATTGCATAATCAATCCGGCCATCAGCGCAAACGTCAGAAAGACCATCGGGATCGTGGCCAGATACCCGATCGGAGCGGCGAAAAAATCACGCAGCGGCTGAGCGGATGTCCAACCGATATCCTGTCGAACCTGAGAAAATGAAAGGCCGCGAATCACGGGCCACGCCAGCGCGATCAGCGAGCTAAACATGATGACGGGGTTGAGCTTTAGCGGGTCGATAGGGATTGCCTCGCCGACGAAAGCGACCGCGAACTGAATCCCGAAAAAATAAACCAGCCAAATCGCAAACGTTTCGATATAGATATTGTGCGTCCCGAACTGGTGATCAAAACGACTGTTGAACGCTCCTTTTCTGTAGCGACCAATCGCCAGCACGCCCAGCACAAAACCGGCGACCACCGCTAGTACTCCAACCATCATCGCAACGGTGCAGACCATCGTACTGGTCGTCGCTTCGGAAATCACGTCTTCGCGTAACGCCGTTCTACCAGCCGGAACGGGCACGGCTGCAAGGCGACCAATCCATCCCATTCTATCCGCCAGCAACGCCTCCTCTTCGATCGATAGCGTAGCATCGTCAAACGAATCATTCTTGCACGCAGTCACGATATTGGTGATGGCGTCCCGCAGTACTGATTGGCTTTCTGATGGCGAAAAATCGTGTAGCGTGACCCGCTCGTTCAAATCGGTCAGGTTCTCGGTCGCTCGTTCGGGGCCCAGCAACTCGTTCAGCAACACGACGCAAGCGAGTTGCTGTTCGTAGGTGCCGGTGTTGGCGGATGAAATTGCCGACTCGATCGCATCGGCTTCTTCATCGGTCAGATCATTGACCGACGCGGCTTCGTCTTGATCCACTTCTGCAAGGTTTGGCTTTTCCTTATCGGCCGCCTCCTCCATCAGCCGCTCCGACATTATCTGAAGTTCCTGCTGGCCGACAAGCATTTTGCCGACCAGTTGAATCTGCATCAGGTCTCCGCTGGTGGCATCACCGCCGACCGATTCGCTGACCGTCTGCTGCGAGGCAGCAACCATCGTTATCACCGCGATGGTGATGGCGGCGACGACGCACCAGCTGATAAAACCGCTGATCGAAAGACGATTGCGAGCATTCCCGTTGATGCTGTCGTCGGTAATCAGTTCAGCTTCCACCACTGAGTCGTCGAGTAGTGGTTCGGATTCGGACGGATGTTCGGTCATGCTTTTCGCTTTGGCTTTGGCTTTGGTGAGGCTGGCGTTCTGCGTTCGTACCGGTCGATTTTTTTGCGAGCCTGTTTGAAGACGCGATCAAACATTGGTTCGGTAAGACGACCGGTGAAGGTATTCTGCTGGCTGGGGTGGTAACTGCCAATCAGCCAACGGTTGTCCGAAAGTTCAAGCTCGGCCCCATGAGCAAACTTTGGACGAGGCTTGATGGGTGGCAAGTGGTTATTTTCGATCGCCCACTTGATGGTGGATTTCCAAGCCAGCCCTCCCAACGCCAGAAAAACAACGGGCTGACAGAACTCGATCGTTCGGTTGAAAAACGGCTCGCACTGTTTCACTTCTTCGCTGGAGGGCTTGTTGTCGGGCGGAGCACAACGGCAGATATTCGTCACGACACAATCGGCCAACTTCAATCCGTCTTGGCGGTCAGTCGACAGTGGCTGGTTGGCAAATCCGGCCCGGTGCAGGGCTCGAAACAACCAGTCTCCGCTTCGATCGCCCGTGAACATCCGACCGGTTCGGTTCGCACCGTGAGCACCGGGAGCCAGTCCGATCACCAGCAACCGGGCAGGCAACTGTCCGAGGTTGACGACGGGTTTGCCCCAGTATTTCTGGTCCGCGTACGCTTTTCGTTTGACTTTGGCGATGTGGCGACAGTGCTCGATCAGCCGATCACATTTTCGGCAGCCTTCGACGCTGCGATTCAGACTCGCCCATGTCGACCGGCTCAACCTTCCGACCCCGGTTTGTCGGTGACCGATTCGCCGTCGACCGCAACGCCTTCGTTCATCGATTCGTCGGACACCTGTCGGTCAAGGAATTTGTTCTTCACCTTCCGATAGCGAAGCTCCATCAAAAATACCAAGCAAATCAGCAGCGCGATGCCGATGATTTTGATCAAGTAGTTTTCCGGTCCGATGTACTGATTGATTTGTTTCGAAAACAAGTACATCAGGGCGTTGCCAAGAATGCTGCCAATCAGCACGCCACCGACCGTCAGCCAGCGGCTCAGGCCCAACAAGCGACCGAAGATGGAACCGCCGATACTTCCGGTCGTCGACGTTGGAAAAACAACGAACAAGACCAAGCCGAAGAACGCCATCCGTTTGATCCACGGTTGTGCGTCCATAATGAACTTGCCGTCCCACACCAGCATCGCAATCTTGGGCCCGATGTTCGGAAGGCGAAACAAGATTCCCATGTGAAAAGTCACGAACAGCGCCACCATGAAATCCATGTAAGTCACCATGGCGAACAGTTCGCCGGGGCTCAACAGGACTTTGAATCCCTCTTGGGTTGCTTCCGTGGCGGCGGCCCCGGCAGTTGCACTTTCGGTACCGACCAGCACGATAAACCGGCCAAAGATGAAAAACGTCGCCAGTGCGTGACCGATCAACTTTTGAGGATAATCCCAACCGTGATACAGCCCCAACGCGATCAGCAACACGACCGTCACAACAACCGGAGCCAACAGGGTCGTCAACCAGAGTGCCGGGAAGCGACTGCGAAAGCTCGATTCGAAACTCGAAAAAGATCGGACAAGCTCTTTCCGAAGCGCCTCGGGATCGCTGGCGGTAGGTTGAAGAGGTTCCATGATCAAGTGACAGTGGTTCGGCTACGAAAGTGGCGGAGCAAGGGCGTCGGGCTGGCCGGATTATTGGAAGTTGGCGTTCCACATCAAGTCAAATTCCAGCTGACGAATAAACACGTCAGCGTCAATCCGTGAACTGATCGAAATGCACTCGTGCCAATCGCACCTTCAACAGTAGTGTCAGCGGCAAGTGTATGCTCAGAGACAAAATGCAGAAAGCGGAAGCTGCACCAACGATGGATGCTTTTGGCCCCTCAGCTCATCATCAATCGGAGTTGAATCGAAAAGATGCACATCCAAATCAAGGCACAAGCCTAGCAAGAGTCGATAATTTCGAAAACACCCTTCCGATCGATGGGTCCAAACATGAACGAATCATCTTATTGAGCTGCCCGTCGAAGAGCGTGGTAAACGCGGGCTGCCCGCTGGGCGACTGAATTTTCAGTCCGACGGTTGACCAACCCACGGTCAACGGGCCGACATTAACTGACCGACGACCCCTGCCAGACCTTCCACCATCTCGAAGAAACAGAAGGATTCTTGATGGCGACGCCCCAAGGGCGACCGTTCGTTCCGATGCTGCCCGTCATGTTCGCCGACAGGAAATTGGCTCGGTCGATCACCGCGTCGGTCATGTTGGCCCCCCTGAGATCCGCATTTGAAAAATCGGCCTCCGTCAGATCGGCTCCGAACAGGTTCGCGGAGACCAGAGACGCTCCTCTGAAATTGCTGCGAAGTTCCGCAAACACGAAATTGCAATCCGTGAAATCACCGCCCGCCAGCGAGGCTCGATTGATCTTCGAGTGGCGGAAGCAAGCGTCTGTCGCAATGCAGGAAATAAACTTAGAGCCCTCAAACACGCTGTTCACAAGGCTTGCCCGCTGCAGGTTCGCTCGGGAGAAATTCGCTCTTTTGACGACCGAGTTTTCGATCGAGGCGTTTTGAAGGTTGCTGCCGCTGAAATCACAGTCGCACAGGTTGCAGCCCTCGAACTGACACCCCGACAGATCAAACCCGTTGAACTCAGCACCGGACAAATCATGGCCTGTCAGCGTACACCCGCGCAGCGATGCGTTGCGAGCCTTCAACAGCACTTTGCCTGAAGACTTGTGGCGGATTTGGACCATCGGCGCCTCCTGCCAATCGCGGTTGGGAAGTGGGAAGTGGAAGACAGAGAACTATGATTGTTCGTCGCGAATGAACATATCTTCACGAAATAATTATCCGTGAAACATCTGAAAACGCAAGAAAAATCGCCTCATAGAGTCCCCCTTTCATCGGATCAAGGGGCAAAACGACGCTTTGGGCAACCTACGACACGTCATCGCTTGACACGTCAACACATCCGTTTCAGGACATTGGATCGCCCTCAGAAAGGAGCAGCATCGCACGTTGGCGCAGGTTGTGTCGACGTTGGCGCAGTTTACGGAAGACAACACCAAGAAAAGAAAGATCCGAATGGAATTTCAAGCCAACCGCTCAAGCGACGCTCGAAGGCAGTTGGCAGCTGACAAACTTTTGCCATCCACCCGTTCAACGTCGTAGGTTGTCGGAAGTCGTATCGTTTCTCGACTTATCTTTTTTCGACTTGCGGGCGAGTCGCTTTGAGGCGGCAGGAATCTGCCGGTACTCGGATAGTGTGCACGATTCGAATTCCAACCAGCATTTGCGAGCGAACTTGATGCGATCTTGGTCAGCCTCGGACAGCGACATGACAAGCACGTGTTTTGAGATCGCGGAAAACGGTTCCTTGAATAACGAGTTTGGATCGATTTTGACTTTCACCTCCGATGGAATCCAGCCCATCGCCTTGATGGACTTATTCAATGTCAAACGCGGAAACGGAGGAACACGTTTTGGATCCGATGCGGACAGGCGAGTGAATTGATCCAGAAAATCGTAGTAGCGAGGTAGAAGCGTGTCGTCGGCCGGTCTTTTGCCTTTCACTCGATAGTGGATCGATTGACTTTCCAACGTAACGATATCGGATGACCAGTCGTGAGTTTCGGTAAACGAATCGTTCACCAGGAAACTGGTCTTATCGTTGTTGAGCGTTTCGCGCCGAAGTTGATCGAGCATTTTCATCAACCTGAGATCAGCGATGGTCCAAGCGAGCTTTCGACCGACATCCAGCAGGATCAGTTCACGCCGACGCTCGTCAAAGATCACGATTTCGGAAGGGAGACGATTGGCAGATGTCTCCATTTGAAGGTCGTAAACGACACCATCGTCGAACAGCGTCACGTTTCGAGACACCGGTGTTTGGTCACCATCCACGTAGACTTGAGATTCGATGCGAAACTTTGGCGTGCGAGTCTGTGCTTGAGTCGTCGCTGCGGTCAGACAACCAACGATCACGGCCCACGCCACGCAAGAAGTTATTCTTAACGCGGCCTGGATGATCGCCGTCGTAACGTATTGATGATCGCGCATGAAAAATCCTCGGCTGAGTCGATATGCAACCGAGGACGGTACCCAGTTCTTTGCCACCCGTCCAGATAAATGGACCGCTAGCGTGAGGACTTGCCCCACAATCACTAAAGCGTTGTGACCAATCATTGTGACCAACAAAATTCCAAGCTGAGAGCGGAAGACGACTTAAAGCCCCCGCTCGATCGCTTGTCTACCTGGCCGTCCTGAAACAGTAAATCACAGGTTCAGCGATTCGAGTTTGCTGAGCAGACCGTCAACGGCCGGTTGCAGGATCCCTTTCAGTGCAGGGTTTTCGACCTGATCAACCATCCCCCGGATCATTTCGACGAATTTCCCTATCATTGTCGAAGCAGACGTTTTCGCGACACCACCCAGGTCACCCAAGCCCAAATCTCCGACCGTTCCGGTCAACCCTTGGATCTTATCTTTCAAAACGTTAGCCCCGTCTTCGGTACTGAGTCCCTCGAAGCCACTCGCGATGTCAGTGAATTGCCCCTGCAAACCTTTCAGTTTCTCTGCCGCTTCGCCCCCGAGCGCGTCGAAGTTGAGGCCTTCGCCAAGGTTCATTCCTCCAACCGTTCCTGCAACAGCGTCACCAATGTCGAGGGAAAAATCGCTATCAATGTCCAACGCTGGAACGTCTTCGTCCATCGCTTCTTGGGCTCCGTTATCATTGCCCATTATCTTGAATGCTCCGTAAGCCAACGCGCCCAACAGCAACAGTGGAATCAGAATTTTTGCGATCGATCCACCCCCCGCTTCGCTGGCATGAGTGGCCGGACTGGCAGCAGGAGTACTGTCGGCAAGATTTCCCAAGCCAAGCTCTGAGCCCAAGCCCGCAGGCAGGTAGCTTCCAAGATGCTGCTTTTGATCCGACAACATGCTGCCAAACCCAGCCATGTCCAACGCCTTGGATTTGATCTGGCGACCAATGACGCCCATCAAGATGGGAGCCGCCATGGTCAGCAGCTTGCCAATCATCGTACCGTCCAGCCCGAGTGCTCGAGACAATGTTTCCACAATACCGTTTCGCTGGTTCCCGAAAACCATATCCAACACACCGCTTCCCTGCTGCTCGATCTGTTGCGTCTGATCGCCTCCGCCCAACAAGTCTCCAAGACGATCGAGAATCGAATCGTCTGCCTGACTGGCCGCTTCAAACACTTGTTGAACGCCCTGTGGCGATTGCGACTTGTTCAACAGGCCGCCAAGGATGGAAGCCGCCGCCGATCCGAAAATCGATGACGTCTTCTGGTTATCAGTCTGGCCCAGCAACCCTCCAAGCTGCCCCATGACCTGATCAGATACGGCTCCTTTAACAAGGTCCATGATATTAATTGACATCGTGATTTCTCCAGAGTTTGATTTGCGGATGTGGTGGTTTCGACAAAGGAAGGCGGTACTCGTCATTGGTCGTTCTGTCGCTGCTGTCAAGATAAAAACCTCACGACCGCGCAGCAAGCGACTGGCGGCCATTTTCGATCGATTTGCCGGAATGCTGTTGTTTCTGTTGACGTTTGAACCAGCTTAACCCGCATATTTTATTGGCTTTAGTAGCTTGACACTTCGCTATGACGGATTGTTTTGACTTGTTATGCTGACTGCCCGTCGTTCATCGTTTGATCGTTTGGAGGAACAGGTTCATGGCTGGTCGTGGTGGTATTGGTGGCTGGATTGGCTTCATTGGGTTGTTATTGGTGGTCAATTTGCTGAGCTACCTCTTCAATTGGGGCTTTTGGCTTTATTGACTTTTCAATGAGTGATTCTGCATTGGCCGGTCACTTTTGATTTCTCTTGACACGCGACTCAATCAGGAGCAAGCCATTGAGCCGATGGCACGATTGGAGAATCAGAAATTTGATTCTCGCAGCCATGTTTCTGGCGTGGGGAATCGCGCGGCTGATTCACGCTCCTGCCGAATTACGATGGTCCGTTCCCGTGATCGGATCGGCATTGTTGCAGATTACGGTCGCGTGGCTGTTTGCCAACCGAACGGTAGCTCGGGCCGATGGCAATTTAATCGATATGGGCGTTGCGAGCGTCTCGTTGATTGCCGGTGCGATCTTGTTGGCGATGCTGCCACAGCGGCGTGACGATTGGAACTTGGTCAGCTTGATCCTGATCGCGGTTGGCTCGTTGGTCACGATCGCGGCGCTACTAAGATTAGGACGCAGCTTCGCAATCTTCCCCGCTCGTCGGACACTGGTCACGGGAGGATTATACCAATTCATTCGTCATCCGGCCTATGCTGGCGAGATGATCATCATGCTGGGCGTCAGTAGCGCTGCTGGAACGTTGCTCGCTTGGCTGTTAATGGTCACGACAGCCGCTGGCATAGTGCTGCGTATCGATCGCGAAGAGCGATTGCTGTCGGCCGACGCAGGGCATGCTGAGTACCGTCGCAAGGTCCGCTGGCGGCTGATCCCGGCAATTTGGTAACCGACGGTCGGTCGTTCACCGCATCAAGGGCAACGCCCCGCCTTCGGTGGCCTTCATCGCTTGACGAACCGTGTTCATGTAAGACGACGGGTTCGCTTCAAAGAGGGCTCGCGTTTGAGCATCTCGGAACAACAAGATCCGCTGACTGGAGCCATCATGCATGAAGACACCATGCTTGGCGACTCCGTCCACCAATTGGCCCTCCTTGTGGAAGACAACCGGATCGTAACCTGCCAACACCGGACTGAAGAAGTCTGGATTGGCCCGAAACTCTTTCAGCTTCTGGGCGTCGGCGAAAATGTACAGACGATCGCGGTGGATGCAACCAAATTTCGCATCGCCATCGACCCATTTACCGCTCTGAATCAACGTCACGGGGCACTTCCCCTTCAATCCAACCGTGGGTTTCGAGGCCGCGATCGTGTCGACAACCGTGGGTTGAATCTGTGGCGGTCGACGTGTGCCAGCGACATTACCCTGACGAACGCCGGGGACTTGCTGAGGCTGCAATAACTGGTGAACCTTTGAGCCCGCAGGCGGCCTCACGGCGAACGCCGATCCGTTGGCCTGGGTAGGAAACTTCTGACCAATAGATCCATTTGGTTGACGATCTTTCGGCGGAGTCCGCTGCGCGATTTGGTGGATGGGCTTGAGCAACGCCTGAGCAGAATTGCTCGGCGTCACGACGCGGGTTCGATCAGACTGACTCGACCGGCTATTGTCGGCAGTTTGAAAGAAACGATCCTGCTGGACCTGTCGAGGAGCAACCTTGGCTGCAAAACCGGTTGCTTTCGGCTTGATTTGCATCGCCTGCTTTTGTTTCATCAACTCAGTAAGCTGCGGTCCGGCTTTGGACTGAAACGACATCTGTGGAGAAACCTTGGGCGAGACTTCAGCCGGCGTTTTGTGCTTCGCTAAGAAAGCTTGCTCCTGTTCCGATCCTGTGATTTCATGAAAATCCGATTCGAGGGTCGGTGGTGCAAGCTCGAATTCTTCAGATTTCGCAACTGGTGAAAGTTCTGTTTTGGTGGTCGCAGCGAAATCGTTGACGGCGTCTTGTGCTCCGACAATAAAATCGTTGGACACCGTTCGTGCGGCAGGGGCTTTCAGTTCGTCATCCGACGACTCGGCAAACGAATTGGAAACGGTTTTCCGCGTTGGTTCGGATGCCGATTCCGTCTTTCCGAAGAAAGGATTAGCCACGCGGTTGTTGCGGCGAGCCAATTGAGCCGAGTCCGGTGACGGGACTGGAGGCTGATGCGTTGGCGCGGCGGGTGTCTGATTCTTGAATTCGCTCAATTGAGGTGGCTTGAAATCAAATTGGTTGCTGAACTCATTCAGTTTCTGAGCGATGGCGACCTTCGACTGATCTTCAAGGTCCTTCACGGGGGTCGACAGGCCCGCCATCATTCTTTGGTAGCCGTTCGAATCTAGCGGACTTTTTTGTTTCGCAATGACTCGTCCACCGGGCGTGATGACGACATCAAACGGAACGGCTGTCACACCGTACTCGGTCACCAACGCTTGCTGCTGGTCCACGTCGATCCGGATCGGGACGACGTGCTCATTGACCGATCGAGCAACTTCCAGGTTGGGGAAGACAAATTTTTCCAAGGCTTGGCAAGGACGGCACCACGATGCGGTGAAGTGCAGCAGGACTAACTTGTTTTCCGCTTCCGCTTGCTTCACGGCGGTTTGGACATCGCGTTGCCACTGGATATCCTGGGCGGTGGATACAGGCGTGTTGGAGACAAGTGTCAACGCCAGAACGATGCTGAATACCAGCAGAGATTTTGTTCGATTCTTCATTGCGATTGGCTGTCGGTTGAGCCACGGAAAAGCGGCTGTGCAGGGTTTTCCAATCAGCGCGCAGGGCGCCGCCGTATGGATCTGATCGGCGCCACGACTACTTGAAAGACAGTGAAATAGTGCGGGTTGAGCCGAATATCGCGTTTAATCCGAATTCTGGGGACATTTCCGGCAACTGGCTGGCTCCAATTTCAATTTAGGGTATTTTCTTATTTATGCTTGACAGGGTTGTTCGTTTCGACAACACTTCAGGCAGATCAAGCTTTTGCTCGTAATGACTGCCGGTTGTTGCCGCGGGTTGCGGGCTGATCAACCCTTGATTGTCTGAAGGAAATAGACATCTTTCTCATTCGTGGGGCGTCAGGTTGGCGAAGTCCACCGACTGCTACCCACGCGAGTTTGGAACTCATTCAGGGTTTGATTCCTCTGATTTGCTGGAAATTGGATTTGACCGTGAGGCGTTTGTTCGCATTACAGTTTTTGACGGATCAAGCACAGTAAATCGGGTGGCAAGAGCACGATTGAATCACTCTGCGTTTTGCTGATAGCGACTTCGGGTCGGTAACAACTGATAAACGCGCGACATATTTTTTTGGCCCAGAGAGAGTGTGGGTTCGTTCGGTGCTGGCATCCGATGTCGGATGATCAGAAAAAGACCGGCCAAGCTCATTCGACAGGGTCAGCCATCGGGGTAAATCCCACTTCACAGCGACTTGGTAGCTCACCTTTTTGCTCGGCTGATTTCGATTCATCCAAGTTAGTGGATCGGACTCGGGCGACCTAACCTTCCGCAGACCATACGCGCACGATGCTCAGACACTTGCATCCAACGTTCGGTCGGCGACTCAATTTCAGGTGCTTTTTTAATGGCTAGAAAACGTTACCGCTCACGCGGTGCTTCGGAGAACGGCAGCGATTCGACCACAACGGCTGACGCTGGCAACAGTAGCGGTTCAGGTGGCAGCGCGGACAGCAACACCGATAGCGGCAATTCCGGGAACAGCAATTCCGGCAATGGCAATTCAGATGGCGGAAGCTCCCGAGGCAACCGGGGTTCCCGCGGTGGATCACGAAATTCACGCAATCGATCTGGCAGCCGTGGAGGTGGTGGAGGTCGTTCCGGAAATCGCCAAGGTGGCGGAGGTGGCCAAGGCGGTGGTGGCAATAGCAACAGCCGGCGACGGCGCAACAATAACAGCAACAATCGCGGCAATGGAGGTCGCTCACGAAATAACAACGGAGGCAACCGTCACGTCGAACCTGTCGAGTTTGATGATGCAGAATTGACCGAAGGCGTTGGCCTGCTTGAGCTTCATCCGAACGGTTACGGATTCCTTCGCAGTCCGGGGCATAATTATTCTCGCGAGCGTAGTGATCCGTTCGTGCCGGGTACGATGATCGAAAAGTTCGGTCTGCGTGCAGGTGTCATGATCCGCGGACAGGTTCAGCCCGCTCGTAAACAACAAGGGCCTCGGCTGCGTGAACTGACGGACATCGATGGTTACACGCCTGAAGAGTACACCGAGATCAAACGGTTTGATGAACTGACACCGATCAATCCAGTGTCGTGGTATCAGTTAGAGACCGGCCCCGAGCCTTTGACGACTCGCGTGATGGACATGCTGACGCCGCTTGGCAAAGGGCAGCGAGCCCTGATTGTCGCTCCGCCGCGGTCTGGCAAGACGATCATGCTTCAACATATCAGCAAGGGAATTTCGACCAATTACCCGAACTCCAAACTGATTGTCTTGCTGATCGATGAACGTCCGGAAGAAGTCACGGACATGAAACGCAACGTCAATGGTGAAGTGATCGCCAGCAGCCTGGACGAAGACATCGAAAGCCACGTTCGGCTTTCTCAGTTGGTCATCGAGCGATGTAAACGATTGGCGGAAATGGGACAGGATGTATTCCTGCTGATGGACTCCATCACTCGACTGGCTCGTGCGTTCAACAAGTGGGTTGGCAACACGGGGCGGACCATGTCGGGAGGCGTCGACATCAAAGCGATGGACATTCCCAAAAAACTGTTCTCCTCCGCCCGCGCGTTTGAAGAAGGTGGCTCTCTGACGATCTGCGGAACGGCTTTGGTCGACACCGGCAGTCGGATGGACGAACTGATCTTCCAGGAATTCAAGGGCACTGGAAACATGGAACTGGTCTTGGACCGAAAGCTGGCTGACCGACGAGTCTGGCCTGCGATTGATATTTCTCAGTCAGGGACACGGCGTGAAGAGCTGCTGTTGAGTCCTGAAACGCTCAATGCGGTCACGATGTTGCGTCGAACTTTGACCACCATGCATCACATTGAAGCAATGGAACAACTGACCAAACAATTGGGACGATTCAAGACCAACGAAGAGTTCATCAAGCTGATCAGCGGCAAGATGGGCGAGATGTAGATGTTTCTGCGTCTGATTGGTGCTCAACCGACAAGCCGCCAAGCCCGATCCGTCAATGTCCAGTTGGTTCGGCTTGGCAGATCGACTAAAATCTGACAAGCTGAATCCGGACCAGAACCTTTCCCGTTCGATGGTGTCCGGTTAGTGATAGATGGTGTCCGGTCCAGTGACAATTGAAATTTCAACCCTGATCGTATTCGATTCGAGTTGCCTGTGACCTAGTTGAAAAATCTGAAGAGAATTGAAAAACTGGAGAGTAAGCGAATGGTTAGCGGCTTCCTTGGAAAGGAAGTGCCGGTTTTCCGGTTGCGAGTTCGAGTCTCGTGCTCTCCGCTCAAACAATAAGACCCGTTGTTCTCAAATGAACGACGGGTCTTTTGCATTGGGCGATTTCGTATGGCCGTGAGGTTGTTTTTGCGAGAAGATTTCTATTGTGGCGTTCCGAACGTTTTGCCTAGAATCCGCTCTCGGTTGGATAGATCAAGCTTGTCACCTGTCCCACGCAACTTTTCAACTTCAGGCAAAATCATGATTAACGTCGAGCATATCAATAAGCTACAACGTGATACGGTTGACCGATGGCACAACGAGCCGATCGATAATCCCTTTGGTGGCCTTGAGGCGACGATCTGCAAACAACATAGTTTCAATTTCCAACTGTGGCACCAAGAAGATATCGCTCGATCACGTGACGTTTCAGATGCTCAGATCGCTGAAGTAAAACGAGCCATTGATGGTTTCAATCAACAGCGAAACGACTGGATCGAAAAAGTGGACGACCAGATCACGGCGATGCTTAAGCTAAAAGACATCACGGTCTCCCACGATGCGCCATTGAACACGGAAACTCCCGGCAGCGCGATTGATCGCCTTTCGATCATGGCGTTACGCGTTTATCACCTGCGCGAACAGCTAGAGCGAACGGACGCGGATCAGCAGCATCGCGAAACGGTCGAAAACAAGCTGGCCGTGTGCTTGATGCAGCAGGCGGACTTGAGCCAGTCGCTGCAAGCGTTGTTGAATGACATCTTCGCCGGAAAGAAGAAACATCGCACCTACCGTCAGAATAAGATGTACAACGACCCAACGCTTAACCCCTACCTTTACGCCGCTCGGGCGAGTAATTCGGCGACAAAAGCCGCTTAGGAGCGTGCAACAAACAAGTGGCACCGTTCGCTTCGCTTTCGACTGCCCGGATGACTTCACTCATGCAAGATAATGCTCGACCGGTTGCCCCTTCGCGGCTGTCCTTCCGGTCGGTGGTCACCGCCATGGCGTGGTGCTTATCGATGACCGTGCTCGCGGTTTTTATGTTCTCTTTGGCCGCACGCTATTTTCTGCTGGCCGAGCTGATCAACAGCTTTCGGGCTCAGGTTACTTCGCTGCTGCTGATCTGCGCGTGTTTTTTGCTGTTGCTGCGTCAGAAGATGGCTGGATGGACGTTGCTACTGATCAGCGGCTGGCAATTGTTGATGCTGGCAAGCGTGTTCTTGCCCTCGCAGCAGCCACACGCGGGCGACCAGCGACTCAAAATCATGTCAATGAATGTCTGGGGCGACAACAATCAATTCCAGCAGGTAATCGATCAGGTCGAGAACGTTGCACCCGACGTGTTGTTGATCATCGAGTACAACGATCGATGGCATCAGAGGCTGGAGCCATTGCATTCGATGTATCCCTATCGTTTACTGCAACCTCGCTGGCACGGATACGGAATCGCGCTGTTCAGCAAGCGGCCTCTGGAGAACCCCCAGGTCTGGCAGTTGACCTCCGACCAAACGGATGTCCCGGCCCTTACGGCAACTGTGAAAGTCGGCGATCACAGTCTTCGCCTAGCCGGGTTGCACACAATGTCTCCCACCAGCCTGATGCGAATGCGTTTGCGAAACGATCAGATGAACGAAATCGCAGACCTTCTGGCCGATATGAATGAGCCAACGATACTGATGGGCGATTTCAATTGCACGCCTTGGTCGCCTTTCTTCGGGGACGTGATCGGCAAGTGCGGTTACCGAGACAGTCGTCGTGGACAAGGTCATCTGGCATCGTGGAATCTGGAAACGCCAGCCTTGTTCTGGATCCCAATCGATCATGCACTGGTATCAAATGAGATCCACGTTCACCAACGCTCGGTTGGGAAAGCCTGCGGCTCCGATCATCGCCCGCTGATTATGGAAGTGTCGATCGGCCATTGAACTGGCAGAGATGAGGCCACTTCAAAAACCTCACACCAAAAACCGCCCCCCTACCCCAATCGCTCGACCATCTGATCACACGCCTCAAAAACGTCTTCCGGTTTGATGTCCATCATCGCTAGATTGTCAGCTTTGCGGCGTTCGCGGCAACTTCCGTCTTGATGCCACTTCTGCACGGCAATGTTCGCCGGTCCGTACGCTCCTGATTCGGTGGGCAAAGTGGTTCCGTACAAGCCGACGCAAGGCGTTCCCATGGCGGCCGCGATATGCATCGGACCGGTGTCGCAGCCAATGAAGAACGCCGCATAGTCGCACAGAGCCGCATACTCGCGAAGGCTGGTCTTCGGAGCCACGATTCCGCATTCGTCTTTGCAATGAACGATCGCCTGCGCCATTCCACGTTCCTCTTCACCCGCCCAAGTGACCACCGATTGAAGGTTGTGCCTTCGTTCGAGGTGACGAACGACCGCCGCAAACGAATCGTTGTCCCAACGTTTGGACGGCCAGCTTGCGCCGGGATTGACGACGACAAAAGGACGCCGGATTTGACGTGCCTCAAGGAACGACAAAACCTGCCGTTGGCTGGTGGCATCGACCGGCAGCCGATACTCCGCTTCTGGATTTGAAACTTCCAACGGTACGAGCATCTCCAAGGAGCGATCGACAACGTGAGGCGATTGCGTGGAAACGAGCTCATTGTTTAACCAGCCAGAAAGTTCGCGTCCCCAACGTCCTTGCAAACCGATCCGCCGCTTCGCTCCGCTCAGCCAGGCAAGCATCGAACTTTTTGTAATGCCCTGCGGGTCGATGGCGATGTCAAAACGATGCGACCGAAGCCGTCTGCGGATATCGGACCATTGGCTGGGCTTGCCCAGCCAGCCTTTCGGGATCAGGATGATTTCGTCCAGATCGGGATGTAGTTCGA
Organism: uncultured Pirellulaceae bacterium; assembly: GCA_937928215.1. Lineage (GTDB taxonomy): Bacteria > Planctomycetota > Planctomycetia > Pirellulales > Pirellulaceae > Mariniblastus. The sequence continues at coordinate 11,206 of CALFWL010000044.1, read as the reverse complement.
GCAATTGATTCGTAGGTTTTTCGACCGTCCACGCAATAAACGCCTCTGGAAATTTCCTGCGAAGCGCACACAGCACTGGCAGTGTCAGCACGCAGTCGCCGATATGGCTGAGTCGAGTGATCAGAATTCGAGGCGAACCGTCGGGCATGAGCGTCTGAGTGGAGATTAAAAGTCGGGTCAAACTTCAGGCGTCCATTCTGACGGTCTGCCTTTTGCTTTCAAGCCGCCGCATTTTTGTGTGGACGAACCTCGCAAGCACAGCTCGTGTCCCGAACAACCAGCAAAATAATGCAAATCGGCTCAATGTCGCTTCACCGGAACGTGATTTATGTCGATAATCTGCCGCTCGATTCCGATACCATACCTGCTCGCAGACGGCGAAAACCGTTCCGCTTACTCGTATCCCGTCCGCAGACAAAACTCAAACTGCCATGCTCAAGTTCAGTGACCGCGCTTACTTTTTGCCTTCGTCTCCGATCCGCAAACTGGCTCCCTACGCCGACGCGGCCAAGGCAGCGGGCACGCATGTCTATCATTTGAATATCGGACAACCCGACATTCCGACGCCGCCCGCATTCTTTGATGCCTTTACCAAGGCGGACGTGAAAGTTCTGGCATACAGCCCTTCGGCTGGGACGACGGGACTGCGGACCCAGATTGCCAACTACTATGACCGCCTGGGTTACTCGTTGGACGTTGATCAGATTCTGGTCACGACGGGAGCTTCAGAGGCGATTTCTTTTATCGTCGCGGCCATCTGCAACCCGGGCGAAGAGATTATCGTTCCCGAACCGTTCTACGCGAACTATCACGCGTTTGCGGTCGCCAGCGGAGCCGAAGTGCGAACGGTGTCGTCGACCATTGAAAGCAACTTCGCGCTGCCGCCCATCGAAGCCTTTGAAAAGCAAATTCATGCGAAGACGCGTGCGATCATGATCTGCAATCCCGGCAACCCGACAGGCGTCCTTTACCCGCGAGAAGCATTGCAGCAGCTGGTGCAACTGGCGGTTAAACACGATTTGTTTCTGATCGCGGATGAAGTCTATCGCGAATTCGTGTACGACGGAGCCGAACATCATTCCGTGTTGGGCGTGCCTGGATCCGAATCTCACGTGATCGTGGTTGATTCCATTTCGAAACGGTTTTCCGCTTGTGGCGCGAGAATCGGCTGTATCATTTCTCGCAACCAAGATTTGCTGGACGTGGCGATGAAGATGGCTCAAGCCCGCCTATGTCCTCCCGCGTTTGGCCAGATTGGTGCTGAAGCGGTTTACCAGTTGCCGCAGTCGTTTTACGACGAAGTCGTGGCCGAGTACAAGACTCGACGTGACCTAGTCAAGTCAGCGATCGGCAAGATCGATGGAGCCATGTGCCCCGAGATCAATGGCGCTTTTTACGCGATGGTGAGGTTGCCAGTCGACAATACAGAACACTTCTGCCAGTGGCTGCTGGAAGATTTCACCTACGAAGGAGCAACGGTCATGATGGCTCCAGGAGCCGGGTTCTACGCCACCCCTGGGAAAGGGCTGGATGAGGTCCGCATCGCCTACGTGCTGAATCAAGAAGATCTGGCCGCCGCAATGGAATGTCTGAATCAAGGCTTGGCAGCGTATCAGAATCGCGCAGTCACTTCAGGCCGATAATCAGATTTGTCGTACCGCCTTCAAGCGAAAACCTTGAGGCGAAAACCAATCGGATCGCTGGCTCCGAATCTGGATAGCAAACCAGTCCGAGCGAAACGACGGCGATTCGGCCTCGCCGTCGTCCACTCTTCGCTTTGTACTAAAGCCGCGCAGGTACACAGAACTTGACAGAAGTCGTGCTCTCTTTGGACTGACTTTTTCAAGACGTGTCTCGCAGGCCAGTCTGATCACTTCCGCTGAAGCATCGCCCGCTATCTCGCTTCTCAAGGGAAGGCCTTCGAAGTCGAACAATCCGGCGCGATCGACCGTTGCTTAGCACTCACCAAGAAATAAATGGCGGATTTGAGTACTCGACACCCACGTATTTCAGCGGCCAATCGTCTTACAAATCCGCAGGTTTATTTCGCGAGTGCTTACTTCACAGTTGCCAGTGCCGCGTCGTAGTTGGGCTCTTGCGCGATTTCTGGAACCAGTTCGGTGTAAGCAACTTTGCCATCTGCGCCGACCACAACAACGGCTCGTCCGAGCAGGCCGCGAAGTGGGCCGTCGGTCATGGTCATGCCGTAGTCTTTTCCAAAACCATCGCAGCGAAATGCAGACACGTTGGTCACGTGTTCAACGTTGTTGCTCTCGCAAAACCGCCCTTGAGCGAAAGGAAGGTCTTTGGAAACATTGACGACCACCGTATCCTCAAGCGAACCCGCGTCTTGGTTGAACTTCTGGACCGATGCGGCACAAATGCCGGTGTCGAAGCTTGGGACAATGTTCAGGATGACCTTCTTCCCGGCGAAGCTGGAAAGCGACACATCGGCCAAGTCGCCACCCACCAGAGTAAAATCGGGGGCAACGGAGCCAACGGCTGGCAGATCGCCAGACGTATGAATTGGGTTGCCTTTGAATGTAATTTCAGCCATCAGTTTTCCTTCAAACGTTCGCAAAAATATCGAAAGTGCCACCGGCACAAAATGTCTGCCACTCACTTTAATGCCTAGACGCGAGGGTCGTCGAGTGCCCCACCTTGGGCCGCACGTTGGGCCACACTTTGACTAGCGGCGGCAGCAATTTTTCTAGCGATGTTCGGTAGGTCCCACGCGGGAGCATGTGACGCGAAGCGGGGAAAGACCTTGTCCAGTTGTGGCTTGACATCGTCCAGAGCGAGTGATACCGTCTTACCTCCGAAGTCCGGCAGATTGCGGTTTTTGCATCTCTTACCGGTTGGTTTGTCACGTGCCGGTTTGGCAATGAACTTCTGCCATCAGCGGAATTCTGACATCCGATTAACTTCCGGGCCCGTAGCTCAGCTGGGAGAGCGCTACACTGGCAGTGTAGAGGTCGACGGTTCGATCCCGTTCGGGTCCACTATTCATTTTAAGGCTGGTAGCGCACCGCTTGGAGCCTGTTCTTTTGGATCACCGGCTGTTTGAGATGATCCCTCACTGAGTTCATCGCTGATCAGGCAAAACGCAGCGTTTCGTCCGACAAGCGAATCGCGACAGGTGCCGACGGGTTTAGAACGCTAAGCCGGACCGAATCATGACACTGTCCTGAAGGTCAAAATCGTTCAACGGATCTGATTTGAAGACCAGTTCTCGTTGGAAGACGTAACCAAATTCGACGAACCCGGTGACACGTTTTGGCCCAATCCATTCGACTCCGATAAACGTTCGGACATCGTTCAAGTCGACTTGGTCGTCCGACCCATCGTCTCGCTCAATCGTCCAGCTACCACCACCGTACTCGCCTCCCACATAAGACCAGACTTCAAAATCATTGACGTTGGGGATGCGATGAGAGAGCTTGGTCCTAGGAAAGTACAGATCCAACTTGATATCGGGCGTTGGGGTCGCGTAGATACCAAAGGCAGGGAGAAGTTTCGTACGAACGCGATCAAGATATTCGACGCCCAACTTCCCCACCATGTAGGAGTTGATTCGTTGCCATCCAAGCAGTTTTCCGGTCAGCCGCAGGCTGTCGCTGTCCAAGTGATCAAAGTCCGAGTACAGGCCGACGGTGAAGTTGTTCTCCAAACCAAAGTTGCGCCGAGTATCGGTTGTGTGATCGAAGCTCAGATAGGCGCTGTATGATTGCGCGGGAAGGTCAAAGCCAGTTGCAGAATCAGGTCCATTCCAAAAGTGGAAAATAAAACCTGGGCTGAACATCAGCGGTTGTCCACTGTTGAAATAATTTGCAAAGTTTAGCGTCGTGGCAACCTCGATCTCGTTCAGATTCAACTCGTTCCCATTGTTGCCGGGCATGAACGTTTGGCGAGCACGTGGCCGTTCCAGCAGTCGAGGTAGAAAGTCATCCTGAAAGCTGGTCCACGCTCGCTGAGGCCACGCGGTCAGCCCGCTTCTGCCGGTGTCGTTCCCAAAAAATGGCTGGCCAACGCCGTTATTTGGGAAATTGCGATTGATGGCAGGCGGCTGGAAATTGGGAACAGTCCTCACCGGGGGAGGAGCGGCTCCGGGACCGACAAGCGGCTGGCTGTTGGCGGGCGGATAAATTTGAAAATTCGGACTATTTGAACCACCGTTCGGGAACCCGGGAAATGATTGATTCGGGATCTGAAATGGATCAAACGACGGTGGCTGAAAGTTGGGCAGCGAGCCATTGGAACCATTTTGCGGAAGTCCAATCAATGGCTGTCCCAGTGGCTGAGCACCCGCAGGAAGTGGGTTTTGAAAGATGACAGGTGGCGATCCAATCGTTGGGTTGGCGACTCCGGGGTTCACGTTCTGGCCAAAATTCGGCAAGACTAAGCTCGGCGGTGGATTTCCGACCGCGATGCCTGTGTTTCCAGGGGCTAGGCCTGCATTTCCTCCGGACCCGAAGAAATCCGGAAACCTCGGACGCTGAGCTGGCAGGTTCGCACAAGCCCCCAGAGTGCTGGCGCACAACGCCAGCACGATCAATGTTCGAAATTGGTCAGATTTGTTCAAGAGGACGGCCCGTTCACCCGACAGCAAAATATCTTGACCGTGATTAACAGGGTCTAGGTACCCCGTCAACCCGAACCCGAGGACGATCAAGTTGAGAAAGTTGAGGGTGCCGATGCCAACGGGGAATCGTTTTGAATCCTCGCAGTGGTGCGCATCCTGATTTCATGTCGCCTGACGGACTAAGCACCCGCCAAGACGTAAATGATGGAATTATTTGAGTGCTCAAAACCCACGTATTTCACCGCCTAGTCGTCTCACCAATCCGCAGGTTGTTTCGTGAGTGCTAAGCGACGGATATGCGGAGACACGAAAGTGAACGATCGGCAGCCGTGAGCTAATTTTGCCGGGAGGGGAAGGCTCCGCCCGCACCCGATCGCTGGCTCAAGCTCGTCATTGAAAACGGCTTGGAAGGAGCCGCGTCTTCCCGACGATGCGAATCACGATGGGAGGGGAAGGCTCCGCCCGCACCCAGCGGATGCGTTGGCTTTGTCCGCCCTAGGGAGGGGAAGGCTCCGCCCGCATCCGATCGTTGGCTCAAGCTCGTCATTGAAAACGGCTTGGACGGAGCCGCGTCTTCCCGACGAACGACAACAAGAAGCGTCCGAAAGACTGTTAGAACTTGAAAAGTGGTCTCACGAAGGCGACGCTGTCGCCTTTCGCATTTTCAATTTGAACGTCGGTTGACGCCGACTGGGAGACCACCATGAACGGTTCTAATATTTTTGAGACCCTTGGGCAAGTTTCTTCTGACGAAACCGGAGTTGTCTTTCGTAATTTTATTTTATTCGTGGCGGTGTGCGTCAGATGATCAATGAGGTGATGGCGGAAGAAGTCAATGAACTCTGCGGCCCCAAGCATCGCCCCAAAAGCGACAGCGGCCATGTGCGAGCCGGTTCGAGCCCTGAACGTGTCCTTGTCGACGGCGAGCGTGAAGACGTGGTTCGTCCGCGTGTGCGTCAGATGAACGCTTCAGGATCGCAACGCGAGGTCCAACCGGCGAGCTATCAGGCCACTTGGAACCGAAAAACCAACCAACTCATTGGCCTCGTTGTGGCTGCGTGCCTCCAGCACCGCAGACGTAGCCGTCAGGCCTTGCCTGATTGTCTGCTGATTGCCAAGCTGATCCAGTTCCCAGTAGCGATTCTTGCTGCTGTCGGATTCGCCACTGGATTGCAATTGGTTGAGCCCATCAAAGGTGTAGATTCGATCTTGAGTTGACTTCAGAACATTGTCGCGAGTCAATAAATTACTCGCATGGTCATAGCTGAACTGAAAGTGATCGACAGACGTGCTACCCAAGGTCCAGCGCTGCTCGGCGAGTCTGCCAAAACGATCAAAACCCGTATACTCGTCGGGGCTGGCTGACAGGTAGCGTTTGAGCGACACGTTGGCTGCCGACGAAGCGGACGTTATCTCGGTCACTCGGCCAAGACCGTTGTACTTCAACGCGACTGGATGAGTCCGATTGGCAGGGCCAAGGCTTCCGTCAAACAGCGCGTGGGACGCCGTGCGACTCAAGCGATCATCGATCGAGTCGTTTGCGCCGAAACTTTGTGACCAGTGGGCTCCCGAGACCAGCGGATAGGTCGTATCGCCCAGACGCAACCCGTTTCGATAAACCGAGCTGATCGAGACCACCGAACGTCTCGGTGGCATGCTCAAGTCTTACCGACGAGCAGCCTGACCGGTCGCCCGAAGGTCGAAACTCGATTCAGAGTTCCGAACTCCGACCTCCACCTTGGATAGGTTGTCAAAGAGCAATCTATTCGGTGCTGCGCCGAGCGGAGAGTCGAACTCACTTTTGCTACCCAATGTCAAACTGGGCAGGCCTTCGCAAGTCAATCTCGACCCAAAATTGGCCTCGCAAGTCAGGCATCCGATCACGTTTTTCCAGTTCAATCAATCGTCCGATTTTTTTGACCCTACGCGTTTAGCGCTAAAAATTCCCTGCCAAGATTTAGGTTTTTCTCCCCATGTTTTACGCCAACTCGCCATCGTTTCCTTTAACAAGGCATTTCTGTGTTCCACAAACTTAGCCGCAAACTTCTTGAAATCTGGATTGGAATAAATCTCCTCATTCCCCAACCCAAGAGCTCTAGATCGCTGCACAAGTTTTTCGATCACTTCATCTGAAGTACTGGTTTTCCAGCCAAGATAAAACAACGATTCACCCGCCAATGAGGTTGCCGTCAATCCAACTTCCTCGGTAGCGAAGAGGCGATTTATTGCCGAGCGATGCTTGAACGTTTGTTCGATGTCCTCAACGAGATAGTATTCCAGCGACAACTGGACATCTTCTATCGTGCTGCATAAGGCGAACGAACGCGAAATCGCTGTCAACTGCTCAGAGCGGCAACGCTGCCATTGCGCATCCGACATCTCTGGTAGCGCACGTTCGTTTGGTTCGACATCATCCCGTCCAGAAACGGGAATAGGATTTAGAGCCGACACCACCAATAGTAGCACGCATGCACGCATTAAATAGTTACCCATAAAACAACTCCGAGTATCAGAAAGAAACGGTGCGACATGCGCGACTGAAGCCAAACAATTCAGCTTCCAGTCCAAAGTGTACACCGACGTTTGCATTGATTGTTTTCTTGACTGTTTACTTTGCCCTTGACAGGGTAATTCTTGTCACAGCACTTGAAGCAATCTCTGCTTGCTTTTCGAGGAGGTTTTTTATCGCCATTTTTCTTATAAAGAGTCGATATGCACTCATCTCCCGGAATCACACCAGGCAATTTTCCGCTACAGCAAATGGCTTCGCAGGCTTCTTTTTTTAAATCTGGAATGGGGAGTCCATCTTCAACTCTTTGTGCAACCTGTTCACATAAAAACTTACGCAGCCCTTTAAGTCCGCGGCAATTGCCGTCTAGCCCAAGGTCTGTCGGATTTTTGATAGGAATGGCGTCGCAGATAGCGTAGACGGGCTTCTCTGAGTCGCGCAACGAACCGCCACATGGCTCATCTTCTTCATCGTCTGGGCAAAGCCCACTTGGATCCATCTTCCCCGGCACGAAATACGCTCCATAGAGGTTCATCCCATCCACATAACCTAACGGATCGCGGTTGATCCATTGTCCGAGTTGCGGATGGTAGTATCGATTTCTGTGTAGTTGCAAACCGCTTGGATCAAGCCTTCTACCAGTGTAGTAATATTCGTTGTTGATGTCTGATTGTCCGTCGGCATCCACCGCGAAATTCGCATCTAAAACGGTCGACTCACCGTATGGCGAGTAGTCGTAACGCTCGACTACCGAGTTGCTTGCACGATCGACGGCCGATGTCACGCTATATTGATGATCGTGAGTGAAAAAATGCTCGCCAGTGGGAGTCATACGGACCGCCACCGCATCCACGAAGTTGGGATGATAACTGTAAATAGCAGTCGCGCTGCCCGAACCATCCGTTTCGGTCAGTACCTGCCAACTTTCGTTGTAGTAAAAGTGTTTGGCTTGGCCACTTTGGCGAATGATCCTCCGGTTAAGCCCATCGTAAGCGTAGGTCTCGCTGCCCAAGGTCACCAGCCGGTTCCAAGCATCGTAGGTCCCGCCGAGTAAACTGTTCGAATTCACGGGGTCCGGGATGCCGGTCATGTTGCCAGCCTTATCGTGAACCGGATTGGCTCCGCCGGTATTGGTCTGCAGCTCATTGGCCTGATTAAACGTCCGAGTTTCCAACACACTGGAACTCGCCGTTGAACCGCCGCGAAGTTTTTCCCAGTTGCCCAACTGATCCAGATCCCAGTACCGATTGTGAGCAGTACTGGCTCCACTGCCTGTTTCTGAACTTGAAAGCAACCGATTGAGATTATCGTAGCCGTAACTTCGATTGGCGTTGCGAAGAACATTGTGACGCTGAATCAAATTCCCTGCATAGTCATGTTGCATCGTAAAGTGATCCAGCGTGCCGCCCGCCTGTGTCCACTTCTGTTCGACCACACGACCAAAGCGATCGAGGCTGTCATAGTTGCCGGCGTTGGAGAAACGATCAAGACGAACGTTGATCCCAAAAGTCGAGCTGGAATTGGAGTACAGCGTCGCAAGTCGTCCGGTACCACTGTAGCGGTAGTGAACTTGATGCCTCCGGTTCCCGGCGCCCAAACCGCCATCGTGCAAGCGCAGACCACCCAAGCGGTTCAAGCGATCGCTGGCAGAGTTGGGGGAATCATAATAATGACGAAGGTACGCCCCTGAAACGCTCGGGTACTGTGTATCGAGCATTCGCAGACCAACATTGTAAACGTTGCTCGTCACACGGTCGTCATAAACGTAAGTCGTCTTGGGCGGCTGGTTTAACCTTCTGGTTCAGTTGTCAAAGAGCAACGACGTTCGGTGCTGCGCCGAGCGGAGAGTCAAACTCATTTTTGCTACCCAATGCCAAACTGGGCGAGACATTGCGAGCCGATCTCGACCCAAAGTCGGGTGTTCTATCACGTTTTTCCAGTTCAATCAGTCGTCTGATTTTTTTGACCTTACGGCTCCTAGTTTGGAACCTGCGCGTGCAAAAAGTTCACTGAGCCGTTTGTGACTGCGATGCTTCGCGCGAAGAGCTGGTGTATTTCCGAGTGAAACTTCGTAAACACATGAGACAACGTTAATTTTTTCATGTGGATCGGCATTCATGCCAAGTAACAATTCCGCGACAATAAGTCCGCTTTCCGATTCCGTTTTCCGATTAGCAATGTAGAGAAGAGCTGAATATCCTGTTACGTCTTGCGGATGCTTCACGTCACATCTAGCACCTTTTCCAATCAAATACGTTGCAACAGCATCTTGCTCTCCGGCTACTGCAGCCAGTAAAGGTGTCCAAAAACGAGCATTTGACGGATAGCCTCCAAATTTGTCGGCGAAGTTGCTTGAAGGGCCGCCGTGAAAACCATTGATTTTTTCTCCGCTAGCAAGAGCCGATTGGACTTCTCTAATATTGCCTCTATACGCTGCCTCGACGAGACGTTTGGACATTTCTACCGCAGGATCTAGAATCGAAACTTCTTCGATCGAGGTGTCAATGGATTCTGTGTCCGTAGTGAATTGAGCATACGAAATAGTTTCAACAACTAATAACATTCCTGAAATCTGCCAAACGACAAAACCTATCAATATTCTTCGGTACAAACTGTCTACCTCCAATCTGACCTTTGTTTTTACACCTGTTTACACTGTACCATACCTAAACAAGTCAATTGTTTTGAGGCCGGTTTTCGATTTGTATTGAGTCGACAAAAACAAAGCACCTTTTTGTGAAACAGAAGCACTAAAATCCGACCGACGGATTGTAACTACCGTTATCTTGTGCATCTGCCGCTTCGTTCGCGTCTTCGACAGCGTCGTTGAGTTCATCCGTTACCCAAGGTGGAATCTCTCCCGGATCACGTGGCCGCCGCCCCGATCCATCCAAAGGAGGGTACTCCGTGAGTCCATCCATGGGTTCAGGATTAGCGTGGTGAGATTCGATGCTACGTAAGCCTTCAACAAAGTTATGGATCCCACGTTCAGCTGCTGCTGCACGGTCTGCACACGAACATGCTGGAGGTCCGCCTTGATCGGAATCTGATTCATTTAGAGCATCTGACAATCCGTCAGCATATGCCTGCAAAGCAGTTAGATAGTTGCGAACATGCCGTTCCTCATGGCCATAGATTCCATTGGGATTAGCGAGCTGTTCTCGTGAGCCAGCGGGATCAACGCGGATGAATACTTTAATTTTAATATCGCATTTTAACGCTCCTGTCTCACAACTACAGTTTGCATCGACTCTAATTGCGGTAAAGCCAGGAATCGGTCTTGGACGACCACCAAGATCAAAGTTTCCCCCACCCTCTCCATAACCTTGATCGACCGTCACAGATACATTTGATTCTGAAATTGGCTGTAGCATGCCATCTTGCAATCCCGTTGGATCCACTCTCCCCGGCACAAAGTACGCTCCATAGAGGTTCATCCCGTCCACGTATCCTAACGGATCACGGTTGATCCAGCGTCCAAGTTTGGCGTGGTAGTATCGATTGCGATTCAATTGTAACCCGGTAACAGGATCGAGTCTGCGTCCGGTGTACAGATACTCAACCCCGATATCGCTGCTTGTGACGCTTTTGGCCGCATAGGTCGCTGGAACCAAGAAAGACACTTCGCCATAGGCCGAGTAATTATAACGCTCAGCGACCGAGTTGTTCGCTGGATTACTGGCGACTTCGATGGCTGCGGTGACACTGAACTGATGATCGTGAGTGAAAAAATGCTCGCCAGTGGGAGTCATACGGACCGCCACCGCGTCCACGTAGTTGGGATGGTAACTGTAAATGGCCGACGCAGAAACGGGGACAACGCAGAAACGGGGACAGGTCCATATTATAGCTTTTTTGGTCTGCCCGGTGACCGTAATGTCGATTCCAGCCCAAGCTGTTTTGCCAGTTTGCTAACCCAGTCTTTGCTTCCGTAAGGACTGCCTCTAACGCAACTGTTTCGAATCGCTTCCAACTCTCCCTTGGAAATTGCTTGGTTGACGTAGGCCGTCCAGTCTCGTCGTTTTGGAATCGGCCAATCAGAAAGCATCGCACGGTGCTCCGCAGTACCGTACTCACGAATCCACAGGCTACCCCACTGCCAGTCTTGGGCTTTG